>NZ_JBSFKF010000051.1:0-42753 GCF_053598415.1 Kitasatospora sp. NPDC001132 | reverse complement strand
CAAACTCTAGCCGATCTCCGCTCCGAAAAGCGAATCCGACCGCAACCCGATAAAACGAGCACGCCAAATAAGCGCTCAGCCGCGACGAGGAAATGCCGACGCGACCCAGCCCGAACCTGGGAAGTGGTGTTTCAGAGGATTGGCCGCCCCGGGACCGTCCGCGCTGATGCGTGTCCGGTGCTCCCTGCCGAGCGACTAGAAAACACTACCCCTGTCCGAGACCGAAGGCAAACCCGTCCCGGAGACAGTCCGGGTGCAGAGCGCCCGGCCGGGCTTCACGTACTCGCCGTTCGGATGGTCGTTGCCGGTGACCCAGTGGCGGGCGGCGGCTTCGTCGCGTCCGCCGTCGCGGTGCCGCCGGAGCAGGCGCTCCTCACGTTCCTCGTCGTCGGTGTGCACGTACCAGAGCTCGTGGAGCAGTCGACGGGCGTCGGGCCAGGGGGTGTCTGCGGAGGCGAGGTAGTTGCCTTCGGTGATGACGAGTCGGGTGTGCGGGCGGACCACGTGGCGGGCGGCGACCGGTTCGTCCAGAGTGCGGTCGAAGTCCGGGACGTAGATGTCCTGGAAGCGGTCGCCGGCGATGCGGCGCAGCAGGGCGACGTAACCGTGGGCGTCGAAGGTGGCCGGGGCCCCCTTGCGGTGGGTCAGGCCGAGGCGGTCGAGCTGGGCGCCGGAGAGGTGGAAGCCGTCGAGCGGGACGTAGGCGGCGCTGCCGGGGCCTTCGGCGCGCTCGACCTCGGCGACCAGACGGCGGGCCAGGGTGGACTTGCCGGCGCCGGGCGGTCCGGCAAGTCCGAGGATCGTGCGGGCGTTGCTGCCCGGGCCGCGCAGGAAGCCGAGGGCAAGGGCGGTGAGGCGGTCCTCGTTCATGGCGGCACCTTACTCAGGGCGCACCTCTTTCAGCGTGCCCCTTGCTCGGTGACCCCGGACGGGCCGGACTCACCGAGTCGAGTCGGGTCGGGTCGGGTCGCGAGCTCAGCGGCCGGCGAGGGCGGGCTGGTCCAGTGTCAGGGTGCCGGCGTCGGCGTCGAGCAGGGCGGGAACGCCGAGCGGGACGGTGAGGGTGGAGGGGCAGTGGCCGAAGCCCAGTTCCCAGAGCACGGGAACGCCGAGCCCGCCGAGCCGGTCGAGCATCACGTCCCGGACCCGCTCGGGCTGTCCGCAACCCTCCCAGGAGCCCAGGGCCACGCCGGCCACGCCGTCGAGCGCGCCGGAGCGCAGGAGCTGGGTGAGCAGCCGGTCGAGCTGGTAGGGGTGCTCGTTCACGTCTTCGAGCAGCAGGATGCCGCCCTCGTAGGAGGGCCGCGCGGCGGGTGTGCCGCGCTCGGCGGTGAGGACGTGGAGGCAGCCGCCGGCCGTGACACCGCGGGCCCGGCCGGGGACGAGCGGGGCGGCGGTGGGTGAGGTGAGGACGGTGACGGCGGCCGGGTCGAAGAGGGTGCGGCGCAGGTGCTCGGTGGTCGGGCCGTCGGCGACGAAGGAGGCCCCGGCGGCCAGCGGGCCGTACAGGGTGGCGAGGCCGAGGCGCTGGGCGAAGGCCTCGTGCAGGGAGCTGACGTCGCTGAAGCCGATGAAGGGCTTGGGCGCGGCGGCGCGCATCGCGGTCCAGTCGAGCAGGTCGACCAGTCGGTGTACGCCGTACCCGCCGCGGGCGCAGATGACGGCGTCGACGGTGGGGTCGAGCCAGGCGGCCTGGAGGTCGGCGGCGCGGTCGGCGTCGGCGCCGGCGAGGTAGCGGAGGGTGGGGTGGGTGTCGAGGACGTGTGGGGCGACGGTGACGCGCAACCCCCAGGAGCGGAGGATCGCGCAGCCGGCGGCGAGGCGTTCGGCGTCGATGGGGCCGCTGGGGGCGACGACGGCGATGTGGTCGCCGGGGCGCAGGTGCGGCGGGCGGGTCAGCCCCTGGCCGGGTGTGGTCGGGTGCTGGTCCATGGGCCGGGCCACCTTTCGGGCGCGGGATCGGGGTGCGGGCGGTCGCGTCGTGGCCGCGACCGCCCGGTGACGATATGCCCCGTGTCAACCGGCCGATGTCCCCCGCCCGGCCGGTGCCCGGCAGTGAGCGCTCTTCAGATCGCCGCCCCCATCACCTCCCGGACCTCGGCGAGGGTGGCGTCGGCGACGGCGTTGGCCCGCTCGGCGCCGTCGCGCAGGACCTGCCGCAGGTGGCCCCGGTCGGCGGCGAGTGCGGCGCGGCGGGCGCGCATCGGGCGGAGGAACTCGTTGACGGACTCCGTGACGGTGCGCTTGAGCACCGCGGCTCCGCCGTCGCCGATCTCCTCGGCGACAGCTTCGGGGGTGCGGTCCTGGCAGAGGGCGGCGAGCAGGACGAGGCTGGAGACCTCGGGCCGGTTGACCGGGTCGTAGCCGATCCGGCGGTCGGCGTCGGTCCGGGCGCCGCGGATGATCCGGGCGGTCTCGTCCTCGGTGGCGCCGAGGGCGACCGCGTTGCCCCGGCTCTTGCTCATCTTGCCGCCGTCGGTGCCGAGCAGCATCGGGGCGTCGGAGAGCAGGGCCTGGGGGCGGGGGAAGACGGCGCTGCCGTCGGCGTGCGGGTAGCGCTCGTTGAAGCGGCGGGCGACGGTGCGGGCGACTTCGAGGTGGGGCAGCTGGTCCTGGCCGACCGGGACCAGGTCGGCCTTGCAGAAGAGGATGTCGGCGGCCTGGTGGACGGGATAGGTGAACATCAGCCCGCTGACGGCGGACTGCCGGGAGTGGGTGATCTCGTCCTTGACGGTGGGGTTACGGCGCAGTTCGGCGACGCTGACCAGGCTGAGGAAGGGGAGCAGCAGTTGGTTGAGGGCGGGGACGGCGCTGTGCGGGAAGATCGTCGCCCGCTCGGGGTCGAGGCCGGCGGCGAGGTAGTCGAGGACGAGGTTCTCGGTGTGCTCGGCGAGCCGGTCGGCGAGGTCGCGATCGGTGATGACCTGATAGTCGGCGACCACCACGAACATCTCGACGCCCTGGTCCTGGAGCCGGACGCGGTTGCGCAGGGTGCCGAAGTAGTGGCCGAGGTGGAGCGGTCCGGTGGGGCGGTCCCCGGTGAGGACGCGGTGTGCGCTCGGGTCGTCGTCGTACGGAACGGACGGAACGGACGGGACGGCCGTGCCGGTCGTGCCGGTCGTGCCGGACGGAACGGTCGTGGCGACGCCAACGGCGGTGGGCGCGACGGCGGCGGCGGACGCGGGCGTGGGGGTCAAGGTCTCTCCTCGGTGCGGCGGTGGTGGTCTGCCGTCCGGGGCGAGGGGCCGGTTCTGCGGGGAGCGCGGGGGCGCGGAGAACGCAGCAGGGCCGTCCATCCCGGACGGCCCTGCTCAGGCGAGTGTGGTGGCCGTCCTAGGACGGCCACCAGCACAGGCCCGTGAAACGCTTCATGCGCTCAACAGTACTGGTGTCAGTCCTCCACGACCAGTGCCTGGGTGTCCTTGGTCAGCGTCTCGCCGCGGAAGAACTCCGGCCGGATGAAGCCGTACCAGGTCATCAGGCCGGCGCCGAGCAGCAGGATGCCGACGCCGATCACGAAGACCGAGCCGATGCCGAAGACCGAACCGCTGCCGTAGTCCGGGTCCCAGGCGTCGGTGAGGGTCTGCAGGAAGACCGCGGTGAGCAGCACCCCGCCGAGGAGCGGGGCGGCGCCCTTGAGCAGCAGGTCGCGGACGCCGGTGCGCAGCGAGCGGCGGAAGTACCAGACGCAGGCGAAGGCGGTCAGCGCGTAGTAGAAGCAGATCATCAGACCGAGCGCCAGGATGGTGTCCTGGACGACGTTCTCGCTGATCAGGCTCATGCCCACGTAGAAGACCGCGGTGGCGATTCCCGCCGCGACGGTGGCGTAGCCCGGGGTGCGGAAGCGCGGGTGGACGGCGCCGAAGCGCGGCGGCACGGCGCGGTAGGCGCTCATCGCGAGCAGGGTGCGGGCCACGGGGATGAAGGTGGTCTGCAGGCTGGCGGCGGCGCTGGCGACGACGGCCAGGAAGAGCAGGATGCTCCACGGCGAGCCGAGCACCGGACGGGCCAGCGCGGCGAACACGTTGTCAGCGGTGGCCGGGTTGCCGAGGCCGTTGCCGGTGCTGCCGACGCCCGCGAACATCTGGGAGGCGATCGCGACCAGCAGGTACGAGCCGACCAGGGTGACCATGGAGATCATCGCGGCGCGACCCGGGGTCTTGGCGCTGCCCTGGGTCTCCTCGTTCATGGTCAGGCAGGTGTCCCAGCCCCAGTACATGAAGATCGACAGCGACAGTCCGGCGGTGAACGCGCTGAACGAGCTGACCTCGAGCGGGTTGAGCCAGGAGAAGGAGAAGCCGATCGAGTCGGGCAGGTCGCCGGAGGCGGCCTTGCCGATGGCGATGGCGGAGAAGAGCAGCAGCACGGCCAGCTGGAGGCCGACCAGGCTGTACTGGAACCACTTGGTGGCGGTCATCCCCCGGTAGCTCATCGCGGTGGCGCCGGCGATCAGCAGGACCACGGTGAGCAGGTGGACGGCCTTGTTCTGGTCGAGTTCGGTGACCCAGCTGCTGCCGGTCATCTCCCCGAGCATCAGGTACAGGAAGTCGGTCGCGACCCCGGCCAGGTTGGAGAGCACGATGATGGTCGCCACCGTCAGGCCCCAGCCGGCCATCCAACCGACCCGGGGGCCGAAGGCCCGCACACCCCAGGTGAAGGACGTTCCGCAGTCCGGGAAGTCCTTGTTCAGCTCCTTGTACGCGAACGCGACGAGCAGCATCGGCAGGAAGCCCGCGAGGAACACCGCGGGCATCTGGACGCCGACCGCGGTGACGGTCGGGCCGAGCGTGGCGGTCAGGCAGTAGACCGGGGCGACCGTCGAGACGCCCAGCACCACGCTGCTCAGCAGGCCGACGGAACCACCCCGTAGACCCTTGTCCCCCGCTCCCCCAGCCGTCCCCTGACCCGCGGGGACTCCACCACTGGTGCCACTGACCGGGGCACCCTGCGGAGCGCCGGGCGCCATTGCCCGGCCGCTGCTCGTGTGCTCTGAGAGCTGCTGATCAAACACCAGCGCACCCTAGATGCGGCCGTGGAAGGTTGAGTAGACCAACCCTTGGTGATCTAAACCACTTGCTTCGATTCGTTCCCGTACAGGCCGCTCCAGCTGATGTATTTACGGCTTGTTAACCCATGTACCTTTGTTTCAAAGGAGTTGACCCAAGGAATTTTCTCCCTTTTGCCAAGGTTCGGCATGGTTTGCCCCCCTGGCACGAGCAGCCCGCGACCCTGTCACCCCAAGTCGGATAGGTTTGCCTAACCTAATTTCGATCGTGAATGGAGCGCCGCGTGCCCCCCACCCCCGACGACCTGGCCCTCGTCGCCCGCACCGCCCCCCGCACCGCCGGCCGCCGCAGGTTCCTCACCGCGGCATTCGCCGGAGGAGCGGTCCTCGGCCTCGGCGGGCTGCTCACCGCCTGCGGCAGCTCGGGCGGATCCGGTGGATCGGGCGGGTCGGGGGGCAGCGGCGGCTCGACCCCGGCCGGCGGCGGCTCCTCCCCGAACCAGAAGTCGGTCAAGCAGGGCGGTGACGACTACGCCACCGTGATCGAGAAGATGAAGGGCTTCGGCACCGACGCCGCCCCCGGCGTCTACCCGCGCACCCTCAGGCACGCGATGGGCGAGACCGCCATCCCGGCCAGGCCCACCCGGGTCGTGGTGCTGGACACCGGCGAGCTCGACAACGTCGTCGCCCTCGGCATCCAGCCGGTCGGCGTCGTCCACACCGACGGGTCGAAGTCCCTGCCGTCCTACCTCAGGGACAAGGCCGGCAGCCCCGCTGCCGTCGGCACCATCAACAGCCTCAACCTGGAGGCCATCGCCGCGCTCAAGCCGGACCTGATCCTCGGCAGCCAGCTGCGCGCCCAGGACCAGTACGCGCAGCTGTCCAAGATCGCGCCGACCGTCTTCTCGCTGCGCCCCGGCTACCCCTGGAAGCAGAACTTCCTGCTCAACGCGAGCGCGTTCGGCCTGGAGGCCGAGGCCAGGGCCCAGCTCGACGCGTACCAGGCGTCCGCCGCCGCGATCGGCGCGAAGCTCGGCGACAAGCGGCCCACCATCACCCCGCTGCGCTTCATGCCGGGCCGGACCCGGCTCTACGCCGAGCTCTCGTTCATCGGCACCATCCTCACCGACGTGCCGCTGCCGCAGCCCGAGATCGAGCGGGTCCAGGAGCTCGCGGTGGAGATCAGCCCGGAGCAGATCGACAAGGCCGACGCCGACTGGATCTTCTACGGCGTGTACGGCAGCCCCAGCTCGACCAACCAGGACGCGGTGCTGGGCGGTGCGCTCTGGAAGACGCTCGGTGCGGTCAAGTCCGGTCAGGCCAGGCCGGTTTCGGACGAGACCTGGTTCCTCGGACTCGGAGTCATGGCGGCCAACGCGGTGCTCGCCGACCTCAAGGGATTTGTCGCGCCCACCAGTTGATCACACCCGGTGGGGCGGGGTCGGGGGCGGCGAACAGCACGGGACGCCACGCCGGTCGCGTGGCAACAGTGTTCGCCCTGCGCTGTCTTGGACGATCCCTGGGCGGCCCCGCGACCATCCCACGGTGGTATGGCGCACACCATCGGGTTCGACGCTTGGAGCTGATCGCGCCGTGCGGGAGGATCGTCGGAACCGTTCCCCGAAGGGCCAGCCGATGACCTCGCTCCGCACCACCGCAACCGACCCGTCCCTGCCCGGCCCGCCCGGGGACAGCGCCGGGTCGTCGCCTCCACCCGCCGAGACCGGCCCGCCCGCCACGTCCGTTCCGATGTGCTCGATCGCGACCGCCGCCGAGCCCGGTGCGGCCGCGGCCGGCGTCCCGGCGAGTGCGGCGGGTGCGGTGGGTGCGGTGGGTGCGCCGCGCCAGGGCGGCACGGCTCGGCAGGACACGGTGCGCCACGACACGGTGCCGCGGCCGCGCAGCCGGAACGACGCGGAGGCGCCGCCCGTCCCGCGCGCGGTCGGCCCGGAGGACCACGACGGTCCGACCGGCGGCGACCCGACCACGGCACGGCTGCGGGCGGCGTTCGCCGACCGGCTGCGGGCCGCGCACGCCCAGGGCCGTTCCGCCGCCGAGCTGGCGGACGCGTGCCGCCGACCGGTCGCCGAGATCTGGGCCCTGCTCGGTGCGGACGTCGGCGCGGACGCCGACCCGCAGGGCAACGCCGGCACTCAGGCCGGGAACGCTCAGGCCGGGAGCGGCCCGGCCGCGCCCGACGCCTCCGCGGGCATCGCCGCCACGGCACCCGACACCTTCGACGGGCCGGACCGGGGCGGGCCCGAGGGCGGATGCGTCCGGCATCTGCCCGCCGCCGCACCGTCGGAGGTCGGCCGCTCCGGGGCGGCGCCACGCCCGGTGCGCGAGGAGCCGCGGATCCTGGGCTACCGACGGCCCTCTCCCTCGCGGCGACTGCGCCGGATGCATCCGCAGGCCGCCCAGAACGGGCAGGGGGCGACCGCACGGGAGACGGCCGCGTCCGGCCCGACCGGGGCGGGCCTGCCTGGCGCCGCCGGCCAAGCGGGCGAACGTGCCGGTGCGCGGGAACTAGCGGCGCAGGGGCCGCCGTTCGGGGCCGGCCAGGACGCCCTCGGCTTCGCTGCGGTCGATGCCGTCACCGCCGTCGGCCCTGCCGCCGGGACCTCGTGGAGCAACCCTCCGCTCGGCATCCTGATCGGCGGCAGCCCCGGACCGGCCGAGGCCCTCGGCCGACCGGAGGAGCGCGCACCGGTGCGGGTGACGGCGCGGCCGATCCGGGTCGGCCGCGGCACCTGTCTGGTGGTGCTGCCCTCCTGGCGGCCCGCCATCGCCGTCTCGGTGCCGACCGAGCAGTTGCTGTCCGCGACCGGCCTCGGCTCCGAGCAACTGGTCGGCGCTCGCCTGACGGTGCTGATGAACCCCGCCGCGCTGCACGACCGGGAGCTGGAACTGCACGGGTGGGAGCCCGCTCCGGCCGGGCGGACCCGACGCGGCGGGCGCGCGTAACCGCTCCGCCGGGCGCCGTCCGGCGGAGCGGCCGGCGGACCGGTGGGCCCAGCGGTTCAGCGGGCCAACGGTTCAGCGGGGCAGCGGTCTAGCGGGCCTGACGGGTGGCCGGAGCGTTCGGGACGTACCCGAGGTCGACGGGCACCGGCGGTCGCCCGTCCACGACCCAGCCCGTACGGACAGCGTCCAGCAGTTCCGGCAGCGCGGGCGGCCAGAGCGCGTCGGCGTTCTCGTCGGCGAGGTCCGCCGGGGTCCACCAGCGCCAGTCCAGGATCCGGTCGACGGCGTGCACCTCGCTGACGTCGCCGACCGGGCCGCGGTGCGGTCCGCCGGTGAGGTAGATGTGCTCGTGCTGGCGGACCGGGGTGCCGTGCCAGGTGAAGTCGTGCTCCCAGGTGCAGAGCAGTGGGCCGGGTTCGAGATCGCTCCAGCCCGTCTCCTCCCACAGCTCGCGCCGGGCGCCCTCCCACGGCGTCTCGCCCTGCTCCAGTCCGCCGCCCGGCATGGTCCAGTGCACGCCGACCTCGTCGTTGTCCGAACGGAGCAGGAAGACCGAGCCGTTCCCGTCCAGGACCACCGTGCGGGCGGCCTGCCTCGGCCTGCGTTTGCGGGATCGCAGCAGATTTCGCATCGGGTCACTCTCGCAGCGGCCGCCCGGGGCGTCGAGGGGATTCGGCACTCCGGTCGGGGTGCTCGGGCCGGCCGGTCCGTCGTGGCGGGCGCGGGATCAGCCCGCCGGCCGTACCCTGACGGCCATGCCCGAACCAGCGATCATCTTCCCCGCCGATCCGCTCAACCCGCGCCGGCCCGACCCGCACTTCGCCTGGGAGGCCAGGATGCTGCGGGAGTTGGGCGGCGAGCACCACTTGGTCGACCACGACGGGCTGCTCGCCGGACGGGCCGACGAGGCCGTCCGGCGGGTGCCGCGGGACAGCGGACCGCTCTGGTACCGGGGTTGGATGCTGCCCTCCGCCCGGTACGCCGACTTCGCCGCCGCGCTCACCGCCCGCGGCGGCAACCTGCTGACCAGCGCGCCCGGGTACGCGGCCGCCCACGAACTGCCCGGCTGGTACGGCGTGTTCGAGGGTGCGACGCCGGCCAGTGCGTGGATCCCGTCCGACGGGGCGGTGCCGCCCGGGCCGGCGGAGCTGGCGGAGGCCGCGGCCCGGCTCGGCGGGCACGGACCGGCGATCGTCAAGGACTACGTGAAGTCACGCAAGCACGAATGGCTCGAGGCCTGCTACGTACCGGAGTTGGCCGACCTGACGGCGGTCGGCCGGGTGGTGGAGCGGTTCGTCGAGCTGCAGGGCGAGTTCCTGGCGGGCGGCGTGGTGCTGCGACGGTACGAGGAGTTCGAGGGCGCGGGCGTCTCGGCGGAGGGACCGGCCGGTACGAGTGACGCGGCCGCGAGGCGCGGGGTGGCCGGCACGGCCGACACCGTCGGCCCCACCGGGCCGGAGCACGCGGACCGCGGCGCGCCGGAGAGCGGCGGGCGCGCCGTGGAGGCCCGGGTCTGGTGGCTGGACGGCCGGCCCGTCCTGGTCGGGCCGCACCCGGACGCCCCGCGCCGGGCCGTCGAGCCCGATCTCACCGACGTCCCGGCGCTGGTCCGCAGACTCGGCTGCCGCTTCGTCACCACCGACCTCGCCAGCCGGGCGGACGGCTCCGGCTGGCGCGTGGTCGAGGTCGGGGACGGGCAGGTGAGCGAACTGCCGCGCGGGATCGATGCCTCGGGCCTGCTGGCCTCGCTGATCGCCGCCTGACGGACCTCGCATGAAGGCCCGTCAGACGACGTGCGGGTAGGGCGCGGCCCCGGTGCGGGGCGGCCTGGGGGCGGCTGCCCCGGGGCCGTTCCGCACCGGGGCAGCGGCCCTACATGGCGTCGACGGTCTCGACCGCCGGGTGGCCGTCGGCGATGAACGCCTGCCAGAGCCGGGAGTAGGTTCCGCCCCGGGCGAGCAGTTCGGTGTGCGTGCCGTCCTCGACCACCCGGCCATGGTCCAGCACGACCACCCGGTCCGCACGCTCGGCGGTGGTCAGACGGTGGGCGATGACCAGGGTGGTCCGGCCGCCACTGAGCCGGTCGGCGGCCTGGTTGACCGCCGCCTCGGTGGCCAGGTCGAGCGCCGCGGTGGCCTCGTCGAGCAGCAGGATGTCCGGGTCGACCAGCTCGGCCCGGGCCAGCGCGATCAGCTGGCGCTGGCCCGCCGAGAGGTTCCGCCCGCGACCGGCCACCTCGTGGTCGTAGCCGCCCGAGAGCCGGACGATCATGTCGTGGGCGCCGACCGCCCGGGCCGCCGCCTCCACCTCGGCCGCCGAGGCGTCCGGCCGACCGTAGGCGATCGCCTCGCGAACCGTGCCCGCGAACAGGTACGCCTCCTGCGGCACCACGCCCAGGCGGTGCCGGTACTGCGCCAGGTCGTAGCGGGTGAGGTCGACCCCGTCCACCCGGACGGTGCCCTCCGTCGCGTCGTAGAACCGGGCGACCAGCTTCACCAGCGTCGACTTGCCGGCGCCGGTCTCGCCGACCAGCGCCACGGTCTGCCCGGCCGGGATGTGCAGGTCCACTCCGCTCAGCACGGTCGGGGCGCCGTCCGCGCCGCCGTTGTAGGCGAAACCGACGCCCTCGAAGGAGATCTCGCCGCGCAGGCCCTTGGCCACCGGGACCGGGTCGGCCGCCTCGGCGGTGGTGGTCGGGGTGCGCAGCAGCTCGCGGATCCGGCCGAGGCCCACCGAGGCCTGCTGGTAGCCGTCGAACACCTGGGACAGCTGGTTGACCGGCGCGAAGAACAGGTCGATGTAGAGCAGGTACGCGACCAGCGCACCGACCGTCAGGGTCCCCGCGTCGACCCGGGCCGCGCCGACGATCAGCACCAGCGCGGCGGCCACGCTGGAGAGGAACTGGACGAACGGGAAGTACAGCGAGATGTAGAGCTGGGCCCGGACCCGGGCCTCGCGGTAGGCGATGCCACGGGCCACGAAGCGGTCGGTGTTGGTGTCCAGACGGCGGAAGGCCTGGACGATCCGCATGCCGGCCACGTTCTCCTGGAGGTCGGCGTTGACCGTGCTGATCAGGTCGCGGGAGCGCTCGTACTGGTCCTTGGACTTCTTGCGGAACACCAGGGTGGCGATCACCAGCAGCGGCAGGACGGCGAAGACCACCAGGGCCAGGCCGGCATCGATGATCACCAGGGCGGCGAAGATCCCGGCGAAGGTCAGCAGGCTGACCACGGCGGTGACCATGCCGGTCTGGAGGAAGGAGGTCAGCGAGTCCAGGTCGGTGGTCATCCGGGTCATGATCCGGCCGGTCAGCTCGCGCTCGTAGTAGTCCAGGCCCAGCCGGTTGAGGTGGGCGAAGATCTTGAGCCGGAGCGTGTAGAGGACGCGCTCGCCGGTGCGGCCGCTGACCCGGTTCTCGGCGCCCTGCACCACCCAGTCCAGGAGGACCACGACGAGTGCGGCGAGCGCGGCCACCGCGACGCCGGACATCAGGCCCTTGCGGACGCCCTCGTCGATGCCGTGCCGGATCAGCACCGGCAGCACCAGTCCGGCCGCCGCGTCCAGGGCGACCAGCAGCAGGGCGATGAGCAGCGGGACACGGAAGGGGCGCAGCAGGCGGCGCAGGGTGAAGTCGGGGTCCCCGGCCTCGGCCTCGGCGCGGGGGACGCCCGGGGTGTCGGAGGCGGGCGGGAGGGCGGCGACCTTCTCCAGCAGGTCGGGGTCGGCGGTGCGGGCGGCCTTGGCCAGGGCCGGGGTGGGGAGGGCTGGGGTGGGGCGGGCGGACGTCTCGGGGGCGGGGGTCTCGGGGGCGGAGCTCTCGAGGGTGGACCGGGGCCCGGTTCCGGGGGTGTCACCGGTGGGGGCGCCGCCGGTGGCCGGCCGACCTGCCGGCTGCCCCGGGGCTTCGTCGGGTGCCTGATCGAGGGTGGACTCGGGGGTGGACTCAGGAGTGGAGTCGGGTGTGGACCGCCGGGTGTCGCGACCGGCCCCGGGGTCGGTGATCAGGGCCCGGTACTGGGGACATCGGGCCTCGAGCTCCTCGTGCGTTCCGAGGTCCAGCAGCCGACCGCGTTCCAGCACGGCGATCCGGTCCGCGAGCTGGAGGCTCGAACGGCGGTGGGCGATCAGCAGCGTGGTGCGGCCGGTCATCACCGAGCGCAGCGCGTCGTGGATCTCCGCCTCGATCTGCGGGTCCACCGCGGAGGTGGCGTCGTCCAGCAGCAGGATCCGGGGGTCGGTGAGGATCGCCCGGGCCAGTGCGATGCGCTGGCGCTGGCCGCCCGAGAGGGTCAGCCCCTGCTCGCCGACCCTGGTGTCGTAGCCGTCCGGCAGCGCGCGGACGAACTCGTCGGCCTGGGCGGCGCGGGCGGCGGCGACCACCTGCTCGTCCGTGGCGTCCGGGCGGCCGTAGGCGATGTTGGTGCGGACCGACTCGGAGAAGAGGAAGCTCTCCTCGGGGACGATGCCGACCGTCGCGCGGACCGAGTCCAGGGTGAGGTCGCGCAGGTCGTGGCCGTACAGGCGGACGGTGCCGGCGGCCGGGTCGTAGAAACGGGGCACCAGCTGGGCCACCGTCGACTTGCCGGAACCGGAGGCGCCGACCAGCGCGAGGGTCTCGCCGGGGGCCAGCTTCAGGCTGAGGCCGTGCAGGACGGGGGAGGGGTGCTCGGGGTCGTAGCGGAACTCGACCTGGTCGAACTCCAGGGCGACGTCGGGGGTCAGCGCACCGACGGTGGGGGTACCGGGAGTGGTTCCGGCGGCCGTTCCGGATGTGGTTCCGACAGCGGTGCCGTGCGGGATCTCGCCGTGCGCGAGGTCCAGGGTGCGGGCGTCCGGGCGCTCCTGGACCAGCGGGCGTTCGTCGATCAGCTGCAGGACGCGCTCGACGCCGGCCCGGGCCTGCTGGCCGACGGTGATGACCATGGTCAGCATCCGCACCGGACCGGTCATCTGGGCGACGTAGGTGGAGAAGGCGACGAAGGTGCCGAGCGTGACGCTCCCGTCCACGGCCAGCCAGCCGCCGAAGGCCAGGACGCCGACCTGGGCGAGCGCCGGGATCGCCTGCATCGCCGGGTTGTAGCGGGCGTTCAACCGGATCGAACGGAGCCGGGCCGCGAAGAGGTTGCGGGAGGCCGCCTCCAGCTTGTCGAGCTCCTGTGCCTCCTGGCCGAAGCCCTTGACCACGCGGACGCCGCCGATCGCGCCGTCCACCACGCCGGCGACGGCGGCCGCCTCCTGCTGGGCGGCCCAGGTGGAGGGGAAGAGGCGCTTGCGGCTGAGCACCGAGACCCACCACAGCGCCGGGCCCATGACCAGGGCGATCAGGGTGAGCGGCGGGGACAGCCAGAGCATCACGGCCAGCGACATGACGAACATCAGCAGATAGCCGGTCATCATCGGCAACATCGAGAGCAGGCCGTTGACCAACTGGAGGTCCGAGGTCGCGCGCCCGACCACCTGGCCGGTGTCCAACCGGTCCTGGCGGTGGCCGTCGAGCCGGCCGAGCGAGCGGAACAGGTCGCTGCGCAGGTCGTGCTGGACGTCGACCGCGAGCTGGCCGCCGTAGTAGCGGCGGACCTGGGTGCAGCCGAAGACCACGAGGGCGGCGAGCAGCAGCACCACCGCCCAGGGGGCCAGCGATCTGGTGTGGGCGACTATGACGTCGTCGATGATCAGCTTGGTGACCAGCGGCACCAGCGCGGTGACGGCCATGCCGAGGAGCGAGGCGCCGAAGGCGAGCAGCAGGCTGCGGCGGGAGCGCCAGCTGTAGCCGACCAGACGGCGCAGCCAGCCGGCCGGCTCGGCGCCCTCGGCGGGCCCGGTGCTCCCGGCGGGCTCGATGCTCTCGGTGCGCCCGGCCTTTTCGGTGCGCTCGGGGTTCTCAGTGGGCCCGGTGTTTCCGGCGCCGGCCTGCGGGCCGTCGACGGGGACCTCCGGGGTCGAGCCGGGGGCTGGGGGGCCGCTCGGGGATTGCTCCGCCGTGGATCCATGAGTCTCAGGCATATTTAGAGATGCTAACCATTTCGTCGGGTGGCCGCCATGACGTTTCCGGCCCGGGTGGGTTCGGGGCGGGCCGGGGCAGCCCGGATCGTCCGGTCCGGCGGACTGGCCAACAGCCCGCGGCCTGCGGTGATTCCCGATCGAACACCCGCCCGGCCCGCTCTCTCTCCCGGCCGCCTCCAGCATCGCCGACGGCCTGCGCGACGCCCAGCGGCCAGGGGTGGGTGGACGCCGTCCTTTGGGACTAGGCCTCGGGACGGGCAGCCGTCGAGGCCTTCACCGGCGAAACCTTTACTCCCCGACCATTCTCCGCCGAACCCTTCACCACCCGGCCGTCCCCCACCTGGCCGCCCCCCGAAGGGCGCGGGAGGCCTTGGCGTGACCGGGCAGGGCGCAGCCCAGCCGGACAGGGGGCGACCGAACAGGGGGCGACCCGGGCGGGGCGCAGCCCGACAGGGGGCGACCCGGGCGGGGCGCAGCCCGACAGGGGGCGACCCGGGCGGGGCGTTCCCTGGGGCGCGGGGCTCAGGCTCCCGCAGGCCCCGCGGCCGCCGTGGTCGCCGTGGCCGTCGCGGCGGCGGCCGACCCGTCGGCGGTGGCGGCGGCCGACTCCGCCGCCGCCGCGAACGCGCCGTGGGCGAGGGTGTGGAGCAGGGCCGCCATGCCGTCGCGCTGGAGGGCGGTGCGCTCGCCCTGGTCGGGGTTCGAGCCGAGGCTGTGCGGGGTCGAGTTGATCAGGCCGAAGACGGCGTGCACGGCGGCCCGCGCCACCGGCTCGGCAGCAGGGTCGGCCAGCGGCGGGTAGGCCTGCCGGACCACCTCCACCCACAGCTCGACGTAGCCGCGCTGGAGCCGGCGGACGGTGCGCCGGTCCTCCTCCTTGAGGTTCAGCAGCTCGCGGTCGTGGAGGGTGATCAGGTCGCGGTCGTCCAGGGCGAAGTCGACGTGGCCGCCGATCAGCGCGTCCAGCGTGGCAGCCGGGCCTTCGCCGCGGCCGGCCCGCCGGCGCCCCTCGTCCAGCAGGCGCTCGCTGATGCCGATCAGCAGGTCCGCGAGCATCGCGTCCTTGCCGGCGAAGTGGCGGTAGAGACCGGGGCCGCTGATTCCGACCGCCTTGCCGATCTCGTCCACGCCCACGCCGAGGAAGCCCCGCGCGGCGAACAGCCTCGCGGCCTCCCGGCGGATCTGGTCACGGCGGCTGAGCGCGGAGGCGGCGGGGACGTTCGGCATACCGCCCATCGTAGACAGTCGGGTTATCGGCCGTTAACCTGGCTGCGTAAGTTAACGTTAATTAACGTGGCGATCACAGGCGGACCGCACCCGGCTGCCCACCTGGTGCCGAGGGCAAGGGAGCTCTTGGGAATGGTCATCTCAACCACCGGCACAACCGCCGGCGTCCGGCTCAGCGCAGCGACCGGCACGGCGGCGGCACCCGGTGCCACGCCGTCCGCAGCCGCCGCACCGGCGCCCCGGCTCGGCAGCTCCGCCGACCCGGGTTCCGAGGCCTACCGCGCCAACACCGAGGCGCATCGGGCCCTGGTCGCCGAGCTGCGCGCGAAGCTCGACGCGGCCGCCCTGGGCGGCGGTGCCAAGGCCCGCGCCCGGCACACCGCTCGCGGCAAGCTGCTGCCCCGCGACCGGGTGGACACCCTGCTCGACCCGGCCTCCCCCTTCCTGGAACTGGCCCCGCTGGCCGCCGACGGGATGTACGACGGTGCGGCGCCCGCGGCCGGCGTGATCGCCGGCATCGGCCGGGTGGCCGGGCGCGAGGTGGTGGTGGTCGCCAACGACGCCACCGTCAAGGGCGGCACCTACTACCCGATGACGGTGAAGAAGCACCTGCGCGCCCAGGAGGTCGCGCTGGAGAACCGGCTGCCCTGCGTCTACCTGGTGGACTCCGGCGGCGCCTTCCTCCCGATGCAGGACGAGGTCTTCCCGGACCGCGACCACTTCGGCCGGATCTTCTACAACCAGGCCAGGCTCTCCGCCGCGGGCATCCCGCAGATCGCCGCCGTGCTCGGCTCGTGCACGGCCGGCGGCGCGTACGTCCCGGCGATGAGCGACCAGGCCGTGATCGTCCGCAACCAGGGCACGATCTTCCTGGGCGGCCCGCCGCTGGTGAAGGCCGCCACCGGCGAGGTGGTCACCGCCGAGGAACTGGGCGGTGGCGAGCTGCACTCCCGCACCTCGGGCGTGACGGACCACCTGGCCGAGGACGACGCCCATGCCCTCTCCATCGTCCGCACGATCGTCGCCGGGCTCGGGCCGCGCGAGGCCAAGCCGTGGCCGCTGGCCCCGGTCGAGCCGCCGGCCGTCGACCCGGCGGGCCTGTACGGGGCCGTGCCGGTCGACCCGCGCACGCCCTACGACGTGCGCGAGGTGATCGCCCGCCTGGTGGACGGCAGCCGGTTCGCCGAGTTCAAGGCCGAGTACGGCTCGACCCTGGTCACCGGCTTCGCCCGGATCCACGGCCACCCGGTCGGCATCGTCGCCAACAACGGCGTGCTGTTCTCCGAGTCGGCCCTCAAGGGCGCCCACTTCATCGAGTTGTGCGACCAGCGCGGCATCCCCCTCCTCTTCCTCCAGAACATCACCGGGTTCATGGTCGGCCGGCAGTACGAGGCGGGTGGCATCGCCAAGCACGGCGCCAAGATGGTCAACGCCGTCGCCTGCACCCGTGTCCCGAAGCTGACCGTGGTGATCGGCGGCTCGTACGGAGCCGGCAACTACTCGATGTGCGGCCGGGCCTACTCACCTCGCTTCCTGTGGATGTGGCCGGGCGCCAAGATCTCCGTGATGGGCGGCGAGCAGGCGGCCTCCGTCCTCGCCACCGTCCGCCGCGACCAGCTGGAGGCGCACGGCGAGCAGTGGCCGACCGAGGCGGAGGAGGAGTTCAAGCGCCCCGTCCGCGAGCAGTACGAGCGCCAGGGCAACGCCTACTACGCCACCGCCCGACTCTGGGACGACGGCGTGATCGACCCGATGGACACCCGCACCGTCGTCGGACTCGCGCTCACCGCCTGCGCCAACGCCCCGCTGGCGCCGCCCGCTCCCTACGGCGTCTTCCGCATGTGATCCGTCCTCGTGTCACCCCTGCGTCCGTGAACCCTCCCTTCCGGGTGTGACTCCCCGTGGCGCCGACCCACCCGGGCCGGCGCCCCGATCGCCCATCCGCCACCTCCTTCGTACGGCTCCCCTCGACCCGGAGGAACGCCTCCCATGTTCGACACAGTTCTGGTCGCCAACCGCGGCGAGATCGCCCTCCGGGTGATCCGCACCCTGCGGCGGCTCGGCGTCCGCTCGGTCGCCGTGTTCAGCGACGCGGACGCCGACGCACCGCACGTGCGCGAGGCCGACGTCGCGGTCCGGCTCGGCCCGGCCGACCGCAGCGACAGCTCGGCGACCGAGACCTACCTGCGGACCGACCAGATCCTCGCCGCCGCCCGCCGCACTGGCGCCCAGGCCGTCCACCCCGGCTACGGCTTCCTCGCCGAGAACCCCGGCTTCGCCCGCGCCTGCGCCGACGCGGGCCTCGTCTTCATCGGACCACCTCCCGGTGCGGTCGAGTTGATGGGCGACAAGATCAACGCCAAGGAGGCCGTCCGGGCCGCCGGCGTGCCGGTGGTCCCCGGCAGCCAGGCCACCGCGCCCACCGACGAGGAACTCGTCGCCGCCGCCGACGAGATCGGCTACCCGGTGCTGCTCAAGCCGTCCGCCGGCGGTGGCGGCAAGGGCATGCGCCTCGTGCGGGACAGCGCCGACCTGCCCACCGAGATCGCCGCGGCCCGCCGGGTCGCCCGCACCGCCTTCGGCGACGACACCCTGCTGCTGGAACGCTGGGTCGACCGGCCGCGCCACATCGAGGTGCAGGTGCTCGCCGACGCCCACGGCACCACCGTCCACCTCGGCGAGCGCGAGTGCAGCCTCCAGCGCCGCCACCAGAAACTGATCGAAGAGGCTCCCTCCGTTCTCCTCAATGCCGAGACCCGTGCCGCGATGGGCGCCGCGGCCGTCCGCGCCGCGGAGTCCTGCGGCTACACCGGCGCCGGCACCGTGGAGTTCATCGTCCCCGGCATCGACCCGGACGCCCCCGCCTCCGCCGCCGAGGGGGTGCGGGACTTCTTCTTCATGGAGATGAACACCCGTCTCCAGGTGGAACACCCCGTCACCGAGCTCGCCGTCGCGGTCGGCGCGGACGCCGACCGGCTCGACCTGGTCGAGTGGCAGGTGCGCGTCGCTGCCGGCGAAGCACTCAGCTTCACCCAGTCCGACATCTCCTTCCTGGGCCACGCCATCGAGGCCCGCATCTGCGCCGAGGACCCGGAACGGGACTTCCTGCCCACCGGCGGCCGCATCCTCGCCCTGGACGAGCCCCGGGGCGAGGGCATCCGCGTCGACTCCGGAGTGGCCCCCGGAACCGTCGTCACCAGCGCCTACGACCCCATGCTCGCCAAGGTCATCGCGTACGGGCCCGACCGCCCGACCGCGCTGCGCCGGCTCCGCGCGGCACTGGCCGACACCCGCATCCTGGGCGTCACCACCAACACCGGCTTCCTGCGCCGACTGCTCGCACACCCCGAGGTTGCCGCCGGTCGGCTGGACACCGGCCTGGTGGAGCGGACGGCCCAGGAGCAGCCGGCCCTGCTCACCGCGCCGTACTCCCCCGCGAACGCGACCACCTCTGACGCGCCCGCGGCGGACGAACCGCCGTCGCCCGCTCACCTCCTCTACTACGCGGCCGCGCTGGCACGGCACCTGGAACTCACTCCGCCCGCCGATCCCGACGGCTGGACCGACCCGTTCTCCCTTCCCTCCGGCTGGCGCCTGGGCGGCACCCCCGCCTGGACCACCCACCGACTCCGTACCCCCGGCCAGGATCCGGTGTCGGTGCGCATCCGTTCGATCACTGCGGGCAACGTAGCCGATGCCACTGACAATTCCGGTGGGCCCACCCGCGACCTGGAACTCCGGCTCGACGAGGGCCCCGCGCACCGCGCCCGCGCGGCCCTGGCCGGCGACCGGCTGCACCTGACCGTCGACGGCCTCCGGACCACGTTCTCGCTGGCCACCGACGCCACCCCCGGCCTCGCCGCAGGACCGGTGACCTGGCTCGGCCTCGAGGGCGACGCCTGGCCGCTGCACGCCTACGACCCGGTCGTCGAGAGCGCCGCCGGGGCCGGCGCGCACCACGGCGCCCTGACCGCCCCGATGCCCGGCACCGTCACCGTCGTCAAGACCACGGCGGGCGAGACGGTCCGCAAGGGACAGCCCCTGCTCGTGCTGGAGGCCATGAAGATGGAACACGTGATCGCCGCGCCGCACGACGGCGTGGTGGCCGAGCTGCGGGCTTCCGCCGGCGCCACCGTCGCGATGGAGGACCTGCTGGTCGTGGTCACCCCGGTCGAGGACGCGGCCGGCGAGGACGGCCCCGCCGTGCCGACCGCCGTACCCGCCGCACCCGCCGCACCCGCCGAGCCCGCGGAGGTCCGGTCGTGACGGCCTCCGTCCCCGCCCGCGAGCCCGACGCCCTCGACCTGGGACTGCCCGACCCGGTCCGTGCCCCCGGCCTGCCCGAGGAGGTCCGGATCCACGAGGTCGGGCCGCGCGACGGCCTGCAGAACGAGAAGTCCCTGGTGCCGGTCGAGACCAAGGCCGAGTTCATCGCCCGGCTCGCGGCCGCCGGGCTGCGGACCGTCGAGGCCACCAGCTTCGTTCACCCGAAATGGGTACCGCAGCTGGCCGACGCCGAGGAGCTGGTCCCCCGGCTCGCCGGCCTGCCGGAGCGTCACCCCGGCCTGCGGCTGCCGGTGCTGGTGCCCAACGAGCGCGGTCTGGACCGTGCGCTCGCCCACCACACCACCGACGTCGCGGTGTTCGCCAGCGCCACCGAGACCTTCGCCCGCCGCAACCTCAACCGCTCGGCGGACGAGGCCATGGAGATGTTCCGCCCGGTCGTGGCCCGGGCCACCGAGGCCGGGGTCGCGGTCCGCGGCTACCTCTCGATGTGCTTCGGCGACCCGTGGGAGGGCCCCGTCCCTGTCGAGCAGGTGGTCCGGTACGGCGTGCAGCTGCTGGAACTGGGCTGCGCGGAGCTGAGCCTCGGCGACACCATCGGGGTGGCCACCCCGGGCCAGGTCACCGCCCTGCTGGCGGGTTTCGCGCGGGCCGGCGTCCCGGTCGAGCGGCTGGCCGTGCACTTCCACGACACCTACGGCCAGGCGCTCAGCAACACCCTGGCGGCGCTGCGCGAGGGCGTCACCACGGTGGACGCCTCGGCGGGCGGTCTGGGCGGCTGCCCGTACGCGAAGAGCGCCACCGGCAACCTGGCCACCGAGGACCTGGTCTGGATGCTGCACGGGCTCGGCGTCCGGACCGGCGTCGACCTGCGCTCCCTCGTCGCGACCAGCGGCTGGATGGCCGAGCGCCTCGGCCGCCCGAGCCCGTCCCGCACCGTCCAGGCGCTGCTCGGCTCCTCCGGGGGCTGACCCGCCCGCTCCCTCCCCGGCGCCGGCCGGCCGCCCGCACCGTCCGGCCGGCGCCGCGCACCACCCCGCACCGCTCGACACCAATCCCTCAATCACACCGTGCGTCCGTCATACCGTCCGACGGACCCCGGTCATCCCGCTCACGTCCGCGGCCGACCCGGCCGGGCGCCAGGAGGATCACCATGCTCGACCACAGGCTCAGCAGCGAGTACGAGGAACTGCGGCGCACCGTCGCGGAGTTCGCCCAGGACGTGGTGGCGCCGAAGATCGGCGGGTTCTACGAGCGGGAGGAGTTCCCGTACGAGATCGTCCGCGAGATGGGGCGGATGGGGCTCTTCGGCCTGCCCTTCCCGGAGGAGTACGGCGGCATGGGCGGCGACTACTTCGCCCTCGGCCTCGCCTTGGAGGAACTCGCCCGCGTCGACTCCTCGGTGGCGATCACCCTGGAGGCCGCCGTCTCGCTCGGCGCGATGCCGATCTACCGGTTCGGCACCGAGGAGCAGAAGCGCGAGTGGCTGCCCCGGCTGACCTCGGGCGAACTCCTCGGCGCCTTCGGCCTCACCGAGCCGGAGGGCGGTTCGGACGCGGGGGCCACCCGGACCACGGCGCGGTACGACGAGGCCACCGACGAGTGGGTCATCAACGGGACCAAGTGCTTCATCACCAACTCCGGCACCGACATCACCGGCCTCGTCACCGTCACCGCGCTCACCGAACCGATCGCTCGTTCGAGTGAAGAGGGCGAATTCCGCTCGCCTGTACGGGAGATCTCCTCCATCATCGTGCCCACCGGGACCCCCGGCTTCCAGGTCTCGAAGAAGTACTCGAAGGTCGGGTGGAACGCATCCGACACCCGCGAACTGTCCTTTACCGACTGCCGCGTTCCCGCGGCCAACCTGCTGGGCGAGCGTGGCCGAGGCTACGCCCAGTTCCTGCGGATCCTCGACGAGGGCCGCATCGCGATCGCGGCCCTGGCCACCGGCCTGGCCCAGGGCTGCGTCGACGAGTCCGTGAAGTACGCCGGCGAGCGCAGGGCCTTCGGCCGGCCGATCGGCGCCAACCAGGCCATCCAGTTCAAGCTTGCCGACATGGAGCTGCGCGCCCACACCTCCCGCCTGGCCTGGCGGGACGCCGCTTCCCGGCTGCTGCACGGCGAACCGTTCAAGAAGGAGGCCGCGATCGCGAAGCTGTACTCGTCCGAGGCCGCCGTCGACAACGCCCGCGAGGCGACCCAGATCCACGGCGGGTACGGCTTCATGAACGAATTCCCGGTCGCCCGGTTCTGGCGCGACTGCAAGATCCTGGAGATCGGGGAGGGCACGTCCGAAGTCCAGCGCATGCTCATCGCCCGGGAGCTCGGCATCGGTTCGTGACGACCACGTCCTGATGGTCGCCTCCTGAGCCGCGCCACGCCCACCGGGCCGGCACACCAGTCAACGTGCTGCTCCCCGACGAGAGTTGGGGAGCAGCACGGCGGAGGAGGCATCAGGAGGAGACCTCACGGAGGCTTCGGGAGAAGCCGCAGGCACAAAGCCTCAGGGGATCACGATCACCGGGCGGTTGGCCCGCCGCGCCAGCCGCCCGGAGACCGAGCCGAAGATCTTGCCGAGCAGGCCGTGCGTCGTGCCGACGACGATCGCGTCGGCAGCGTACTCGCGGCCGACCTCCTCGATCTCGTGGCAGATGTCCCCTCCGCGCTCGACCAGGATCCACGGCACGCCGGTGAGGAAGTCCGCGCAGGCGAGCTCCAGACCCAGGACCTCCGTCCGGTGGTCGGGGAGGTCGACGAAGACGGGCGGCTCGCAGCCTGCCCAGACCGTGGCGGGCAGGCGGTTGGCGACGTGCACGATCACCAGGCCGCACTGCGAGCGGCGCGCCATGCCGCAAGCGTAGGCAAGGGCGCGCTCGCTCGACAGCGAGCCGTCGAAGCCGACCACCACGCCGTGCTGGAACACCGGGTCGAGAGACGGCGCGGGGGCGTCCTGCCCGGTCGGCTCGGCGCGCCCGCCCAGCGGGCCGGCCGCGCCGGAGGCCGCCTCCGGGCGCTCGGCGCCCGGACCCATGCGGCCCGTCACCGGAGCCCCCGCGGGGTCGGCCGGGGGCTCGCCACGCCTCTGGCGGGGCCCTGGGCGGTCGCGCCGGGCCAGGCTGCCCCGACGGGCGAGGCCGCGCAGAGCGCGAGCGAAGCCCGGAGCGCCGTCGCGGCCGTCGTGCCCCGGGCCGGGGCCGGGGCCGGGGCCGGGCTCTCCTGGCTCCGTCGACTGTGCCGCGTCGGCCGACCGGGCCACACGGGCCGTTCCGGCCGCCTCGGCGCCTTCGGCAGCGTCGGGCCGCCCGCGTGCCGTCCGTACGCCCGAAGCGCCCTCCGGAGCCTCGGCGCGGGCCTCGGCCCGTCCGTCGGCTTCGCTGTCGGCGCCGTCGGTGTGGTCGCTGCGGTCACTGCCGTCACCGCAGTCGCCGCCGAGGCGTTCACCGCGGTGCTCGCGCTGGTGTTCACGGTGGTCGTCACTGCGCCGGCCGGCAGGAACCCCGGCCCGCCCGTCGGAGCGATCGGAGGCAGGACCGCCTTCCGGGCCCGCATTGCGGGACGTGTCCGGTTCAACCGGTCGGGGAGGCTCAAAACCAGCCATGGCTCACGGCTCTTCGATGGAGAGGGGCCGACAGGAGAGGAGAACAACGCTGCCCGGGCAGCAGGCCCGCCCACGGGATGACGTCGGTCTGCGCCACGCAGCACCGTATGTGACCTGTTCCTTTCAGAGTACGACGGGCCTGGGGCCCCGCCCAGCGAGGAAGCCACCGAGCGACGTTGTTCCCGCGAAAGGGGGATGCGCCCGCCGTGGCGGTGCGCCCCGTCCACGGGCGATCGCGCCCCCTCCGGAAAGGAGGTTCCCAGGAGCTTGACGGACCGGACCGGACGGCGCAACAGCCCCACGGGACACCGTGACCGGACTGTCATGGATCGGCGACGATCCGTTGCCACCGGTCGCGAACCGTGACGTCCGACCTGCCCCAACAGGCCCAACCGCCGCGTGCGCCACCGCCCGCCACGGAGGCACGGAGGTCGTTTCAGCCACTCCGTACGGCTTCGGGACGCCGACTGGCATTTGCCACGTGCATAGGCACGGCCGCTGGCACCATGCTTGGCATGCCCCTGCTCCTGTTCGACCTCGACAACACCCTGCTGCCCCGGGACGCCGCCTACCGGGCCTGGGCAGAGGACTTCCTGTCCGAACACGACCTCCCCCCGGGCGACCTCGACTGGTTCGTCACCCTCGACGGGGGCGGTTACGTTCCGCGCAGCACCGTACTGTCGGCGGTTCGGCGCCGCTACGGGCTGGACGTCACCGCCGACTTCCTGATTGCCCACTATCGACGCGGCATCAACTCCCACATCCACTGCCCGCCCCGGCACATCGAGGCGCTCCGGGCCGCCCGGGCGGCCGGGTGGACGCTCGGGATCGTCAGCAACGGCGGCACCCGACCGCAGTTGGAGAAGATCCGACGGACCGGGCTGGGCCCGCTGGTCGACGGCTGGGTCATCTCGGAGGAGGCCGACTGCGTCAAACCGGACCCGCTGATCTTCGAGATGGCCGCCCAGCGGTGCGGCATCGCCCCCACCGGGGACTGGGCCGAGCACACCTGGATGATCGGGGACCACGCGCCCGCCGACATCGCAGGCGCCGAACTGACCGGGCTGCGCAGCGTCTGGCTGCACCACGGTCGTCCGTGGGCGGAGAGCGGCTACCGGCCGACGCTGAAGGCGGCCGGCCTGCCGGAAGCCGTCGGCCAGGTCCTCGCCGCGCGGAACGCGCCCTCGCCCCGGCCGGACGTCCACTCCGACCGGCAACTCCGGAAGGTCGCGGCGGGAGTGCCCGTACGCGCGACGGCGCCGGTCGGCGCGCGGTCCGGCGCACGTTCCCCGCTGGCCGCCCCGGAGGGCCCGAGCACATCCGTTCCCGCAACAACCGGGACGCTCCGCGAACCCGTCTCCGCAGGCCGGCCCGGTGTCCGAAACCGATCCGGCGGGTTTGCCGTGATCGCCGGGACCGGCCCCGGCTCCGGGGCGGGCTCCGGAACGGGGGCAGGCAGCGGCCCCGGTCCGGCCCCGGACACCCTCCGCCCCGCACCCACAACAGCACCGACACCCGCAGCCGCACCCTCAGCCGCAGCCGCAGCCGCAGCCACGGCCGTCGTGGCGGCCGGCGAGTAGCGCCCCTGCCCCACCCCCTCAACGCCCCTACGGCGCCTACCGCCTACCACCTAGCACCCGCCGCGGTCCGGCTCCGGGCACCCCTACTGCAGCGCGACTGCTGCGCCCCGACCCCGTGCCGCCGCCACCCCACGCGGCCGCCAACCGCCAGCCGCCACCCACCCTGCGCCGGCAGTCAGCCGTCCGCCCGCCCCACCGGCCCCGACTACCCACCGACCTCAGCTCCCCGCCGACCTCAGCTCCCCGCCCGCCCCGGCTATACCCCACCGGCCCCCGCTACTCAGCCGCCCCCACCGACGTACGGGTCCACCAGCAGGTACGGGCCACCTCGACGAAGCCGAGCTTGCGGTAGAGCGGTTCGCCGAGCGAGGTGGCGACCAGGGTGGCCGGACGGTCCGGGTGCGCGTGGGCCAGGGCGGTCCGGAGAACGGCGCGGGCCGCTCCCCGGCCGCGTCGGTCGGGCAGCGTGGCGACCCAGTACACGCCGGTGGCCCGGCCGTCGTCGTAGGTGAGGCAGGTGCCCGCCACCGCGCCGTCGACGCGGCCCAGCCAGCCCCGCCAGCCGGGCACGTCCAGCAGCCGTTCCGGGAGGGCTTCGCCCCGGACCCAGGGCTGTCGGGCGGGCAGCGGGAAGCCTTCCACTATCGTCCGCTCGACCATGGCGAAGCTGTCGCCGTCCCGTGCCTCATCGACCGTCAGGACGCCGCCGCCGTGCGCCTCCGAGACCGTGGGCAGAGCGGTGGTCGCGCCCTCGACCGGCCCCGGGTCCCGGACCATCACCGGCATGATCGGCATCCTCGTGGCCCCGAGGCCGGAGAGGTCGAGCCCGCCGTACGGGTCCTCCACGGTGCAGCGTATGGTCGACCACTCGGCCATCAGGTCCGCCAACTCCTGCTCCAGGGCGGCCGGTTCCTCGTAGGGGCGGGTCACCACGATGCGGTGCGCGTCGTCGGGGGTCCGGGCGCACCGGACGGCGGCCAGCCCCGGGCGGGTGCGGGACCGCCAGCCGTGGACGCGGGCTTGGGCGAGCCAGAAGGCGGCGGCATTGTCGTTGGCCCGTTCGAGCCGGCTGCTGGTGTTCACGGCAGGACCGTAACGCGGCGGTCCGGTTCCCGGTTCTGCCGTGCCGGGCTTGGCCGGATGGAGCCTGGGAGGCGCACGACTTCCTCCCGTGCGCCCCCTCGTGCACCGCCGATTTTCGGTCAATTTCGCGTCGATCCCTCCCGCTTGGGCAAATCCGCAGTCCAGACCTGCCGGCCGGGCGCACCGGAGCCGGACGCCCCAGGAAGCGCCCCGCGACAACCAGCCACCGTTGCCCCGGCCCTCTTCCCAGAAAGGTCGACGGGTGCCACGCTTCGTGATCGAATGCATCACGCCAAATTGCCATGTCGACATAGCGTCGGATGGTGAACTTGTCACAACGGCAATGGTCCACCCGATAGATTTCGATCTTGGCTAGCAGTGCCGCACCACCCACACCACACCACCGAGGGGGCTTGAGCGCCTTGAGCAGGGTGAGCAGGAGCGACGCGGGTCCTGACAGCGGCCAGGCGGCAGCCGGCGGCGCGGGTCGGTCCGCGAGAAGCACCGGCACCGCCGCGATCGCCACCACCCGCACCTCCGGCACCCCGGGCGCCGCCTCGCACTCCTCGTACTCCGCGGTGCCCTCCCCCGGGGCGGGCGCGGGCGTCGGCCCCGGTGCGCCCCCGGCCGCCTCCGACCACGGCACGGCGACGCCCTACGGCGGCCAGTCCCCCTACGGAGGCCAGCCGGCCTACGGCGGGCACCCGACCTTCGGAGGACAGCCCTTCGGAGGACAGTCCGTCAGTCGAGGCGCCGTCAACCCCGGGCAGCCCTACGGCGGCGAGCACCCGGGCCATTCCAGCCACCCCGGGCACCCGGGGCACACCACCCATCCCGGCCACCCCGGTCATTCCGGCCACCCGGGCTACGGCGGACACCTCGCCCACCCCGGTCATTCCGGCCACCCCGGCTACGGCGGTGCCCCGGGCCCGAACGGCTCCCCCGTCGCCGCCGCCGGCCCGGGCGGCGGCCCGCTCGGCGGCCTCGCGCTCGGCTCCGGCACGGGCCACGGCCACGGTCCGCTGGGCCACGGCGGCCCCGGAGCGAACGGCTCCCCGACCCCGGTGACGGCCTCCGCCCCGCGCAAGCTGTCCGGCCGGCGCCGCCGGGAGACCGTCGCGGTGCTGATCTTCGGCGGGGCCCCGATCTTCGAGAGCTCCATCCCGCTCTCCGTGTTCGGCGTGGACCGCCAGGACGCCGGGGTGCCCCGCTACCGCCTGCTGGTCTGCGCCGGGGAGGACGGCCCGCTGGCCACCACCGGCGGCCTGACCCTCTCCGCGCCGTACGGCCTGGAGGCGCTCGCCCGGGCCGGCACGATCGTCGTACCGGCCTGGCGCTCGATCTCCCAGCCCCCGCCGGTCGAGGCGATCACCGCCCTGCGCAAGGCCCACCACGAGGGCGCCCGGATCATCGGGCTCTGCACCGGCGCCTTCGTCCTGGCCGCCGCCGGCCTGCTCGACGGCCGCCCGGCGACCACCCACTGGATGTACGCGCCGACGCTGGCCAAGCGCTACCCGCGGGTCCACGTCGACCCGCGCGAACTGTTCGTCGACGACGGCGACGTGCTCACCTCGGCAGGCACCGCCGCCGGCATCGACCTGTGCCTGCACGTGGTGCGCAGCGACCACGGCGCCGAGGCGGCCAACGCGCTGGCCCGCCGCCTGGTGGTGCCGAGCCGCCGCGGTGGCGGAGGACAGGCCCAGTACATCGATCAGTCTTTACCGGAGGAGATCGGCAACGACCCGCTGGCCGAGGTGGTCACCTGGGCGCTGGAGAACCTCAACCAGCAGTTCGACGTCGAGGTGCTGGCGGCTCGCGCGTACATGAGCCGGCGCACCTTCGACCGGCGGTTCCGCACGCTCACCGGCAGCGCGCCGCTGCAGTGGCTGATCACCCAGCGGGTGCTCCAGGCCCAGCGGCTGCTGGAGACCTCGGAACTGTCGGTGGACGACGTCGCGCGTCGTTGCGGGTTCCGTTCGCCGGTGGCGCTGCGCGGGCACTTCCGCCGCCAGCTCGGGGTCTCCCCGGCCGCGTACCGGACCAGCTACCGGGCCCGCCGTCCCGGCCAGCAGCCGCCCGCGCCGAACGGTGCGCTCGGCGACCTGCGGCTGTCAGGAGCGCTGCCGCACCCTGCGGGCGCGGTCGCGCAGGCGGGCGGGCCGCTGTTCGGCGGGGCGCACGGTGTGCCGTCGGCGCAGCCGTTCCCGACCGGCCCTGGGGTGCCGGCAACGGTCGGCCCGCACGGGCAGCCGGTGCCGCACGGTCAGCACGGACAACACGGTCAGCAGGTCGGACACGGCCAGCCGGGAGGACACGGTCAGCCCGGCGGGTTCGGTCCGGGCCAGGTCGGGACGCCGACCGGCCAGGCCTTCCACGCCCGCGCCGGTCAGCCGTACCCGCACCAGCAGGCCGCGCAGCAGCCGCACCCCGGGCAGCAGGGTGCGGCCGGGCGCGGTCCGCTGCGGCCGCCGGTGGTTCCGCCGCAGGCCGGACCGGGGTCGGGGGCCGGACGTCCGCCGCGCACCGCCGAACACGCGGCGGCGGAGGACGGCCTCCCGCAGCCGGGGGTGCGTGGCCAGGGCCAGGGGCACCGGAGCGCGGCCGAGCGGCCCTCGGACGAGCCGGGTGCGGCCGGGCGCGGTCACGGCGCGGCCGGCGGACGGATGCCGGCCCCGACCGGGCAGCCGGGTGCCGGCCAGGGTGACCTCCGCGGTCGCCAGTCCCGGGCTCCGCAGGTCCGCGGTCAGGTCGGCCGGCCCGCGGCCGAGAGTGCCCGGGCGGCACACGAGGTTCGGACCGGGCGGGACGGCCACGCCGTCCGGCCCGGCCGGGAGGGCGAGCACCCGGACGGGCTCGGCGCGCACGACGGGCCGGAGGAGCACCAGACCGAGGCACCCCGCTCGGCTCCACCGGTCCCCGCGGCGCGTGATCGCGCCGTAGGGTGAGTTGTGTGAATGACCGTTTGGTATGGATCGACTGTGAAATGACCGGCCTCGACCTCGCCCAGGACGCCCTGGTCGAGGTCGCGGTGCTGGTGACGGACTCCGAGCTGAACATCCTCGGCGAGGGCGTGGACGTCATCATCCGGCCGCCGGCGGAGGCGCTGGCGAACATGCCCGAGGTGGTGCGCGAGATGCACACCGCGTCCGGGCTGCTGGAGGAGCTGGAGCAGGGCGTGACCCTGGCCGAGGCCGAGGCGCTGGTGCTCGCCTACGTGCGCGAGCACGTGCCGGAGGCCGGGAAGACCCCGCTGTGCGGCAACTCGGTGGCCACCGACCGCGGCTTCCTGGCCCGGGACATGCCCGCCCTGGAGAAGCACCTGCACTACCGGATCGTGGACGTCTCCTCGATCAAGGAGCTGGCCCGCCGCTGGTACCCGAAGGCGTACTACAACAGCCCGCAGAAGGGCGGGAACCACCGGGCGCTCGCCGACATCCGGGAGAGCATCGACGAACTGCGGTACTACCGCGAGGCGGTGTTCGTCCCGCAGCCCGGTCCGGACGCCGACACCGCGCGGGCGATCGCCGGGAAGTACCAGGCCCCGGCGAGCTGAGCCGCCGGGCCGCCCGGCGGGCCGTCGGCGGCAGTGCCCCGCACCGGCCCGGCGGCAGCGCCCGGACGCGCCCGCCGGAACCCCCGCCGAACCCCCGTCGGAACCCCTGCCGGAGGACCCGGAGAGGGTGCCCGCGTTCGCCGGGACGGAACCCTGGCGCGAGCACCCTCTCGGATCCTGTAGAGTTCTTCCTGTCGGAACGGGAACGCGAGAGCGGGAACGGACCGGACAGATGGTGGGTGTAGCTCAGTTGGTAGAGCACCTGGTTGTGGTCCAGGTGGCCGCGGGTTCGAGTCCCGTCACTCACCCCAGAGCCTGAGGGGCCGATCTCTTCAAGAGATCGGCCCCTCAGGCGTTTTCGCACTCCCTCAGCTGTGCACGGCCTCAGTTGCCCACCCTCCCAGCCGGATGTGCGCTCCCTCACACGCGCCCGACCCGTCGGCTTCAGGTCGACCCCTGCCACCGGAAGCTACTGGCTAGTAACATCAACGCCATGACCACACCCATGATCGGCAAGCTGCTCGACGACACCGTGCCGATGGCGCACACCCTCAAGCTGGAGTACCTGGAGACCACCCCGGAGCGCGCCGTCCTCCGGCTCCCGGACCAGCCCGCCTACCACAACCACGTCGGCGGCCCGCACGCCGGCGCGATGTTCACGCTCGCCGAGTCCGCCAGCGGCTGCATCGTGCTCGCCGCCTTCGGCGACCAGCTGTCCCGGGCCGTGCCGCTCGCCGTCAACGCCGAGATCGCGTACAAGAAGCTCGCCATGGGCGACGTCACCGCCACCGCCGTGCTCGGCCGCCCGGCCGCCGAGGTCGTCGCCGAGCTGGACGCCGGCGGCCGCCCCGAGTTCCCGGTCACCGTCGAGATCACCCGTGCCGACGGCGCCGTCACCGGCGTGATGACGGTCACCTGGACCCTGCGCCCCAACTCCTGACCGCCGCGCGGTCGGTGGCCCCGGGAGCGCCGGCCCCGGGGCCACCCGTGCGATGACTGTCCGTGACGGCGGGCGTGACCTCACCGCCCCCCGGCTCGTTCTCGATTCACGTGCGAGCCAATCACGCGACCGAGCCCCAGGAACCCGCCCCCGGCGGCGTCGCCGGTGCCCGCCGCGGGATCGCCCGGTGGCTGCCCCGCCCCCGTGTCGTCGCGACCGCCGGGGCCCTGCTCGCGCAACTCTGGGGCTTCGGCGCCCCCGCGTACGCGGCCACCGTCGACCCGCTGCCGGACCCGGCCCGACCCACCGTCCGCCGCGCACCGCACGCCGCACCGGAACTCGACCGGCCGGAACTCGACCGGCCGGCGCTCGACGGCCCCTCCCTCGACGGGCAGTCAGCCGAACGCCCCGTCGGGTCCGGCCCCTCGACTGGCGCGCCGCCGAACCACTCCCCCGGGCCCACCGGGAGGCCGTCCGGCGACGGCCCGGTCGAGGACCTCCCCGGGATCACCGGAGTCACCGGAGTCACCGGGGCAGTCGGCGGCACCCTCCAGGAACGCATCCGGGCCGGCGGCCTGCCCCTGCCCGGCCAGCGGGCGGCCGTCCCCGATGCCTTCGCGCTCGCCTCCGGTCTGCTCGGCACCGACCCGGCCCGGGCCCGGCCCGACGGCCCCCGCGTCTTCCGCGAGGGCGGGGCCGCCGACCTGTCCGACCCGGCCCGACGCCGCACCGACCCGGCCCTTCCCGCCCCTTCCCGGCAGCGCGGGGCCGCGGCCGAACCGCTGGTCCAGGAGGCGGTGGTCACCGCCGCCGACCGGACCGGCCCCACCGCCGAGCCCGACAGGGCGGCGGACCCCACGGCGCCCACCGCACCGGGCCGCGGCGGCCCACCCGAGACGCCGGCCGTCGTCGACACCGCCACGGCCGCCACCTCCGGCCACGGCTCTGCCACCGCGACCGCCGTCCTCGCCCCCATCGCCGCCGGACTGCTGCTCACCGGAGCGGCCATGTGCAAGCACCGCGGACTGCCCAGCGGACACTGAGCGTTCCCGGGCCCGCCGGCGCCCGCCCAGGGCGACGGCGGACGGGGCGAGTCCGGCATCGGTCACAGAGACAGGCCTTGGGCCCCTAGGACGCTTCCAGGTCAATGGCCAGCAGCGGGAGTTCACGGCCCGGGATCGAGCCGGACGGGATGCTGCCGATCCGGGTGGCGCCCATCGCCAGGTAGAACGGCTCGGCGTTCGGGTCGGAGTCGATGGTGAGCCGGCGCAGGCCGAGCGCCACGGCCAGGACCCGAGCCCGCTCGAACAGCGCGCGGCCGACGCCACGGCCGATCCACTCGGGCTCGACGAAGAGCTGGTCCAACGACCCGGTCGGCGGCGCGCCGGACAGCGAGACGAACCCCAGCACCTGCCCGTCGGCCTCGGCCACCACCGTGACCGACCGCTCGATCACGTCCACGTCCACGGTCAGCTCCGACCGGCAGGCCGCCATGAACGCCTCGTCGTAGCCCCAGTACGCCTTGGCCCGCAGCGCGATGCCGGTGAGCAGCGCGGCCTCCTCCGGCCTGGCCGGTCTGATCTCCATGACGCCCCCTCGGGTCGGCGGCCGGACGGCAGCGTCATTGTCGGCCGCGATTCCGTCGTCCGCCAACGGTTTTTCGGCGGGCCGCCCGGTCGGCGGACGAGGGCGGACGAGGGACCTCGCGAACCCCCGAGAGGCATGACGGCAGACGGCTCGCCCGATGGACCGACGGGGGGGAAGGGCCGGGTCGGCGCTGCCGGCCTGGGCGTCCCGGCGACCGCGGCCGGAGCGACGCCGGCACCCGCCCGTACCGGACCCCGCCCCCGGCCACCCGAACAGGGCGAGGACGGAGCCCGGCGCCACCCCGGGCGGGCCGTCAGCGGAACACGCCCGGCGGCGGTTCCGGGGACGGGGCCGCCGTGGCGTCCGTCGCCGGGGTGGCGCCGGCCGCGAAGTCGGTGAGGGCGCGGCCGTGTTCGACCCGGGCGTGGGCGGAGTCGGAGGCGGCGCGGCGGGTGAGGTCGGCGACCGGCAGCGGGGTGTGGGCGGCGGCCAGGATCAGGTTGCCGAAGCGCTTGCCGCGCAGCACGGCGGGGTCGGCGATCAGGCAGAGCTCGGGGAAGACCGCGGCGAGGGTGGCGACCTGGGAGCGGGCGAAGGGCAGGGCGCCGCCGTCGGCGATGTTGGCGGCGTACCAGCCGCCGGGGGCGAGGGCCCGGGCGGCGAGGGTGGTGAACTCGACGGTGGTGCAGTGGGCGGGGGTGCGGGCGCCGGAGAAGACGTCGGTGATCACCAGGTCGACGCTGCCCTCGGGGGTGCGCTCCAGGACGCTGCGGGCGTCCGCGCCGCGCACCTTGATCTGCCAGCCGCGCTCCAGGGGGAGTTCGGTGCGGACGAGTTCGATGAGCGCGGTGTCGATCTCGGCGACCTGCTGGCGGGAGCGCGGCCGGGTCGCGGCGGTGTAGCGGGCGAGGGTGAGGGCGCCCCCGCCGAGGTGCAGCACCGTGAGCGGGCGGCCGGGCGGGGCGACCAGGTCGATCAGGTGGCCGAGCCGGCGCTGGTACTCGAAGCCGAGGTGGGTGGGGTCGGCGAGGTCGACCAGGGACTGCGGGGCGCCGTCGATCAGCAGCGACCAGGCGGCGGGGCGGTCGCGGTCGGGGCGCAGCTCGGCGAGGCCGGAGCCGACGGGGCGGCTGAGCGGGCCCTGGGCGTGGGTGCGTCCGCCCGGTCCGGTGATGGCCGCCGGTTCACTGCCGCGGGCGGCTCTGCTGCTTCGTCCCATGCCGGCCATTATCGCCGCCGGAGTGGAACACCCACAGGTCAGGGGCGTGCCGCGGGGATCCGGACGGAGGCCGGCGGGCCCGGCGGTCTCCACGCGGCACACCCGCTGGAACGGGCCGGGACCGCCGGAACGGCCGAGGCCGCTAGAACGGGCCGAGGCCGCCCGCGGTGAGTGTGCAGGCGGCCTCGCAGAGGGCGGAGCGCAGTACCCAGGCGTCGGTGGGGCGCGCGGTGCGGACGGCGCCGGAGGGCGGGATCACCCAGCGCTGGTCGGTGGCGGCGGGCACCAGCGCGCCCGCGGTACAGGAGCTGCCGGGCAGGTGCCAGGTCTCCCAGGTGCCGGCCGGGACGAGGAAGGAGACGGTGCTGCCGTTGCGGCTCTGCAGGACGGCTCCGCAGGCGCGGCGCAGTCTCAGGATGTCGACGGCCTCCAGGCCGTGCCGCAGGGCGACGGTCACGGTGTCGCAGGAGGTGACGAGGATGCCCTCGTCCGGGGTGGTGCGCTCGCGCCGGTGGCCACCGCGGGGGATGCGGCCGCCCTCGACCGGTGCCCGGCCGGACATCCGGTCGTCGGCGGGTTCGGGGAGGAGGGCGGGGGACGCGCCGGCCAGTACTCCCCCGCGGACGGGGCGGCACTGCGGCAGTCCGGTGGCCATCATGGGCTCTCCTGTACCTCGTCGGGTCCTGAAGCACAGCCGTTGGGAGGACCGCCGGCCTGGGACGGGCCGGGCGACGGCATGGGCTTCTTCCTCGTACCAGGACAACGCGGCGGGCGCACCGCGGGCCACGGGGCGCATTACAGCAAGCCATGGCATTTCATGGCGGATATCCCGCAACATCGCCCGCTTCGTCCCGGTTTGACGGTAGATGTCCTGCAAACCGAATGTGGCCGCTCGGTGACTCCGAGTACTCTCGGCGCCATGGCAGCCACCCCACCGGCCGAGCCGAACCGACCGATCCCCAACACCGTGATGCGCGCGCTGCGCGGCGACCGTTCACCCGGCGAGTTCGCCACGGCCGTCCGCAGGGCCGCCCGCGAGATCGGCGAGCACGTGTCCTGCGACGCCCGCTACGTCGGTCGGATCGAGTCCGGTGAGATCCGCTGCCCCAACTACGCCTACGAGCGGGTGTTCCGGCACATGTGGCCGGACCGCACGCTCGCCGACCTCGGCTTCGCCTCCCGGACCTCCGTCCGCCGCCGCTCGGCGGACCGACCCGGCGGGCGGAGCGAACCGCCTCCGCTCCACCCGACGTTCCCGCCCCTGCCCGCCCCGCGCTCACCACTCTCCGCTCAACTCCCGTACGCTGCCTCGCCGTACGCGGATCCAGCCGCTCCGGAAGGACCCTCGTGGCCGCACCCCGGGACGGCGCCCCGGGGGCCCGATGGATCGCCCAATCTCGACGAGGAGAACGACGACGTGCGTCGCCGTACGTTCCTGGCCGGCGGCACCACCGCGCTGGCCACCGTGATCGGCATCGACCGACCGGTCGCGGCCGCCGGCCTGCCGGCCCGTGCCGACGGCTCCGCCGGTGCGCTCACCGGTCAAGGCGCCCTTCCCGGTGCGGAGTTCGCCGCACCGTCACTGCTCGGCGGCGAACCGCTGGTGCCCGGCCGGCCCGGGCCGGTGGCAACGATGCGCCGGGTCGGCGCCGCCGAGGTGCTCGGCGTCGAACAGGCCGTCCGGGAGATCCGGCTGGCCGACGACGCGCACGGCGCCGACGCCCTGTACGAGCTCGCCGGGCAGTCGCTGCGCAACGCGTACGTGCTGCTCAACGAGTGCGAGTACACCGAGGAGACGGAGCGCCGGCTGCAGGCCGGGGCGGGTGAACTCGCCATCTCCGTCGGCTGGTTGGCCCATGACTCGAACCGGCTCGCGGACGCCCGCTCGTTCTACTCCGAGGCGCTCGCCACCGCCCGGATGGCCGGGGACTCCGCCCTGGAGGCGCACGTCTTCTGCAACAGCGCCTTCCTGGCCCGGGACGCCGGCCGGCCGCGCGAGGCGCTGCGCGCCGCCCAGGCCGGGCAGGCCGCCGCCCGGGATCTGGGCTCCGAGCGACTGCTCGCCCTGTTGACCATGCGCGAGGCCGGCGCCTGGGCGCTGCTCCAGGACCGCGGCTCCTGCGAGCGCGCGCTCGGCCGGGCGTACGCGCTGTTCGACCGGGGCCCCGCCGAGCAGGACCCGGAGTGGATGTCCTTCTTCGGCGAGGCCGAGATCGCCGGCCTCCAGTCGCAGTGCTGGTCGGCGCTCGGCGACTGGGACCGGGCCAGCGAGCAGGCGGGGCTGGCGATAACGCTCCAGAAGCCGCACTTCGTCCGCAACCGGGTGCTGTACACCGCCGAGCTGGCCCACGACCGGCTCGGCCGCGGGGACCTGGTGGGCGCGGCGCACCACGGCTCAGCCGCCGTCGCGCTGTTCGGCGCCGTCCGCTCGGCCCGGATCCGGAGCATGCTCGCGGACACCGCCGGACGGCTGCGCCCGCACGTCGCGGTGCCCGAGGTGCGCAGCTTCCTGACCGACTACGACCGGGCGGCGGCCGCCTAGGGCACGGCCCGCAGGCCCGGTGCGGGACGCCGGGGTCACGGACGGCCCGGAGCCGCCCGAGGTGCGGGGCGCCGGGGTCAGTGCGCGGCGGCCAGGCCGTCCAGGTGGGACAGGTCGTTCCAGACCTCCACCGCCGGAGCGCCGTACTCCCAGGACAGCACGCAGAGCGCGGCCGTACCGAGCTTGAACCGCTGGGCGTACTCGGGCGGCAGGCCCAGCCAGCGGGCGGCCAGGATGCGCAGCAGGTGGCCGTGCGCGAACAGGACGACGTCCCGGTCGGCGCAGTGCATCACGGTGGTGCTCGGGTCCGGGACGCCGTGCTCCTCGTTGAGTCCGGCCAGGAAGGAGTCCACCCGGGCCGCCACCTCGGAGAGCTTCTCGCCGCCGGGCACCCCGTCGCGCCAGATCAGCCAGCCGGGCCGGTCGGTGGCCCGGATGTCCGCGCCGGTGCGGCCCTCGTACGCGCCGTAGTCCCACTCCATCAGCTCCGGGCGCTCCACCGCGCGGTCGCCGAAGCCGGCCAGCTCGCAGGTCTCCTTGGCCCGGCCGAGCGGGCTGGTGTAGACGAGCGCGTCCGGCAGGCCGTTCCAGGGGGCCTTGGCGAGGCGGGCGCCGAGGGCCCGGGCCATCGCGCGGCCCGCCTCGGTCAGCGGGATGTCGGTGCGGCCGGTGTGGCGGCCGGTGGCGGACCACTCGGTCTCGCCGTGGCGGACCAGCACGATGCGGCAGGGCATGGGGGCTCCTAGCGAAAGAGCGGTGGCAACAACGGTCGGTCTCACCATTGAGCACCGGGCTCCATGATCCCCCACCCGGGCGGCGGCCACGATCGCGGGGCCGTCCCGCCGCCCCGGACCGCACGCCCTCGAACGGGGCCCTGGCCGTCCGGCATGTCGTCCAACGGCCGGTCCGCACCGCATTGTCGGACCCGGATGCGACACTGGGCCGCACCATGAACGTCTCGACGAACGTCCCGCCCCGCGGGCCCGCTGAGCCGCTCGCCCGGCGGCTCGCGCAGCTGCGCGGACCGGCCCCGCAGCGCAGTCTGAACGCCCGCTCCCTCGCCGCGCTCGCCGCCAATCCGGGCTGCCACCGCCGGGCCGTGCTCGACGCGGCCGGGGTGGACAAGTCGGCGCTGGCGGCCCGGCTCGGCCGCCCCGCCCCCTTCGGCCAGTCGCCCTTCGCCATCGCCCGCGGCGTGATCTTCGAGTCCCGGCTGAAGGCGGACGGCTACGCCCCGCTGCTGGAGCCGCTCCGCCACCACCTGGGCGTCCCGGTGGACGGCCACGCCCCGCTCCTGGTACCGGACCTGCTGCACCGCTCCGGGCCGGCCGTACGCGCCGACCGGACGGCCGAGGCCCTGGCCCGGGCCGCCGCCGACCCGGAGGCCTGGACGCTGCTGGACCACCCGATGCTGCGGCTGGAGGTGGCCGGCAGCACCGCCTACCTGGAGCCGGACGCGCTGGTGGTGCACGGCGGGCGGTGCACCGTGGTCGAGATCAAGTCCTTCCCGGTGCTGGACGGCAGCGCGGACCCGGCCAAGGTCGGCGCCGCCGCCCGGCAGGCCGCCGTGTACGTGCTGGCGCTCCAGCACGCCGCCGCCGCGGCGGCCGGCCAGCCGCTCGCCGAGGACCCGTACACCGAGCAGCGGCTGCCGGGCAGCCCGCGCACCAGCGTGCTGCTGGTCTGCCCGAAGGACTTCGGCAACCGGCCGACCGCGGTGGCCGTGGACGTCCGCCGCGAACTGGCCACCACCCGGCGCCAGCTGAGCCGGATGACCGGCATCGGCCGGCTGCTGGAGGCGCTGCCGCCGGACGCCGACTTCGACCTGGCCGCCGACGAGGACGGCGCGCCGGCCCGGAGCACCGGCCGACTGGCCGCCTCGGTCGAGGCGGTGCCCGCCGCGTACAGCCCGGACTGCCTCTCCACCTGCGAGCTCGGCTTCCACTGCCGCGCCCAGGCCCGCTGCGGCGACCGGGTCGAGCAGCTCGGCCGGGGCGTGCGCGGCGAGCTGGGCAGCATCCGTACGGTCGCCGACGCGCTGGCCGCCGCCGGCACCAAGAACGGGGACCTGGACGGCGCGGACGACGCCGCCGAGCGCCTCGCCTACGCGGCCGCCCTGCGCGCCGAGGCGCTGGAAACGGCGGCGCTGAGGACGGCGGCGCCCGCAGCCGCGGAGGCGGGCGCATGAGTGAGCGAGTCACCAGGAGGCGCGCACAGGCGAATGCCCCTGCCAAGCGAAGCGAGGCGGGCGGATGAGCGAGCGAATCATCAAGAGGCGCGCACAGGCGAATGCCCCTGCCAAGCGAAGCGAGGCGGGCGCATGAGCCTGCTCACCACCCTCGCCCGGCTGGAGGCCGTCCGCAGCGGCCGGGCCGAGCCGCTGGCCACCGTCCGGCACCGGCACCTGTCCGACCGCCCGATGGTGCTGGTCCCGCTGACCGCCGCCGGCGAGTCCGGCGCGCCGCTCGCGGTGATGCTCGGCACCGACCGGGACGCGCCCCGGCTGCACCTGGTGCCGCAGCCGCTCAACCGCACCCTTCGCTTCGACTTCCTGGCCGAGCTGGCCGCGGACCTGCTGCCCTACCTGGAGTCCTTCGCCGAGGACGTCGAGCGGATCGAGGGCTCCGAGAAGGACCCGGAGACCGGCGAGAAGACCCAGGTGTTCCGTGAGCTGTGCGCGGACGCCCCACAGCTGATCGTGCCGAACGGCGCGGGGGTGCGCCACCTCGCCCTGATCGGCCGCTCGACCCGCTTCCGCCGCACCGCCGAGGACGCGGAGCCCGGCCCGTACCCGGCGCCGGCCCGGGTGCCGCTGCTCGGCCGCTGGCTGACCCACCTCACCGACCGTGCCCAGGTGCCGGGCTCCTCCCTGCTGCTGCCGATGACGGGGCTGCTGGCCCGGCACTGGGCGACGGGCCAGAGTCACCTGGAGGACCAGCACCTGGCGGCCCTGCTCGCCTGGCACCGCCCGCCGCCGGGGCTGACCGGCGCGCAGGCGGCCGAGTTGGCCGAGTCCGCCCGGGACGACCGGGGGCAGCTGCTGCACCCGCCGGCCGGCCCGGCCACCGACCCCCGCTTCGACGAGTTCGTGCTGGCCCCGGCGATCGCCCGCTACGACTCCGCCGTGGCCGCCCTGCAGCACGGCACCGAGCAGCGCGACGAGGCCGCCGCCGCCCGCGCCCGGACGGCCGTCCGGGGCGCGGTGACGGCACTCGAGGAGGCGCTGGCGACGATCCTGCTGCCCACCTGGCGGGACGTCTGGCAGGGCCTGGACCTGCTGCGTGCCCTGCCGCCGGCCGGGCACCTGGCGGAGCGCTGGACGGGCGACCGCTGGTCCTACACCGGCCATCGGGACCGGCTGGCGGCCGGCGAGCCGCCGCAGCCCCGGCAGGACGACGCCGTCACCGCAGCCCGCAAGCTCGCCCAGCGCGAGCGCGAGCAGGCCAGGCTCGACGTCCAGGAGGCTCTGGACGACCCGCTGGCGATGGCCGAGCACCGGCTGGCGGGCGAGGCGTTCAGCGGCGTGGTGACGGAGGTGGTGCCGGACTGGGACACCACCGGCCGCTCGCCCAAGCCGCGCCCGCTGGTCACCCTGCGCACCGCCGACCGTCCGCACGCGGACCTCGGCCGGGAGGTGCACCGGGTGTGGGGGTCCCCCCGGCCGGAGGCCGGCGCGGGCCCGTCCGCGCAGAAGGCGGAGATCGTCGCGGTGGACGCCGCCGCGGGCACCCTCACCCTGCGGGTGCTCTCCGGCATGGGCCGCCGGAAGGACCCCGAGCCGGGCAGCCTGCCCGAGCCCGGCGAGTCGGTCACCTTCACCCTGTTCGAGCTGACGGTGCGCCAGTCAGCGCCGCTGCCCGAGCCGGACGACACCCCGTGGACGCACGGTGGTCCGCCCGGTGCCGCGCCCGTACCCGCCCCGTCCGTCTCCGAGGAGTGGGAGTGAGCAGTCCGATGGTCCCCGAGCAGGCCCCGGGTGCGGCCGCCGACGCCGCGGTGGCGCGGATCCTGGCCGCCACCGTCCATCCGCCGGCCGGTGCCCCGCGCGGCGTGGTGGTGGACTCCCCGCCCGGCGCGGGGAAGTCGACGCTCGTGGTGCGCGCCGCGCGCGAGCTGGTCGGGGCTGGCGAGCGGCTGATGATCGTCGCCCAGACCAACGGCCAGGTGGACGACCTGGTCGGCCGACTGGCCGAGAAGGCGCCGGAGCTGACGATCGGCCGGCTGCACGCCGCGGACTCCCGGCCCGGCCCGGAGGTGCTGAAGCACGCCAACGTCACGCCCTCCGACAAGGTCGCCGAGCTGGTCGAGCACGACGTGGTGATCTCCACCGCGGCCAAGTGGCAGTGGGTGCGCGCCGAGGCCCCGTGGCGGCACGCGATCGTCGACGAGGCGTACCAGATGCGCTCGGACGCCCTGCTCGCGGTGGCCCGGCTGTTCGAGCGGGCGCTGTTCGTCGGCGACCCGGGCCAGCTGGACCCGTTCACCGCGGTCGGCACCGAGCAGTGGGCCGGGCTGTCGTACGACCCGTCCGGCAGCGCGGTGGTCACCATGCTGGCGCACAACCCGGAGATCGAGCCGCACCGGCTGCCGGTCTCCTGGCGGCTGCCCGCCAGCGCCGCGCCGCTGATCTCGCGGGCCTTCTACCCGTACACGCCGTTCCGCTCCGGCACCGGCCCGGACGACCGCCGGCTGACCGCCGCCGTGCGCCCGGACGGCTCGGCGCTGGACGCGGCGATCGACCGGGCCGCCGAGCACGGCTGGGCGCTGCTGGAGCTGCCCGCCCGGCACACCGTACGGACCGACCCGCAGGCCGTGGCGGCCGTCGCGGCCACCGTCCGCCGGCTGCTGGAGCGCGGGCTGACCACCCACTCGGAGCAGGGCGAGGGCCCCCTCACCGCGGACCGGATCGCCGTCGGCACCGCCCACCGGGACCAGGCGGCGGCCGTGCGCGCGGCGCTGCTCAAGGCGGGTGTACCGGTGGACGGCGCGGACGGGCCGGTCGTCACGGTGGACACCGCCAACCGCCTCCAGGGCCGCGAGTACGACGTGACCGTGGTGCTGCACCCGCTCTCCGGGCGCCCCGACGCGACCGCCTTCCACCTGGAGACCGGCCGGCTCTGCGTGCTCGCCTCCCGGCACCGGCACGCCTGCATCGTGGTGGCCCGGGCCGGGATCGCCGAGCTGCTGGACGAGCATCCCGCTACGGAGCCGGTGCAGCTGGGCGTCCCGGTGGCCTTCCCGGACGGCTGGGAGGCCAACCACCAGGTGCTGCACCACCTGAGCGGCCACCGGGTGCACCTGCGGTAGACCAGGTGCACCCGCGGTGGGGGGGTCAGTCCTCGGTCTCGCAGACGGCGAAGGCCTTGACGGCCGAGTGGTCGGTCCGCGCGATCCACCCGGTCGCGTCCTGGGACGGACCGTTGTGGGTCACGGTGTCGTTGGTCCCGGCCGGGAGCACGTAGCCGCCGCCGGTCAGGTGGGTACCGCTCGGGCAGGTCGCCTGCGACGGGGCGCCCGGGGCGCTCGTCGGGCCCTGCACCACCACCGCCGTCTCGGCGGCGACGGCGGGCGCCGCGGCGGCCAGGCCGAGGGCGGGAGCGGCCAGGAGGACGACGGTGGAGAGGATCGCTCGGCTGCGCATGGGGTTCTCCCGGTGGTGCGGATGGCGGGGACACCCGGACAACCGGTTCGCCCGCTGCTCGGATGCGCGGCGCCCAGGGCACGCGCCCGGCGCGTGCCGGGGAATAGCGCTCGCGTGCGCACCGTTCCGCTACCGGCCGTCGCCGCGAGACAATGGACGGCGGCCACGACCGGGCGGCGCGGCCCGGAGCAGATTCCCACCACCCCCACCCGAGACCCGGAGGTGTCCGTCCATGCCCGACTCCCCAGAGTCGACCGAGCCCACCAGGCGCCTGCGTCCGGTGCAGCTGCTGTTCGAGCCGCAGTCCGCCGAACCCGAGCCGGAACGATTCTTCGATCTGGAGTCGATCGAGGACCCGGCGGAGCTGCTGCGCCGTTCCACGGAACTGGCCCTGGCCTTCCGGGCGGCCGCCGAGCGGGCCACGGACTTCCAGGCGGTCGCCGCCGCGCAGCTCGCCGACCCGCGCCGTTTCGACGCGCTCTCCGACGTCGAGGTCGCCCAGCGGGCGGACTGGACCCCGGACTACGCCGCCAAGATGATCGAGTACGGCCGCACCCTGCTCCAGCCGCGCCGGCACGAGGACTGAGCCCCGCGCCCGACGGCGGGACGGGCTGATGCCTCGGGCACAGGCCTCTGGCATATGCGCGGCGGGGAAGGGTACGCCGTTCCCCGCCGCGCTGTCCGGCGAACCGTGCTTTCCGCCCGCCGGGGGCGTGCGCGCCGCAGGCTGCTCTCCGTGGAGATCTGGACACAGCAGTCGGTGACGCAGCAGTCGGTGACACGGCACTCGGTGCCGCAGCAGTCGGCGGTGTACCCGTCGGTGATGCACCCCTCGGTGGAGTGCGTCGGCGCGGCCGGGGAGGCCTGGCTGGCCTCCGCCAGCGAGTACCCGCGCAGCATGCGCGCCCTGTGGGAGAGCCGCCCCTGGGCGCCCTCGGTGCTGCCCTGCGGGCGCGCCTTCGACGTGATCAGCATGCCGGCGCTGTTCGGCCGCCGGGTGCTGGACGAGCTGTGGGCCTCCGGGCCGGGCTGCGGGCCGGTGGCCGTCCACCGGGGGCGGCTGCTGCTGTTCGTCCAGCCGGGCGCGGCGCCCCGGCTGCGCCGGCTGCTGGCCTGGGAGGAGTGGGCCCGGGATGTTCCGCCGCTGCTGTGCCACGGCAGGGGCGACGCGGTGACCGTGCCGCCGCTGCAGCGGATGGTGAACAGCCCGGACTCCCCCGGGCAGGGCGCGGGCCGGTGGATCGTCGCACCGGAGCGGCGCGATCCCCGGCTGCCCGGCGCCGCGGTGGTGCTCTGGGCCTGCGTCCGGGCGGCGCGTGAGCCGGGCGCGGCGGTTCCCGCCGGGTCGGCCGTCGTGACCGGGGGGTGAACGCGGGGCGACCGGTATTCGATTTTGGCTCGGCCGCACGGCGCTGCTAGAGTCTTCTCTGTCAGCAGGCGCCGCTAGCTCAGTTGGTTAGAGCAGCTGACTCTTAATCAGCGGGTCCGGGGTTCGAGTCCCTGGCGGCGCACAGACAGCCGGAA
>NZ_JBSFKF010000050.1:0-42938 GCF_053598415.1 Kitasatospora sp. NPDC001132 | reverse complement strand
GTGGAGCGGATGATGCGGGACGCGAAGATCACGCAGATCTACGAGGGGACCAACCAGGTCCAGCGGATCGTGATGGCCCGCAACCTCCCGTAACCGTGCCCTGACCTGCTCCGACGGCCCCCGACCGCCCGTCCGCGGTCGGGGGCCGTATGTCGTCCGGCATCGAACCGTCCTGGACGCGGCGCCCGTGCCGGTGTCATAAATGATCGTCAATTCATGTGCCGTAAGCGACGATTGCGAGTGATAGACGATCATGGGCAGCACTCCCGAGCAGGACACCGCCGGCAAGGTCTGGCTGGTCACCGGCGCCAACTCCGGCTTCGGCCGGGCGATCGCGAAGGTCGCGCTGGCGGCCGGCGACACCGTCGTGGCGGCCGTCCGGCGCCCCGAGACGCTGGAGGTGGCGGCCACCCGGCACCCCGGCAAGCTGTTCCCGGTCCGGCTGGACGTCACCGACCAGGAGCGGATCCCGGTCGTCGTCGAGGAGACCGTCCGGCGGCACGGCCGGATCGACGTCCTGGTGAACAACGCCGGGCGTGGGCTGATCGGCGCCGTCGAGGAGTCCACCGACCGCGAGCTGCGGGACCTGATGGAGCTGCACTTCTTCGGCCCGGCCGCCCTCACCCGGGCCGTGCTGCCGCACCTGCGGGCCCAGGGCTCGGGCGCGGTGGTGCAGATGAGCAGCATGGGCGGCCGCTTCAGCTTCCCCGGTGTGGGCGCCTACTCGGCCACCAAGTTCGCCCTGGAGGGGCTGTCCGAGGCGCTGGCCAAGGAGGTGGCCGGCTTCGGGGTCAAGGTGCTGATCGTCGAGCCCGGCGCGTTCCGCACCGGCTTCGCGGGCGGCGACGCGCTCGCCCACTCCACCCCGATCGAGGCGTACGACCCGATCGTCGGCCCGGTCCGCAGCGGGCTGCCGGACTCCGACGGCAAGCAGGCCGGGGATCCGGTGAAGGCCGCCGAGGCGATCCTGGCCGCGCTGGCCGCCGAGCGGACCCCGCTGCGGCTCGCGCTCGGCGGCGACGCGGTGGACGGCGTCCTCGGCGCCCTCGACGAGGCGCGGCGGGAGACCGAGGCCTGGGCGGAGGTCGGCCGAGGCACCGACTTCCCGGCCGGGCAGTAGCCCCAGGCGGTAGCCCCGCCCGGCGGGGCGCCCGGAAAACCGCGCGACGGCGGGCGGCCGTGATCCCTAGGCTGCCCGCCATGCCGATCACGCCGCCCGCGCTCAGCCTGGCTCCCATCACCCCCGAGAACATCGACGCCGCCCTCGCGCTGCGGGTCCGCCCCGGCCAGGAGGGCCTGGTGGCGCCGGTGGTGAAGTCGCTGGCGGAGGCGTACGCGTACGGGGAGACGGCCTGGCCCCGGCTGATCCTGGACGGCGGGCGGCCGGTCGGCTTCGTGATGGCCTTCTTCGACATCACCTTCCACCCCGACCGCCCCGGCGACCTCCCCCGCTCCGGCCTGTGGCGGCTGCTGGTCGACGCCGAGCGGCAGCGCGGCGGCTACGGCCGTTTCGCCGTCGAGCAGGTCTGCGCGGAGATCCGCCGCCGCGGTGGCACCCGGGCGACGGTCACCTACCACCCCGGCCCGGACGGCCCGGCGGAGTTCTACGCCCGCCTCGGCTTCCGGCCGACCGGGGAGACCAGCGGCGACCAGGCCGTCGCCGAGCGGGACCTCCCGCCGCTCGGCTGAGCGGCGCCGCCGCGTGGAGGTCGTGGGCGCGCGCCTCGCAGCCGTGCCCGCGCGGTTCGTCCACCACGGCCCCGTACGGCGGGTGGTCGGGGCTGCACGGCCGCGGGTGCGCCGGGTGGGCCCCGATCCCGCTCGACTTCCGTGCCCCTCCGGCCGGTTGGCGGGGCCGGTTCCACGGGCGGTGGCCGCCCGGTAGGGTCCCGCGGCATGACCGAACCGGACTTCCTGACCGAGACCAGGGCGTTCTACGACGCCGTCGCCACCGAGTACACCGACCTCTTCCGGGACGCGCTGGACCGCATGCCGATGGACCGGGCGATGCTGGCGCTCTTCGCGGACCTGGTGCGCGCCGAGCGGCCGGACGGCAAGGCGGCCGAACTCGGCTGCGGCCCGGGCCGGATGACCGGCCCGCTGCACCGGCTCGGCGTGGACGTGCACGGGATCGACCTCTCGCCGCGGATGGTCGAGCTGGCCCGCGAGACCCACCCGGAGGTGCCGTTCAGCGTCGGCTCGATGTTCGACCTCCCCTTCGGGGACGGGGAGTTGACCGGGGTGGTGGCCTGGTACTCGATCATCCACACCCCGGCGGAGCGGCTGCCCGAGGTGTTCGCCGAGTTCGCCCGGGTGCTCGCCCCCGGCGGCCACCTGATGCTCGCCTTCCAGGTCGGCGACCGGCCCTCGCGCCAGGAGCGCCCCTTCGGCCACCCGGTGTCGCTGGACTTCCGGCGGCTGCGGCCGGAGCGCGTCGAGGAACTGGCCCGGGAGGCCGGCCTGCAGGTCACCTCGCGCACGGTCCGCGAGCCGGAGGGGGACGAGCCGACCCCGCAGGCGTACGTGCTGGCCCGCAAGCCGAAGGGCTGAGGGCTCCTACGCGGCCTCGGAGGGGGCCGCCGGCTGCCCGGCGGCGGTCGGCGGCCTCCCGGCGGCGGTCGCGATCACCTCGTCCAGCACCTCGCGGGAGCGCAGCAGGTCGTTGATCGTCCGGTCGATCCGCTCGCGCTGCGCGGTGAGCTCCTCGACCAGCAGCGGGGTGGCGATCTCGTTCGGGCCGCCGTCGGAGTCCCGCATGCAGGGGAGGAGCTTGTGGATGGTCCGGCTGTGCAGTCCGGCCGCGAACAGTTCCTGGATGTGCACCACCCGGTCGACGGCGGCCTCCGGGTACTCCCGGTGCCCGCCCTCGGTGCGGCGGGCGGCCAGCAGGCCCTGCTGCTCGTAGTACCGCAGCGAGCGCTCGCTCACACCCGTCCGCCGGGCCAGTTCGCCGATCCGCATGCCGTCCACCCCGCCGTCCCGGTCGTCGTGCCGTGCCAAGTCCTGGATCCGGCAATGATGTTAGCCTCCGCGGCTCCGGCCGGTGGGGCGCGGGAGCCGGGCCGCGCGACCGGGTGGCCAGGCCGTGCCCGGCTCCGCCCGGTCGGGGGGCGCCGCGCGCCGGGCAGGTGATCGTGCCATCATCGCCTGCATGTCTTCCAACGTTTTCTTCGACATCACGATCAACGACGAGCCGGCCGGCCGGATCGTCTTCAAGCTGTTCGACGAGGTCGTCCCCAAGACCGCCCGGAACTTCCGCGAGCTGGCCACCGGCCAGAACGGCTTCGGCTACGAGGGCTCCGGCTTCCACCGCGTGATCCCGGCCTTCATGCTCCAGGGCGGTGACTTCACCAACCACAACGGCACCGGCGGCAAGAGCATCTACGGCGAGAAGTTCGCGGACGAGAACTTCCAGCTCAAGCACGACCGCCCGGGCCTGCTGTCGATGGCCAACGCCGGCCGCAACACCAACGGCTCGCAGTTCTTCATCACCACCATCGTCACCGACTGGCTGGACGGCAAGCACGTCGTCTTCGGCGAGGTCGTCGAGGGCATGGACCTGGTCAAGAAGATCGAGGGCCTCGGCTCGCAGAGCGGCCGCACCTCGGCCAAGATCACCATCGCCAAGTCCGGCGTGGTCGGCGACGTCAAGTAACGACCGCCGCCACCTGGCACGCACCGCCCCGGAGCGGGACGTCGGAGAGTTCCGGCGCCCCGCTCCGGGGCGGTTTCGTGTCCGGCCGCGCACCCGCCCGCGCCCCGGCCTCGTGCCCCCGGCGTGGCCGGTCGCGGTGCGGTGGGCAGGGTAGCCCGGAGCGCCGCTCTCCGGGCCGGAACCGGGCAATCGGGTGGCCGTCCTTGGCCGGGGCCCTACGCTCGAATCGGACGCGGCTCCATCCGCGGCCGAACTCGACTCAGCGGCAAGGTGGTTGACCGATGATGGAGCAGGGCGCCGACGACGGCGAGGTGACCTACGAGCAGGTGACGGTGGTCTCCCTGGTCGGCTGCGAGCCGGTCGGCCCGGCGCGGTTCGCCGTCCGGGTCGTCCGCGAGGGCATGACCGTCAAGCGGGTGGCGGGCTACTGGGTGCGCTGGGACGAGCGGTGGGGCCCGGAGGAGGTCCGCCACCATTCCCGCTGGGTCGCGGACGAGGAGTACGTGCACCCGGACACCGGCAGCCTGGAAGGCACCCTCGCGGTCATGGTCGCCGCGTACTGGACGGACCCGGCGGGCGCCCTCCCGCGCCGCCCGGGCACCGAGACCGTGGTGACCTTCCGGCCGGGCGAGACCGAGCACGAACTGGTGCTGGAGCAGCCGGCCCCGACCGCCCGGGTGACCGCCCCGCTCCGCCCGGCCGCGCTGTCGGTGCAGCTGACCCACGCGAGGTGGCTGAGCGGTGACGGGCAGCCGATCCACTACGGCTTCGCGGGCGCGACCGAGGCGGCCGGCGGCGAGGGGGAGTGGCTGGTCCGCTTCCCGGAGTGCGGCACCGGCCTGCTGCCGTTCGTCTGATCGGGTCCGCTCGGGAGGGCGCCGGCCCGCTCAGGAGGGGCTCGGGGCGGGCTGGGCCGGCACCGGCGCCGGCCCCCAGTCGCCCGCCCGCATCCCCACCTTCCGGGCCGGTGCGCCGGCCCAGATCTCCCCGGGCCCGGTCGAGCGGGTGAGCACCGCGTTGGCCCCGACGACGGTGCCCGCGCCGACGGTCAGCACGCCCTGTTTGCACACCACCTTGGCGCCCGCGCACAGCACCGCCCCGTCCTCGACCACCACCCGCCGCATCGCGCTCTTCTCCTGCGGCACCCACGGGTCGGCCCGGCCGATGGTCACGCCGTTGTAGAGCGTCACGCCGGCGCCGAGGGTGGTGTACGGGTGCAGCACGGTGCCGAAGCCGCGGTGGTAGACGAGCAGCCCGGGCCCGATCTCGCAGGCGGCGGGCACCTCCATCCCGTAGAGCGCGAGCCCCTCCTGGACCAGGCGGCCCAGGAGGCGGTGGCGACGGTGGCGGATCAGTGCGGTGACGAGTGACATCCACCCATTGTGGCGGCTCGGTCACACGAGGTGGCCGACTACTTGAACTCAGGCACCGTGGTGTCGTTCTTGAAGGCGTCGAAGAGCTGCTTGGACTTGTTGGTGTCCCACAGGACGGCGGACTCGCCGGTCTTGGTCCGGAAGTCCGGGTTGCCGATCGGCACGGTCAGCGACCTGCCGTCGCCGCCGTTGACGTCCTTCATGGCGAGGAAGAGCGAGCCGAGGTCGGTCAGCCCGCAGTCCTCGTCGACGATCAGGGTGCCGAGCGCCGAGTCGACCAGCGGGTAGAAGGTGAACGGGTTCATCAGGTTGCCGGGCGAGGCCGCCTGGTGGGCCAGGGCACCGAGGAACTTCTGCTGGTTGCGCATCCGGCCGAGGTCCTGGTCGGCCATCTGGTGGCGCTGGCGGACGAAGGCCAGGGCCTGCTTGCCGCTGAGGGTCTGGTCGCCCGCCTTCAGGTCGAGGCCGGAGTCCTTGTCCTTGACGTCCTGGTCGATGTGCATCTCGACGCCGCCGATCGAGTCGACGATGCCGACGAAGCCGCCGAAGCCGATCTCGGCGTAGTGGTCGATCCGCAGGCCGGTGGTCTGCTCGACGGTCTGGACCAGCAGTCGGCCGCCGCCGTTGCCGAAGGCCGAGTTGATCTTCGCGGTGGTGCCCTTGACCGGCTTGCCGTTGCTGCCGGGGTGCTCGGGGATCGGCACCCAGGAGTCGCGCGGGATGCTCATCAGGGTGTTCCCGTTGTCCCCGATGTGCAGGATCATCATCGAGTCGCTGCGCTTGCCCTCGGTGTCGTGGCCGGTGTGCAGGTCGTCCTGCTCGGCGTCGGTGAGGCCCTGGCGGCTGTCGGAGCCGACGATCAGCCAGTTGGTGCCCTTGCCCGCGGCCGGGCGGCCGGGGTAGTCGGCGAGCACGTTCTCGTGGTTGAGCTTGGAGTCCGCCCAGAACCAGGTGGAGACGGCGGTCACCATGACGGCGATCAGCAGGCCGAAGACCGACCACTTCACGATCCGCCGCCGCGGCCAGCGCCGGGCCTGGGCACCGGACGGGCGGCTGCCGCCGGGCCCGCCAGGACCGCCGGGACGACCGGCCCCGCCCGGACCGCCCGGACCGGGGCGACCCGGACCACCGGAACCACCGGGACCGCCGTGGCCTCCGGGCTCGCCCGGACGGCCACCGGGGGCGCCGGCCCCCTGCGGAGGGACCCCGCCGAGTCGGGACGGCCCGGGCTGCCCCGGCTGTCGCGGCGCGGCCGCCCCGGGCCCGCGCGGGTTCAGCGAGGGCGGCAGCGGCCGTTCGCCCGCGCCGCGTCCGCCGTTGCCGCCGTACGGGTTCCCGCCGCCCCCCGGGCGGCCCTCCTGCCACGTGTTCATGCCGACGAGGATGCCCGACCCCGGTCGGGCTGACTCCCCCCGGGGGGTCCGCCAGGTCTCTTGTAGCAGTTTTGATGCACGTACCGGATCGTTCCGCTGTAACGTCCGGACACCCGGCGTTCCGGCTGCTGAAACGTTTCTTGACCGGCTCGAACACGGCGTGTTTGCATTCCTGGCATGGATCAGCGTTGGGCACTCACGCGTCGGCGGCACGTCGACCTGCGGCGCGGTGTGGCCTGTTCGCTCTGTCGCGGCTGACGCGCGCCCCGCCGTAACGATCCGCGCGCCCGCGTTCCCCGCACGTCCGCGTTTCCCGCACGTCCGCCGACGTAGCGGCCCCGGTGCCGCCCCGGCACCGCTTCTCCCGGTCCCGGCCCCGCCGCAGCGCGGTCCCCACCGCACCACGCCCTGCCGCCCCGCGCCGCCCCGCTTCCAGCCAGAGGTGAACCCATGGCCGTCGTCCTGTCCGTTTCCGGCTCCCCGTCCGCCACCTCCCGCACCACCCGCCTGCTGCGCCACGTCGACGCGCAGCTGGCGGAGCGCGGCCACCGGGTCGTCCCCTTCGAGGCCCGCAGCCTGCCCGCGCACGCGCTGCTGTCGGGCGACTTCGACCACCCCGACATCGTCGCCGTCACCGAGCTGTTCGCCCGCGCCGACGGCGTCGTCATCGGCACCCCCGTCTACAAGGCCGCCTACTCGGGCCTGCTGAAGGCCCTGCTGGACGTGCTCCCGCAGTACGCGCTGGCCGGCAAGGCCGTCCTGCCGCTCGCCACCGGGGGCTCGCCCGCGCACGTCCTCGCGGTGGACTACGCGCTGCGCCCGGTGCTCAGCTCGATGGGCGCCGACCACATCACCCAGGGCTGGTTCGTGCTCGACCGCCACATCACCGCCCGGGAGGACGGCACGACCCTGGTGGAGCGCGAGACCGAGGCGCTGCTGGCCCCGGTCGTGGCGGGCTTCGCCGCGGCCCTGGAGCGGCTGGCCGCACCCGCGCTGGCGGGCTGACGCCCCGTCGCCGCGGCCCGTACGGGGCGTCCCCGAGACGGGCCGCGGCGACCCCTAGGGGGATGCGCTCCGGGGCCCGTAGAACCTTGGTTGGGAGGGGTCATTCCGGCGGATGACGAGCCGTCCGGCGCCGACTCCTAACGTGGTTCTCGCATCCCCGCCCGTCAGGAAGCGGTCCGGCCATGCCGGGTCCGGTGGCCGGCTCCACCGGGAGGGTGGTGCCAACTCCCGGTCGAGGACTACTGCCTGCGCCATGTCGCGCGGCGGGCGGGCCCGCGAGGCTGGGGGCCAACGGGTGAGCGCATCTTCTGAGGAGACTCCAGTGACGACGGCACCAGCAGCCGTGTACGACCCCCAGCTTCCCGGCGGAGCGTCCGCCGTCGCCGCGTCGGCCCGTCAGGTCACCAAGGCGTACGGCTCGGGCGAGACCAGGGTGACCGCGCTCGACGCGGTCGACGTCGACATCCAGCGCGGCCGGTTCACCGCGATCATGGGCCCCTCGGGCTCCGGCAAGTCCACCCTGATGCACTGCCTGGCGGGCCTGGACACGGTCAGCGCGGGACGGATCTGGATCGGCGACACCGAGATCACCGGCCTCAAGGACAAGCAGCTCACCAGGCTCCGGCGCGACAAGATCGGCTTCATCTTCCAGGCGTTCAACCTGCTCCCGACCCTGAACGCGCTGGAGAACATCACGCTCCCGATGGACATCGCCGGGCGCAGACCCGACCGGGCCTGGCTGGACCAGGTGGTGGAGACGGTCGGCCTGTCCGGCCGGCTCAAGCACCGCCCGACCCAGCTCTCCGGCGGCCAGCAGCAGCGCGTCGCGGTGGCCCGGGCGCTGGCCGCCCGCCCCGAGATCATCTTCGGCGACGAGCCCACCGGGAACCTGGACTCCCGCTCCGGCGCCGAGGTGCTGACCTTCCTGCGCCGCTCGGTGGACGAGCTGGGCCAGACCATCGTGATGGTCACCCACGACCCGGTCGCCGCCGGCTACGCGGACCGCGTGCTCTTCCTCGCCGACGGCGTGATCGTGGACGAGATGTACGCGCCCACCGCCGACTCCGTCCTCGAGCGCATGCGCCGTTTCGACGGCAAGCGCACCAGCTGAGCGGCGGGGCGACACCATCATGCTGCTCAAGACCTCACTGCGGAGCTTCTTCGCCCACAAGGGCAGGATGGCGCTCTCGCTCATCGCCGTCGTGCTGTCGGTGGCCTTCGTCTCCGGCACCCTGGTCTTCTCCAACACGGCCACCGGCACCTTCGACAAGCTCTTCGCCGCGACCGCCTCCGACATCTCGGTCCAGCCGCCCAAGCCCTCCGACGACGAGATGCAGCAGGCCGCCGTCAAGCCGCCGACCGTCCCGGTCGCGCTGGAACAGCAGGTCGCCGGGCTGCCCGGGGTGAAGCGCGCGGTCGGCCAGGTCCTGGTCGAGAACGCCGTCCTGATCAACCCGGCCACCAACAAGCTGGTCGGCCCGACCACCGGCGCGCCCACCCTGCTCGGCAACTGGATCGACACCCCGAGCAACCCGGTGAAGATCACCTCGGGCCGCACCCCGGGCGGCCCGACCGAGCTGGTGCTGGACGCGGACACCGCGAAGAAGGCCAAGCTCGGCCTCGGCGCCACCCTCAGGGTCGAGAACCCGCTCGGCCGGCAGGACTTCACCATCGTCGGCATCGCCACCTTCACCACCACCAACCCGGGCGCGGCGCTCGGTTTCCTGGACACCCCGACCGCCCAGCGCACGCTGCTCGGTGAGCAGGCCTTCACCACCGTCGAGGCGTACGGTGACGGCAGCCGCGGCGACGACCGGCTCAAGGCGGACGCGCTGGCCGGGCTCGGCACCGGCTACCAGGTGAAGACGGCGGCCGAGCAGAAGGCCGACCGCAGCGAGCAGGTCGGCAAGGGCCTCGGCTTCATGAAGTACGCGATGCTCGGCTTCGCCTTCGTCTCGGCGATCGTCGGCGCCTTCCTGATCGTCAACACCTTCTCGATGCTGGTCGCCCAGCGCACCCGGGAGATCGGCCTGCTGCGCGCCATCGGCGGCAGCCGGCGGCAGGTCAACCGCTCGGTGCTGGTCGAGGCGCTGATCCTGGGCGTGCTCGGCTCGACCCTCGGGGTCGCGGCCGGCCTGGGCGTGGCGGTCGGCCTGATCAAGCTGATGACCGCGATCGGCATGGACCTCGAGGCGGCCGACCTGCAGATCGGGCCGGACGTGTTCGTCGCGGGGTACGCGCTGGGCATCGTGGTCACCCTGGCCGCGGCCTGGCTCCCGGCCCGCCGGGCGAGCCGGATTTCGCCGATGGCCGCGCTGCGCGACCACGGCACCCCGGCCGAGTCCCGGGGCAACCTGGTCCGCACCGTCCTCGGCCTGCTGCTGACGGCGGGCGGCGGCGCGGTGCTGGTGCTCGGCGCGGGGGCGGAGAAGGCCGCCACCGGCGGCCGGTACCTGGGCCTCGGCGTGGTGCTCACCCTGGTCGGCTTCGTGGTGCTCGGCCCGCTGCTGGCCTCGGCCGTCGTCCGGGTGCTCGGCGCGCTGCTGCCGGCGCTGTTCGGCCCGTCCGGCAGGCTCGCCCAGCGCAACGCGATGCGCAACCCGCGCCGCACCGGCGCCACCGCCGCCGCGCTGATGATCGGCCTGGCGCTGGTGATCGCCTCCGCGGTGTTCAGCTCCTCGGCCGTCACCTCGACCAGCGCGCAGATCGACAAGTCGGTGGGCGCGGACTACATCGTCTCCGGCGGCCGCACCGCGGTCACCCCCGAGATGATGGACGCGGTCAAGCGGACCCAGGGCATCGACCACATCACCATCCAGCGGTTCTTCTTCTCCGCGAAGGTCCGGCTGTCGGACGGGCAGCAGGCGAAGACCCAGCTGACCGCGGTGCCGCCCGCCTTCTTCGGCACCGACTTCCGGCCGACCGTCGACTCCGGCGCGGTGGACTCGCTCCAGCGCGGCTCGCTGGCGATCGGCGCCGCCTTCGCCAAGGACCACGGACTGAAGGTCGGCGACCAGGTCACCGTCGACTACGGCCAGGGCCGCACCCAGGCGCTGCCGGTCGGCGCGGTCCTCGGCAAGGGCGAACTGTTCGGCGACGGCTCCTTCGTGGCCATGGACACCATGGAGAAGGCCGTCCCGGCCGCCGAACAGCCGCCGGTGTGGACCTTCTTCGCCAAGGCCTCCTCCGGCGCCGACGTCGAGAAGACGCTCGCCGCGCTGGAGGACGGGCTCAAGGAGTACCCGCAGCTGACCATCAAGGACCGGGCCGGCTACAAGGAGCTCGCCCAGTCCCAGATCAACACCCTGCTGTACCTGATCTACGGGCTGGTCGCGCTGTCCATCACGGTCGCGGTGCTCGGCGTGGTCAACACCCTGGCGCTGTCGGTGGTCGAGCGGACCCGCGAGATCGGCCTGCTGCGGGCGATCGGGCTCTCCCGCCGCCAGCTGCGCCGGATGATCCGGCTGGAGTCCGTGGTGATCGCGGTGTTCGGCGCGGTCCTCGGCACCGGGCTGGGCCTCGCCTGGGGCGTCACCGCCCAGCGGGTGCTGCGGGACCAGGGCCTCGGGACGCTCTCCGTCCCGACCGTCACGGTGGCGATCACGCTGGTCGCCTCGGTGCTGATCGGCCTGTTCGCCGCTCTCGTCCCGGCCTTCCGGGCCGGACGGATGAACGTCCTCGCGGCCATCGCGACGGACTGACCCGGACCCGGCGCCGGCGGGCGCCGGGTCCGGAGCACGGGGGAAACGGGGCGGTCCCACGGGGGAACGGGGGACGGGGACGCCCACGGGGGAAACCGGGGGAAACGGGGGAGCCCACGGGGGAAACGGGGGCACGGGGGACCGGGGCCGGGTGCGCGACAGCACCCGGCCCCGGTGCCGTTCCCCGCCCCCCTTTCTCGCCCCCGCAAGGCGGTTCCGCCCGAGCGGCGTCCGCTCTCCGGAGTGCTGAGATGATCGTCCGATGTTCCCCTCGGACGCCCCGTCCCTCCCCAACGCCGCGCCCCTCACCGGCGCGGCCGCCGCCCGCTGGCGAGCCGCCCGGACCGCCTGGCGGCTGGACGGCCGCCGGCTCGCGCTGGTGCCGCTCGGGTTCGTGATCCTGGCGAGCGTGGTGGAACCGGACGTGGGCCGGTGCAACGCCCAGAACATCTGCCGGGACACCTGGGGCTCGGGGCTGGCCGCCTGGTCGGCGCTGGCCGAGATCGTCCTGCTGGCCACCAGGGCCAGGATCCGGGTGCTCGTCCCGCCGGTCGTCCTGGCCCTGCTCTGGTACCTCCCGGAGGGTCTGGTCACCCCGCTCGCCCGCTGGTCGGCGGTGCTGGTCCACGTGCTGCTCGCCGCCGTCCTGCTCGGCGCCGAGGCCGGCCGCCGCCGCGCCCGCCAGCAGCTGGACGAGCTGATGGCCCCGCCCGTCCCCTACCCCTGGGCGGCCGCCGGCGCGCCCTCGCCCGTCCAACCGGACGGCCCACCCGTGCTGCGCCGCGCCCTCGGCGTCCTGCTGCTGGTGGTCGCGGCGGCCTTCCCGGTGTACGGCCTCTGGGCGCAGGCCCGGGAGACCGCCGCCGCCGACCTGGCCACCCGGGTGACCGGCACCGTGGACGGGGACGGCCGGGACGGCGTGCTCACCGTCCGCTTCCAGCCGCCCGGCGGCGGCCCCGAGCGCACCGCCGACCTGGACGTCTGGTGGCAGCACCGCCCCCGCTCCGGCGACCCCGTCCCGCTGCTGGTGAACGACGAGTCGGTGCGCGCCCTCGGCGACGACTACGAGGTCTCCGGCCAGCTGACCGCCGGCGGCCTGATCGCCCTGCCCGGCCTGGCGCTGCTCGGCTCGGCCGCCGCGGCGAGCGCCCGCCGGAGCAGGCCCGCCTTCGTCGGCGCCGCCCCCGCGCTCGCCGTACGGGTGCGCGCCGACGCCCGCGGCGACCTGCTGGTGCTGCCCCTGGACGGCCCGCCGGACGGCCCCGGGCTCTGGCGGCTGGTCGAACGCGACCGCTACCGCTGGGCCCGCGCCGCCGCCCCGGACGGCGAGTCCCCGGCCTGGGTGCCCGAGCACCGGGGGACCGAGGACGAGGAGGCCGACTACCCCGACCCGGTCCTCGACCACGACGAGGACGAGGAGGAGTACGAGGAGCTGTTCGACCGGGCGACCCCGGCCGAGGCCGCCGAGTGGCTGGCCCGCGCCGGGCGCAGCGTGCCCGCCGTGCTCTACGTCGGCCCCGACGGCCCCGACCACCAGCTCCTCGTCCGCCCCGGCCTGCTGGACGGCGACCCGCACTGGGTGGCGGCCGTGGTCGCCCCCGCCGCCCGGGCCCCGCGCCTCGGCCGGCGCTCCGGGCGCTACCGCGAGCGCGAGCTCGCCGTCGCCGCGCTGACCGCCGAGACCGTCGCCGCCGCCCCCGAACCCGGTCCGGACACCGAGCCACTCGCCGCCCGCCGGTGGGAGATGCCGCTGCCGCTGCGGGCGGCGGCCGGGCCGCTGGCGGCGCTGCTGGTCGCCGCCGCCGTCGTGCTGCTCGACGAGGACGGCTGGTGGGAGGGGCTGCTGCGCCCGCTGTGGATCGGCTCGCTGGTGATCCTCGCCTGCGCCCAAGCGCTCTCCTGGCAGCTGGTGGCCGACCGCGACGGTCTGCGGGTGGCCACCGCGCTGCGCACCCGCGGCTACCGGTGGGCGGAGATCACCGCGGCGGCGGTGCACCGGGACCTGCTCACCATCCGGGTGCGCGGCGGCCGGGAGTTCTCCTTCTTCAACCGCCCGACGGTCTGGCTGGCCGCGCTCTTCGGCGGCCGGTACGACCCCGCGGCGCTGGCCAGGACCGTCGCCACCGCCGCCCACCGCCCCGACCTGCGCCCGGTGCAGGCCCTGCCGGACCGCCTCGGCGGCCCCCAGCACCTGGTCAACCGGCTCGCGCTGACCGGTTACGCGGTGTTCACCGTCGCCCACTACGCACTCTGAACCCGCCCCGGACCGACACCGGATCCACACCGCTTCCGGCCCGCCTCCGAGGGGGAGTACGGTGTTCTTGATCACAGCGCCGGTGTCGCGCCGCGAGGCGTCCCGGAAGGCCCTGACCGGGACAAGACGGGGACGTGTCCGCACCGGTACGGTTGGCCCCGATGAACACCAAGGCTGCTGAGGAGCTGCCGGCTGTTTCCGTGATCATGCCGGTGCTCAACGAGGAACGTCACCTGCGCACGGCGGTCCGCCGCATCCTGGACCAGGAGTACCCCGGCCCGATGGAGGTGGTGATCGCCCTGGGGCCCTCCACCGACCGCACCGCGGAGATCGCGGCCGAGCTGGTGGCGGAGGACCCGCGGGTGCGGACGGTGGCGAACCCCACCGGCCGGACGCCGGCCGGGCTGAACGCCGCGATCCGGGGCTCCCGGCACCCGATAGTCGTGCGCGTGGACGGTCACGGCCTGCTCACGCCGGGCTACATCACCACGGCGGTCCGGCTGCTCGGCGAGATGGACGCGGCCAACGTCGGCGGCATCATGCACGCCGAGGGCGAGACCGAGTGGGAGCACGCGGTCGCCGCCGCGATGACCTCCAAGATCGGCGTCGGGAACGCGGCCTTCCACACCGGCGGCCTGGCCGGCCCGGCGGACACCGTCTACCTCGGGGTGTTCCGGCGCAAGGTGCTGGAGAAGCTCGGCGGCTACAACGAGGAGTTCATCCGCGCCCAGGACTGGGAGCTGAACTACCGGATCCGCCAGGACGGCGGGCTGGTCTGGTTCACCCCGCAGCTCAAGGTGACGTACCGGCCCCGCCCCTCGGTGCGGGCGCTGGCCAAGCAGTACAAGGACTACGGCCGCTGGCGCCGGGTGGTCACCCGCTACCACCGCGGCTCGGTCAACATGCGCTACCTCGCCCCTCCGGCCGCGCTGGCCGCGGTCGTCCTCGGGGTGGTGCTCGGCGCGGCCGTCCACCCGGCCTTCCTCGCGGTGCCCGGCGCCTACCTGCTGGGCATCCTCGGCGGCGCGGCGGTCGAGGGCCGCGGCCTGTCGTTCAAGGCCAAGGCGCTGCTGCCGGTGGCCCTCGCGACCATGCACCTCAGCTGGGGCTTCGGCTTCCTGACCTCGCCGCGCTCGCTGGCCCGCAGAGTGATCGCCAGCGTCGGCCCGTCCGCCAAGGACGTGCTCTCGAAGGCCGGCTGACCCGCACACCGCCGAGCCGCACACCCGCTGATTCGTTTCGTCACCCGCTCGTGACCGGCGTCGGCCCCGCTGCCGCCGGTGCGCAGGGCGGCAGTCGACGGCGGGTCGGCCGGGGCCGGGACCGAGCCGGGCGCGGCCGGCGTGTCCCCGGACCGCGGAGCGGCAGCGGGAGCAGCACGGACCCCCCGTACTCCGGCGGCTACTTGGCGCAGACGTCGGTGTCGTCCGCCTGCACCCGCTGGAGGTCCTCGGGCGCCTCGGTGGGCACCGCCGCCGGGCCGGTCGGGGCGGCCAGCACGTCCTTGCCGAGCACCAGCAGCAGCCCGCCCTTCGGGTCCGCCTTCTCGGCCGGCCGGACGGCGTCGCCGGGCAGGCCGAGGGCCGCGGCCAGGGCCTGGGCCTCGGCCTCCCGGCCGGACGGGTAGGACACCGTCGTGGTGTCGGCGGGCGGTGCGTCGCTGCCCACCGCGGCCTTGTCGTAGCCCTTCGCCCGGAGCTTCTCCACGGTCGGCCCGGACTGCCCGCGCGTGCCGCTACCGTTGCGCACCGTCAGCTGGACGAGCTTGGCGGGCAGGGCCGGGGCGGCGGCCGGCGTGGTGGCCGGCGCGGTGGCGGCCGGGGCCTGCGGCGCGGGCGACGCGGCGTCGGTGGCCGGGGCCTCGGGGGCGGGCGGCGCGGCGGCCCCGGTCAGCGAGCGGTCGCCCGCGATCATCGCGAACAGCTGCCCGGCGTCCGGCTGCTTGAGGATCACCCGGTCGCTGTCCTTGGGGTCGTCCAGGACGGGCGCGGTGGTGAAGGTGATGTTCTTGGTGTCCACCTTGCTGATGTCCAGCGCGAGGTCCTTGAGCTTGTCCACGCTGCCGATGCCTGAGTCCACGGTGAGCGCCTTGGTGGCGGCGTCCGCGAGCTTGTAGAGCTTGCTCGGGCTGGTCAGGGTGTCGTCGCTCTTGATCTTGCGGATCATCGAGCTGATGAACTGCTGCTGGAGCGGGATCCGGGTGAGGTCGCCGCCCTGGCCGACCGCGTGCCGGGTGCGGACGAAGGCCAGCGCCTCGTCGCCCTGGACCACGTGCCGGCCCTTGGTCATCTTGAGGTGGGAGCCGGAGTCGTTGATGTCCTTGGCCGCGCAGACCTCGACCCCGCCGACGGCGGTGGAGAGGGTCTTCACCGCCTCGAAGTTGACCTGCACGAAGTGGTCGACCCGGACGCCGGTGATCTTCTCGACGGTCTTCCAGGTGCAGCCCGCGTCGCGCCCCTCCTGGCCGAGGCTGTTGTTGAACTCGGTCCGGGTCGAGCCCGGGATCTTCTTCCCCTGGGCGTTCTGGCACTCCGGGATCGGCACCATCAGGTCGCGCGGGAGGCTGACCACCGTCGCGTTGGAGCGGTCCTTGGCGATGTGGAACAGCAGCGTGGTGTCGGCGTGCCCGGTGCTGCCCTCGTCGCCGTACTCCCGGCCGAGGCCTTCCCGGCTGTCCGTGCCGATCACCAGGACGTTCAGCGCGTCCCCGGCCGCCGCCGGGCGCTCGGACTCGTCGCCCAGCTGGACCTTGACCGAGGTCAGGTTGTCGTTGAAGTGCCGGTACAGGTAGTACGCCCCGCCGCAGCCCGCCACCATCACCAGGGCGCCCGCCCCGGCCGTCCACTTGAGCGCCCGTCGGCGCCGGCTGCGCCTGGCGAGCGCCGCCGCCCGCCGCCGGCTGTCCCGGCGGCCCTCCGTGGTCGGTGCGGTCGGTGCGGTCGGTGCCTCGGCGGCCCGGAGGCGCTGCCGGGGGACGCCGGGGGGCGGCTCCACCCGGTACCGTCCGGCTTCCGGTTGCTCCTCGTGCACGGGGTTCCCTACCTTCGACCGGTCACGGCTACGGACCGCCCGCGCGGACGGGCCGATCCGGACACACTAGACGAGCCGAACGGAGGAGTCGTTCCCGGTGTGATCTCCGCCACGTTCCGGCAGTGCGGAGCCAAATACCGCTCGCGGCCGAGCAATTGCGGAAGCATCCCGATCGGCGGGCGCGCCGGTCCCGGGTGCCGGGCTCAGTGCGGGGCGCAGGCGTCCACGTCGGCGGTGCGTCCCTCGAAGGTGGGAGCGGCGCTCGCCGAGGGTGACGTGTCCGCCAGCGCCGCCGCGCCGGCCGTCGGGTTCGTCCCGGTGCCCGCTCCCTGCCCCGGCGCCGGGGTGGGGCCCGTCCCCGCGGCCGGGCCCGGCGAGGACACGGACGCGGGCGGCCGTACGGCGACCTGCCGGTCGTCCCGCAGCACCGCGAACAGCTGGCCGGTCTGCGGCTGCACGAACTCGTCCCGGTCCGAGTCGTAGTGGTACGGGCGTCGCGGCGCGGTCAGGAAGACCACGTTCGCCGAGGGGACACCGCGCAGGTCCTGGGTGAGGTCGTACAGCGCGCCGAGCGAGGACAGCCCGCCGTCCGCCCGGACGGAGGAGGTGGCGGCGTTCAGCACCGGCCACAGCTTCGCCGGGTTCAGCAGCACGCCCTGCGACTGCGCCTTGCGGATCAGCGAGGCCAGGAACTGCTGCTGGCGGCCCATGCGTTGGGTGTCGCTGCCGTCGCCCAGGCTCTCCCGGACCCGGACGTAGCCGAGCGCCTGCTCGCCGTGCAACACCTGCCGGCCGGCGGGCAGGTCGAGCCTGGCGTCCTTGTCGTGGATCGGCTGCGGCACGCACACCTCGACCCCGCCGATCGAGTCCACCATCGTCTTGAAGCCGCTGAAGTCGAGGATGACGTAGTGGTCGATCCGGATGCCGCTCAGCTGTTCGACCGCCCGGATCGAACAGGCCGGACCTCCCGTCTCGAAGGCCTGGTTGAACTGCATCAGCGCCGGTCGGCTGCTTGTGCCGTCCGGCTTCTCGCAGGCGGGCACGCTGACCATGACGTCGCGCGGGACGGAGACCGCCGTCGCGTGCTTCCGGTCGGCGGCCAGGTGCAGCAGGATCGTGGTGTCCGAGCGCTGGCTGCCGGCCTCGCCGCCGTACGAGCCGTTCGCGCCGGACCGGTCGTCGCTGCCGATCAGCAGGATGTTCTCGGCGCCCCGCGCCCCGGCGGTGCGACTCGGCCGCTCGGCCTCCAGCTTGGCGAGCAGCCGGTCGGTGGCCGAGTCGGTGCGGATGTTGCCGTCCAGCTTGCGGTAGGCGATCCAGATCAGCGCCCCGGTGGCGACCAGCAGGAACGCGACGGCGCCGGCGGTGATCATCAGCCACCGCCGGCGCTTGCGCGGGCGTTTCGTTCCGTCCGGAGGGGCGTCCGTCGACCGGCTCTCCTGCGCGGGGCCGTCCGTCGGGGGAGTGGCGGTCGGGGGGTGCTCGGTGTCGTCCTCGGCCATGGCAGCGATCCCTACCCGCCAGGCCCGGCCCGGGGGTTAGCCGAGGCGCAGTGTCACCCGTTCGGATTCGGTCCGCTTCTCCCACTGCCCGGCGTCCAGCCCCTGCGAGTTGCGGCACAGCACCACCGAGGCGCCGGCCGCCAGCGGCGCCAGCAGACCGGCCTCCAGACCGGCCCAGTCGTCGAAGGACAGGGTGGACAGGACCCGGTCACCGGGCTTCAGACCGAGCCGGACCGCGCCCTCCCTGGCCAGTGCCACGGTCTGCTCGCCCGTCAGCTTCAGCGGCAGTCCGTCCACGGCGGTCTCCAGGGCCGGCGCGTCCGGGGCGACGGGGGAGTACGGCGCGAAGCGGTCGCCCTGGCCGGGCACCTCGGCGGCGTAGTCGAGGAAGCCGTCCGGACGCTGCGGGAAGCGGCCGCCGAGCGGGCGCAGGGCGAGCGCGACCCGCTCGCCCTCGCACGCCTGGGCGACCTCCAGCCCGTCCGGGCCGCTGACCACCAGGTCGGCGGCGGCAGGGTCGCCGCCAGGCACCGCCGTCACCCCGACGGACCAGCAGGCCAGCAGCCACACGGCGCTCTGCCAGTGGGCGGGCAGCAGCAGCGCCGCCCGGTCGCCGGGACCGGCGTTCAGCTCGTCCTGGAGGAGGTTGGCGGTCTTGGCCACCCAGTTGTCGAAGGTGCGGGCGGACAGCTCCACCCGCTCGCCGGTGGCGTCGTCGTAGAAGGTGACCAGCGGGGCCGCGGGATCGACCGAAGGGGTGCCGCCGCGCAGGAATGCGTGCAGCAGCTCGACGGGGGTGCGGGCATCGGCAGCGAAAGGCGCAGTCATGGTGCGCCCCAGCCTACGGCCTTCGGGTGGGAGGCAGGGAGGGGCGGCCGAACGGGCGCGCAGCGGCGTGGCGGGCGGTCCGTTTTGCGGCGACGATCCGTTTCATGCGCCTTTCACTACCGGCCGCCCTGCTCGCCGGCTGCACCGCCGCCCTCCTCCTCCAACCCGCCGCCACCGCGGCCCCCTCGCCCTCCTCGCCCGCCCCGCAACGCCACGACTTCCCCGGCGGCGGCTCGACCACCACGCTCCCGCTGCCCGACGGGGCCGGACTCGCCCCGCGCGGCACCCCGCCGTTCGACCTCCTCGGCCTGGGCTGGGACGGCCCGGCCGACGCGCTCGCCGGCGCGGTGGCCCGGGTCCGCACCCGGGACGCGGCCACCGGCCGCTGGAGCGACTGGCACCGGCTGGAGGCCGACGCCGGGGACGGCCCCGACCACCCGGCGCACGGCGCCACCGCCCCGCTCTGGACCGGCCGCAGCGACGGCGTCGCGGTCGAACTGCGGCCCGGGCCCGCCGGAGTGCCGCCCGGGCTGCGGGTCGACCTGGTCGACCCGGGGCCAGGCGCCGCCTCCGCCGCCGTACGGACCCTGCCCGCGGAGCCGCCCGTGGGGTCCTCCGTCGGGCCGCCCAGCGTGCTCCTCACCGGCCAGGCCCCGCGCCCGGCGATCGTCACCCGGGCCGGCTGGGGCGCAGACGAGTCACTGCGCGGGAAGGACTTCGACTACACCGGCCCGGTCCGCGCGGTGTTCATCCACCACACCGCCACCGCCACCGCCTACGACTGCGCCGACGCGCCCCAAATGATCCGGGCGATCTACCAGTACCACGTGAAGACCAACGGCTGGCGGGACATCGGCTACAACTTCCTGGTCGACCGCTGCGGCACCGTCTACGAGGGCCGGGCCGGCGGCGTGGAGCAGCCCGTCCACGGCGCCCACACCCTCGGCTTCAACACCGACACCTCCGGCGTCGCCGCGATCGGCACCTATGTCGACGACCAGCCGCCCCAGCCCCTCCTCGACGGCCTCGCCGCCATCTCCGCCTGGAAGCTCGGCCTCACCGGCCGCGCCACCGACGGCCGCACCAAGCTCACCTCGGGCTCCAGCGCCAGCCGCTACCCCCTGGGCACCGTCGTCGAGTTCGACGCCATCTCCGGCCACCGCGACGGCGTCGCCACCGAGTGCCCCGGCGACGCCCTCTACGCCCGCCTGCCCGCCCTGCGCGCGGCCGGGGCCCGGCTCCAGGCCCCCTGACCCGCCGCTCTACCCGTCCCCCTCCGCTTCCCGCGTCCCGCCCGGGGCGCGGGAGCCTCGTGCCGCGCGGCGCCCGTCCGGCGCCCCCTCCGGGCCTGTCCGACCCCGCGCGTATCGTTCATATCCGGGGGCTACACCAGGAGGCGACACAGGAGGCGACGGTGGAGGCAGTACGGCGCTGGCGCCCGGGCTTCCCGCTGGACGTCGCCCGCACCCTGCTCCCGCTGCGCCGAGGCCCCGCCGACCCGGCGTACCGCAGCACCGGCGACGGCGCCGTCTGGCGCGCCTCCCGCACCCCGGCCGGTGTCGGCACCCTGCGGGTGCTGCCGCGTCCGGCCGCCGGCGAGGTCGAGGCGAGCGCGTGGGGTCCGGGCGCGGACTGGCTCCTCGACCGCCTCCCCGCCCTGCTCGGCGCGGAGGACGCCCCGGAGTCGCTGGTCCTGCCGCCCGGTCCGCTGCGGGACGCCCAGCGCCGTACCGCCGGGGTCCGGCTGACCAGGACGGGGCTGGTGCTGGAGTCGCTGATACCGGCGATCCTGGAGCAGAAGGTCACCACCGACGAGGCCTACCGCGCCTGGCGCACCCTGCTGCGGGACTTCGGCACCCCGGCGCCGGGCCCGGCCGAGGGCATGTGGGTGGCGCCGTCGGCCCGCGAGTGGGCGCTGGTGCCGAGCTGGGAGTGGCACCGGGCGGGCGTGGACCCGAAGCGCTCCGCGACGGTCATCCGCGCGGTCCGGCTGGCGCCGCGGCTGGAGGAGTCCTCGGCGATGGGCCACGAGGAGGCCTTCGCCCGTCTCACCGCCGTCCCCGGCATCGGGGTCTGGACGGCCGCCGAGACGCTGCAGCGCAGCAACGGCGACCCGGACGCGGTCTCGGTCGGGGACTTCCACCTGCCCAACCTGGTCGGCTGGGCCCTGGCCGGCCGCCCCCGCAGCGACGACGCCCAGATGCTCGCCCTGCTGGAGCCCTACCGCCCCCAGCGCCACCGGCTCTGCCGCCTCCTGCTGGCCGCCGGCGCCCGGGCCCCCCGCTACGGCCCCCGCCTGGCCCCCAACGACCACCGCCGCCGCTGAGCCGGTCCGCTTCCGCCGCGACCGGCCCTACCGCACCTCGATGAAGGCGTCGGCACTGCGCTCCGGGCGGGGCTTCGGGGGTTCGGCGGGGCGGCCGACGGCGATGGCGCCCATCGGGTCCCAGTCGTCCGGGAGGTCCAGGGCCGCTCGTACGGTGTCGCGGCAGAACATCGTGGACGAGACCCAGGCGGAGCCGTAGCCCTCGCCGGTGAGCGCGACGAGCAGGTTCTGCACGGCGGCGCCGGCCGAGACGGTGAACATCTCCCGTTCGGCGGTGGCCCGGCGCCGGTCGGGGTAATCGTGCGAGCCGTCCGTCACCAGGCAGGGCACCACCAGGTACGGGGCGTCGCGCAGGACGTCGCCGCGGGCGGTGCGCCGGGCGATCCGCTCCTCGTCCCAGCCGTCGAGCTCGCGCAGGTCGCGCTGCCAGGCGGCGAGCATCGCGTCGAGCAGCCGCACCCGGGTGTCCGCCGACTCCAGCAGCACGAACCGCCACGGTGTGGTGTGGTGCGGGGCGGGCGCGGTGACGGCGGCGGCGACGGCCCGCCGGACGGCGCCCGGGTCGACCGGCTCCGCCGTGAAGGAGCGGACGGTGCGCCGCAGGGTGACGGCCTGGCGCAGCGCCTCGGAGGTGCCGAGCCGGAACATGTCGTCCGCGGAGGGCCGCACCAGCGGCCGGACGCCCTCGCCGTCCTCGGCGGTGACGAGGTGTCCGAGTCCGCGCACCACCGCCACCGGGACGCCGGTCGTCTTGCCCTTCACCAGGTCGGCGGCGGCGGCGAGTTCGTCGGCCGTCGCGACGACGGTCGACTCCAGCGTGTTGCCGTGGCCGTCGACGCGCCCCCGGTGGTCGTCCAGGACGCCGAGCCCGGCGGCGCCGATCGCGACGTCGGTCAGCCCGTCGCGCCAGGGCCGTCCGAAGGTGTCGGTGAGGAGGACGGCGAGCCGGCGGCCGGTGAGCTGTTGGAGCCGGGCCCGCAGCGCCCTCGCGGAGGCGTCCGGGTCCTCGGGCAGCAGCAGCACGGTGCCGGGGGCGGTGTTGGAGGCGTCGACGCCGGCGGCGGCCATGACGAAGCCGTTGCGGTTCTCCACGATCCGGATCGGCCCGCGCCGGGCGACCAGCCGGACGCTCTCGGCGTCGATCGCGGCCTCCCGGTCGGCGGCGTGCAGCAGCCGGCCCTCGGCCTTGCTGACGATCTTCGAGGTGACCAGCAGGATGTCGCCGTCCTGGTACGTCCCCGCCTTGGCGATGAGCTCGCCCAGGTCCGCCCCGGCCGTGACCTCCGGGATGCCGTCGACTCCGAGGATCTCCAGCGTCACTTGCGCACCTGCTCCGCCAGGGCCAGCGCGGCGCGCGCCATCTCGGCGGTGGCCTCGACGTCGGTCATCAGCAGCGGGACGGCCCGGCAGGCGATCCCGCCGGCCTCGACGGCGGCCACCGAGGCCCGGTCCACGGTGTCCACCAGCCATCCGTCGATCAGGGCGGAGCCGTAGTGGAGTGCGACCGCGTCCGCGGTGGCCTCGACGCCGACCGCCGCGAGCACCTTGTCGGCCATGCCGCGCACCGGCGCCCCGCCGACGATCGGGGAGAGCCCGACCACCGGGGCGGGCGCGGCGGCGACGGCCTCCCGGATGCCGGGGACGGCGAGGATGGTGCCGATCGAGACCACCGGGTTGGAGGGCGGGAAGAGGATGACGTCCGCCTCGGCGATCGCCTCCAGCACGCCGGGCGCGGGCTTGGCGGTGTCCGCGCCGACCGCGACGATCGCCTCGGCGTCCACCGCGGCGTGCAGCTTGACCCAGTACTCCTGGAAGTGGATCGCCCGGGTGCCCTGCTCGTCGGTGATCCGCACGTGGGTCTCGACCCGGTCGTCGCTCATCGGCAGCAGCCGCACGCCCGGCTTCCAGCGCACGCACAGCGCCTCGGTGACCTGGCTGAGGCTGTACCCGGCGGTGAGCATCTGGCTGCGCACGAGGTGGGTGGCGAAGTCCCGGTCGCCGAGCCCGAACCACTCGGGGCCGACGCCGTACTCCTTCATCTCGGCCTTGATGGACCAGGTCTCGTCCGTCCGGCCCCAGCCCTGCTCCTCGTTGATGCCGCCGCCGAGGGTGTACATCACGGTGTCGAGGTCGGGGCAGACCTTGAGGCCGTAGAGGTGGATGTCGTCGCCGGTGTTGCCGATGACGGTGATCTCGTCCTGCGGTCCGACTGCCGCGCGGAGCCCGCGCAGGAAGCGCGCTCCGCCGATTCCGCCTGCCAGTGCCACGATGCGCATGGGGCTCATCCTGCCACGGTCGGACTTCCCTCCAGCCGGGTTCAGTGCGATCCGGCCTGCGCCTGCCGCTCCGGGTGCTGCTCGGGGACGGCGGTTGCGCCGTACTGGTTCATCTCGGTCAGGCCCGGGGCGTAGAGGTGGATGGAGACGGCGGGTTCGAGCGCGCCGTTGACGACCTCGTGCAGGTATCCGGAGGAGAACACCCGCTGCCCGCCCGGTCGCAGCTCCCGGGTCTTCTCGCCGGTCGGGGTGAGGGAGCGTTCGACCAGCTCGCCCCGGACGACGCTCATCACGCCGGAGGACTCGCCGTGGTCGTGGAAGCCGCTGGACTGGCCGGGCAGCCAGCTGAGCAGCCAGACCTCGTAGCCGGGGCCGGTCTCCAGCCGGGCGTACCAGCGGGTCAGCGCGTCGTAGCGGACCAGCGGCTCCCAGCGGGCGCGGTCGGCGGCGATCTCGCGCACCAGCCGGGCGTACTCGGCGACGCTGGCGGGGTGGGCCGGCAGGTCGGTGCGGGCCAGGTGCGGGAAGGCGAGCGGGTCGCCCGCGATGGAGACGTCGCTGAGGCCGTCGGCCCACTGGCGGGTCCGGGCGTCGGCGGGGGTGCCGGTGCGGACGGTGGCGGGGCTGCGGCGGGCGAGCTTGTTGCGGTCGCGGTTCCGCTTGCGGATGCGGATCATGCGCACGGGAGTCGTCCTCGGAGGGGTCGGCTGGCGTGTCGGTATCAGCCGGATCCGGGATGTCCTGGGACGGGAATCGCGGGCGGCCTCTGTGCTTCCTGGGGGCGGCGCGCGGTGGGACGCGGGCGCCTAGATACAGCAGGAACAGAGGCGACAACAGGAGTTCACGGCACGGCGGAGGGTGGAACCGCTCCGGGGGCTGGCGAACTCTGACATAGCAGCAAGGACACCGCATTCGCAGGGCCGGTGTCAAACGCAATGATGCGGCATTCGAGTGGGTTAGGTCCGGATCTTTCCCTGATGGGGTGATTCATCACTCTCTATGTTTCGATGGGAAGATCGCCGGGAAGGCAGGCCGATGACCGGCCTTGTGGCGGTGATCGTGCGTCACCCGGCGAGTGGTTGCGGATGGTTCGGCACCGTTCAGGACTTTGAGGCGAAAGGTCCGATGTGTCCGGATATGTACACTATTCGTAACGGCTTGGTGCCAGGGAGTGAATCCCGGCCCCAATACCAGAGCTCGGCTTGACTGGGCCAGAGTGACGCAACTGTAATTTCACTCGTGTCGTCAGCCGCAGGAGGCAACGGCAACCACGGGGACGCCAAGTAGGGGCAGAGGAGGCGCGCCATATGAGCGAGCTCTTTGAGCTGTTGATCGGGGACGGCATCGCGGAGGACGAGGAGGAACTCGGTTGGCAGGAGCGTGCGTTGTGCGCGCAGACCGACCCCGAGTCCTTCTTCCCCGAGAAGGGCGGCTCGACTCGCGAGGCGAAGAAGGTCTGCCTCGCCTGCGAGGTCCGCTCGGAGTGCCTGGAGTACGCCCTCGCCAATGACGAGCGCTTCGGCATCTGGGGCGGCCTCTCCGAGCGCGAGCGCCGGCGGCTCAAGAAGAGCGCGGTCTGACCGGACGGCCCCGGGCCCCCGCTGACCCTTCGACAACGACGGACAACCGCACAGCTGTACGGGCGCCTCACCGCGGTGGTGGGGCGCTTTCGCGTTCCCGGGGCCCCTTTCACCGTCCCCGCACGCACACCCCGGACGAAGCGGTCATCAGGAGCCGTTAGTGTGGTGCGCCATCCGGTTGCCGTTCACCGGCTGTGTCCACCGAGAACTGGGGCCCGCGCACTCGATGACCGTCTACAGCCACCAGAGCGGCTTCACCGCTTCCCGGCCGCCCGCCTACCCGCGCCACCTGGTCACCGCCGTGGTCGTCTCGCACGACGGCGCCCGCTGGCTCCCGCAGGCCCTGGCCGGCCTGCTCGGTCAGGACCGCCAGGTCCAGCGGATCCTCGCGGTCGACACCGGATCCACCGACAACTCTCCGCAACTGCTCGCGGACACCCTCGCCGACTGGCTGCCCGAGAGCGGCCCGCTGGTCCTCGGCCGCCGGGCCGGCTTCGGCACCGCCGTCGCCGAGGCCGTGGCCGGCAGCGCGCCCCTGCGCCCGGAGGACCTGCCGTACCGGCTCGACCCCTCCGGCTACGACCCGGTCACCGGCGGCTGGGACGACTTCGGCGACCCGCTCGCCCAGGAGGACGACCTCGGCCGCGGCGGCCCGCGCGAGACCCGGCCGGTCGAGTGGCTCTGGCTGCTGCACGACGACTGCGAGCCGCAGACCGACGCGCTGCGCCGACTGCTCCAGGTCGCCGACTCCACCCCCAGCGCCGCCGTGGTCGGCCCCAAGCTGCGCAGCTGGTACGACCGCCGCCAGCTCCTGGAGGTCGGCGTCACCATCGCCCGCTCCGGCCGCCGCTGGACCGGCCTCGACCGCCGCGAGCAGGACCAGGGCCAGCACGACCAGGTCCGCCCGGTGCTCGCCGTCTCCAGCGCCGGCATGCTGGTGCGCCGGGACGTCTTCGAGGAGCTCGGCGGCTTCGACCGGGCCCTCCCGCTGATGCGGGACGACACCGACTTCTGCTGGCGGGTCAACGCCGCCGGCCACCGGGTGGTGGTCGCCCCCGACGCCGTGCTGCGGCACGCCGAGGCGGCCGCCCGCGAGCGCCGGGCGATCGACTGCGGCCCCTCCCACCCGCACCGGGTGGACAAGGCCGGCGCCGTCTACACCCTGCTCGCCAACAGCAAGGGCGCGCTCTTCCCCTACGTCCTGCTGCGGCTGGTGCTCGGCACCCTGGTGCGGGCCGTCACCAACCTGCTCGGCAAGGACCCGCGCCAGGCGTTCGACGAACTCGCCGGCCTCGGCCACGAACTCGTCCGCCTCCCACGGCTGTTGGCCGCGCGCAAACGCCGCGCCAAGTCCCGGTCGGCGGACGCCCTGGACGACCGCACGCTCTTCCCGGCCCCCGGCGCCACCACCCGGCTGGCGGTCGAGGGCGTCATCGGCTCGCTCGGGATCGGGGGCGGCGACGACACCGGCGGCCGGCACGGCTCGGCCGAGGCCGGCGGCGACGAGGACGCCGAGGACCTGGTCGTCGAGCAGTTCACGCTGCTCAAGAAGCTCGCCCGGCGCCCGGCGCCGGTGCTGTTCGCGGCCCTGCTGGTGTTCGCCCTGATCGCCTGCCGCGGCCTGCTCGCCGGCGGGGAACTGTTCGGTGGCGCCCTGCTGCCCGCGGCCGACGGGGCCGGCGGCCTCTGGTCGATGTACGCGGACTCCTGGCACCCGGTCGGCACCGGCTCCACCGCCGCCGCACCGCCGTACCTCGGCGTGCTCGCGGTGCTCTCGTGGCTGCTGTTCGACCACGCCGACCTCGCGCTCACCCTGCTCGTGGTGCTCGCCGTCCCGCTGTCCGCGGTCAGCGCCTACCTGGTGTCCCGGCCGCTGCTGGACTCCAAGCTGGTCCGCGCCTGGGCCAGCGCGACCTACGCGCTGCTGCCCGCCGCGACCGGCGCGCTCGCCCAGGGCCGGATCGGCACCGCCGTGCTCGCCGTGCTGCTGCCGCCGCTGGCCCGCGCCGCCGCCATCGCGGCCGGCCTCGGCATCCGGGACGAGAGCGCCGCCAAGGGCGCCCGCCCGGGCTGGCGCCCGGTCTGGATGACCGTCCTGCTGCTCACCCTGGCCACCGCGTTCGTCCCGATAACGTGGGCGCTCGCGGTGCCGCTCTGCCTGGCGATGCTGGTCGTCGCGGTGGTGCGCGGCGGCGCCTTCGGCTCCGGCGGCACGGCGCTGCGGCTGCTCGGCCTGCGCGTCCTGGTGATCCTGGCGGTGCCGGTCGCGGTGCTGGCCCCGTGGTCGCTCAAGGTGCTGTCGCACCCGCAGTGGCTGCTGCTGGAGGCCGGGCTGCCCGGCCTGCACGGCACCGGCGCGAGCGCGGCCGGCCTGCTGCTGGTCAACCCGGGCGGCGCCGGAGTGCCGCCGATCTGGCTCTCGGCGGGTGTCGTGCTGGCCGCGCTGGCCGCGCTGCTGCGCGCCGACCGCCGCCGCGCGGTGCTCGTGGCCTGGGGCGCGGCCGGCGCCGGTCTGGTCTTCGCGGTCGCGGTGGCGGGCACCTCGGTCACCCCGGCCTCCGGTGGCCCGGCGGTGCCCGCCTGGGCCGGACCGGCCACCCTGATCGCCGGGATCGCCCTGCTGGCCGCCGCCGCGATCGGCGCCGACGGCGCCAACGCCCGCGTCGCCGGGATCGCCTTCGGCTGGCGCCAGCCGGTGGCCGCCCTGGTGGTGGCCGCGGCCGTCCTGGCCCCGCTCGGCACCGGCCTGTGGTGGGCGCTGACCGGCGCCGGCGGTCCGCTGCACCGCGGCCAGGCAGACCAGGTCCCCGCCTTCATCGCCGAGGAGGCTGGCACCACCGACCGGGCCCGCACCCTCGTCGTCACCGGTGACAGCAACGGCGGCGCGGTCCGCTACACCGTGCTGCGCGGCGCCGGTCTGACGCTCGGCCAGGCCGAGTCCACCGTCGACCCGGCGACCGGCACCCAGGACGGTCTGAACCGGATGGTCGGCAGCCTGCTGGCCGGCTCCGGTGCCGACCAGGCGAGCGCCCTGGCCGGCTACGGCATCGCCTACGTGCTGGTCCAGCAGCCGGTGATCGACGTCTACAAGGACGTCCTGGACACCACCCCCGGCCTGGTCAAGGCCAACCAGGACGGCGCCGCCGCGCTCTGGCAGGTCAACGGCGCCCCCGCGGTCCGCGCGGTGATCACGGCCCCGGGCGCCACCCCGGTGGTCGTCCCGTCCGGCGCCCGTGACCTGTCCACCACCGTCCCGGCCGGCCCGGACGGCCGGGTGCTGCGGCTCGCCGAGTCCGCCGCCCCGGAGTGGAAGGCCACCGTGGACGGCACCGCGCTGGAGCCCACCACGGTCGACGGCTGGGCGCAGGGCTTCAAGCTCCCGGCCGCCGGCGGCAAGCTGACCGTCACCCGGGAGGGCGGCGCCGCCCACACCGGCTGGATCTGGGCCCAGGTGCTGCTCGGCCTCACCATCCTGGTGCTGGCCCTGCCCGGCCGCCGCAGCCACAAGGACGACGACCTGCCCGAGGAGGTGGTCGCCGCCGCCGCGCTGGCCGCCGCCCAGACGCAGGCCCCCGCGCCCGGCAGCCGCCGGGCCCGCCGGATGGCCGAGCGCGGCGAGGCCGGCGAGGGCGCCGAGGGCGGCGCCGAGGAGTCCGGGGTGTACGACAGGCCGGGCGCGATCCCGGCCCAGCCGACCGCCGAGCCGCTGACCGGAGCCGTCCAGGCGGCCGCCGCCGTCCAGGACACCGAGCAGTACAGCGACCCGTACCAGGCGTACCAGCAGGCCGACCCGTACAGCTACGACCAGTACGCGGCCCAGCAGCCGGCCGCCGCACCGTACGGCGGACAGACGTACGACGGCTACCAGCAACAGCAGCAGGGCTACGAGCAGCCGTACCAGCCCGAGCAGCAGCCGTACGGCTACGACGCCCACGGGTACCAGGGGCACCAGCCGCAGCCGGACGGGCAGTCCTGGGGGCCCGGCCGGCAGCAGCCCGAGCCCTACTACGACCCGAACGACCCCAACGGCCCCGGCCGGTACCCGCACCAGCACGGATCGGGGAGCTGACCCGCGATGAAGAAGCCCGCGATGAAGAAGCCAGCGTTCAGGAAGAAGTCCGGCGCCGGCGCCGACGCGGCCGCCGAGCCGGCCGGGCCCGCCTTCGCGGCGGAGCCGTCCGGGCCGGCCCCGGCGGCCCGCCCCGGCCGCAGCCGGTTCGCCGCCGGGGCCGGCGGCGCGGCCAGGACCACCCCGTCGCTGCTCGCCGCGGCCGTGGTGCTGGCGGCGGTGTTCGGGATCGCCGAGGTGCGCCCGCCGGCCGCTCCGGCCAAGGCGGCCGCCGGCGTGGCGCCGACCACCGCACAGGTGGAGCGGACGTCCGCGGTCTGCCCGCAGCCGCTCCAGGGCCTGACCGGCTCGACCACGCTCACCGCCTACACCCCGCCCGGGACGGGCGCCGCCACCGGCGGGGCCGGCTGGCTCTCCGACGCGGCCGCGCCCGCCGCCCAGCCGACCGCCGCTCCGGCGGCGCCCGCCACCCCGGCGCCGACCGGCTCGGGCACCCCCGCCGCCCCTGTCCAGGACAGGAACGCGGCGCCCGCCGACGCCCGGCTGACCGTCCCCAAGCCCGGCACCCCGGCCACCGGCCCGGCCGCCAACGGCGACGCCGCGCCCGGCACCGGGGCCGTCGCCACCGGCGTCCTCGCCCCCGGCTTCACCGTCACCCAGACCACGGTGGTCACCGAGCCGCGCGGCCTCGGCCTGTCCGGCCTCACCTGCACCCCGGCCGGGACCGGCTTCTGGTTCGCCGGGGCGAGCACCGCCGCCGACCGGGTCGACTACGTCAGCCTGGTCAACACCGAGTCCTCCGCCGCGGTGGTGGACATCAAGCTGTACGGCGACAAGGGCTTGATCGACAACGACGCCGCCAACGGGATAACCGTCCCGCCCGGCAGTTCCCAGGCCATCCTGCTGTCGACCATCAGCAAGGGCGCGGTCGCCGACCTCGCGGTGCACGTGGTGGCGCGCTCCGGGCGGGTCGGGGCCGCGCTGCACGCCGCCGACAGCGGTAAGGGCGCCGACTGGGTCCCGGCCTCGGCCGACCCGGCCCCCGTCCAGGTGCTGCCCGGCCTGCCCGCCGACACCGCCTCGGCCCGCCTGGTGGTCTGGGCGCCGCCCGAGGACGACGCCGACCTGAAGATCCAGCTGTCCGGCAAGAACGGCTGGTTCAGCCCGGCCGGCAACGAGTCGATCCACGTCAAGGCGGGCATGGTGGCCGCCGTCGACCTCGGCAAGGTCACCCGGGACGAGGTCGCCGGGCTGCGGCTGTCGCCCAGCGACGACAAGCACCGCACCCCGATCGTGGCCGGACTGCGGGTCGACCGGGCGGCGGCCAACGGCAAGACCGACGCGGCCTGGCTGACCGGCAGCAACCCGGTCGGTGCCCGCGCCACCGTCGCCGACAACCGGGCCGGCGCCTCCACGCTCTACCTGACCTCCAGCGGCGACGCCGCCACCGTCCGGGTCACCGCCTCGGCCGGCAGCGGCGGCGGCACCCCGGCCACCAAGGAGGTCCAGGTCCCGGCCGGCGGCACGGTCGCCCTCCCGGCACCCGAGCCCGCCGGGCTGAACGGGACCTTCGCGCTCACCGTGGAGACCGTCTCCGGCGGCCCCGTGGTGGCCGCCCGGATGCTGTCCCTGCCGGCCAAGGACGTGCCGATGTTCACCGTCCAGGCGCTGCACGACGACCGCAGCACCGTCAAGGTCCCGCAGGCCGGCCAGGACCCGGGCGTCGTCCTGCGCTGAGCCGTCCCGCTCGGGGCGGACGACGGGGGCGGCACCACCGGGTGCCGCCCCCGTCGGGGTTCAGTCCTCGTCGTAGCGCGGGTCGATGGCGTCCGGCGACAGCCCCAGCAGCTCGGCGACCTGCTCGATCAGGATCTCGTGCACCAGCGCCGCGCGGTCCTCCCGGGTCTTCGCCCGGATCTCCACCGGCCGCCGGTACACCACGATCTGGCTCTTGCGCCCCTGCCCGCCCGGCGACACCCGCCCGAGCGGCACGCCGTCCTCGGGGTCGGCGCCGTCCGGCTCGTGCAGCGGCACCTCCTGCACGGCGAACTCCACCTCGATCAGCTGCGGCCAACGCCGCTCGAGGCGCTCCACCGACTCGCGCACGTAGTCGTCGAACAGTTCGGAGCGGGTGAGCGAGATCGGCACCTGGGGCGGCGCCAGTGGGCCGCGCAGGCCCCGCCCGTGCCGGTCGCGGTGCCGGGGGCGGCGCGCCGGGCCTGTCGATGACTGCGGTGCGGAGCTGTCCATATCACTGCCGAGGGTAGTCCTTGGACGGTCGGAAGTGGACCACTCCGACGGGGAATCACACGGGGCGCCGGATCCGCGCCCCGGCGCTCGGAGGGCGACACGGCACCCCCTCCGGGCAGCCGGTCTTCGCTCCCCGGCGGGGAGTGCGGTACCGTCCACCCTCGTGAGCTCTGTACGTCGTTGTTCGCGGACCGCGTGCGGCCGGCCGGCCGTCGCGACGCTGACGTACGTCTACGCGGACTCCACCGCCGTCCTCGGCCCGCTCGCCACCTACGCCGAGCCGCACTGCTACGACCTGTGCGCCGAGCACGCCGAGCGCCTCACCGCCCCGCGCGGCTGGGAGGTCGTCCGGCTCGCCGCGGAGGCCGGGCCGCTGCGCCGCAGCAGCGACGACCTGGAGGCGCTGGCCAACGCCGTGCGGGAGGCCGCCCGCCCGCAGACCCACCGTCAGGGCCGGGCCCCCGAGGGCGAGTCCACCGAGGGCGGCCGCCGCGGCCACCTCCGGGTCCTGCGCTCGCCCGACAACTGAGGCCTCACCCGGCACGGGGCGTTCGTCCGGCCCGGGTACGCTGCCCGTCTACCGTCACCGCGCCCGTCGACCGGACGCGCGGTGGCCCAGACGTATCGTGATCAGTCCTAAGACCAGGGTGGAGCCGCAGTGCGCGACCTCAAGCAGCTCGTGAAGGCGTACGACGTCCGGGGCGTCGTCCCGGACCAGTGGGACGAGAGCCTGTCCCGGGCCTTCGGTGCCGCGTTCGTGCAGGTCACCGGCGCGTCCGCGATCGTGGTCGGGCACGACATGCGGCCCTCCTCCCCGTCGCTGAGCCTGGCCTTCGCCGAGGGCGCGGCGGCCTACGGCGCCGACGTGGTGCAGATCGGGCTGTGCTCCACCGACCAGCTGTACTACGCCAGCGGCAAGCTCGACCTGCCCGGCGCGATGTTCACCGCCAGCCACAACCCGGCCCAGTACAACGGCATCAAGCTGTGCCGGGCCGGCGCCGCCCCGGTCGGCCAGGACACCGGCCTGGCCGAGATCCGCGAGCTGGTCGAGTCCTGGACCGCCGAGGACGACACCGTCACCGTCCCGGCCAAGGACGTGAAGCCGGGCGCGCTGTCCGCCCAGGACACCCTGCGCGGCTACGCCGACCACCTGCTGGGCCTGGTCGACCTCACCGCGATCCGCCCGCTCAAGGTCGCGGTGGACGCCGGCAACGGCATGGGCGGCCACACCGTGCCGACCGTCTTCGACGGCCTGCCGATCGAGCTCGTCCCGATGTACTTCGAGCTGGACGGCACCTTCCCGAACCACGAGGCCAACCCGCTCGACCCGAAGAACCTGGTCGACCTCCAGGCCAAGGTCCGCGAGGTCGGCGCCGACGTGGGCCTGGCCTTCGACGGCGACGCCGACCGCTGCTTCGTCGTGGACGAGCGCGGCGAGCCGGTCTCCCCGTCGGCGATCACCGCCCTGGTGGCCGTCCGCGAGGTCGCCCGCGCCAAGGCCGCCGGCGAGGCCGAGCCGACGGTCATCCACAACCTGATCACCTCCTGGACCGTCCCCGAGGTGGTCCGCGAGCTCGGCGCCAAGCCGGTGCGCACCCGGGTCGGCCACTCCTTCATCAAGCAGGAGATGGCCGAGACCGACGCCGTCTTCGGCGGCGAGCACTCCGCCCACTACTACTTCCGCGACTTCTGGCGCGCCGACACCGGCATGCTCGCCGCGCTGCACGTGCTGGCCGCGCTCGGCGGGCAGCCGGGCACGCTGTCCGCGCTCACCGCCGAGTACGACCGCTACGCCGCCTCCGGCGAGATCAACAGCACCGTGGCCGACCAGGCCGCCAGCACCGCCGCCGTCCGCGCCGCGTACGCCGGCGGCGAGGGCACCACGGTGGACGAGCTGGACGGCCTGACCGTGGCCGGCCCGGACTGGTGGTTCAACCTGCGCGCCTCCAACACCGAGCCGCTGCTGCGCCTGAACGTCGAGGCCAAGGACCCGGCGAAGATGGCCGAGCTGCGCGACGGTGTGCTCGCCGTCGTCCGCGGCTGAGCCCCCAGGCCCGGGGGCCACGGTCCGAGCCCCGCGCCTGACCACGGGCCCCGGTGCCCCGGCCGGTAGGGTTTCCTATCGGCCGGGGCACCTCCGTGCCACCCCCGAACTTTGGAGAGCCCCATGAAGCTCGAATCCTTCCTGCTGGAGATCCTGGTCTGCCCGCAGTGCCGGGCCGCGCTCGCCGAGGGCGGCACCGAGGAGCAGCCCGAGCTGGTCTGCACCGGTGCGGACTGCGGCCTCGCGTACCCGGTCCGCGAGGGCATTCCGGTCCTCCTGGTGGACGAGGCCCGCCGCCCGGCGTGATCCTGGGGGCGAAGCCCCACCCCGACCGCCCGGCGCGCAGCGGAGCGCGCGCCCAGAGGACCGCAGCCGGAGGTTCGCCGCATGCTCGACGACACCCTGCTCGACGACCCGGCCGCGCTGCAGCGCGCCGACCACGACCGCGCCCTGCTGGCCCTGGCCGGCGCCGGCGCGCGGGTCCGCACCGCGCTGCGGCAGGCCGAGGCGGCCGGCCTCGACCGGCTGCGTCCGGACGGCCGTCCGCGCGCCGTCCTGGTCGCCGGGCACGGCAGCGCGCTGACCGCCGCCGAGATGCTGTCCGCGCTGGCCGGCACGGGTTCCCTGGTCACCGCGCTGCCGCCGACCGAGGCGGCCGCCCCGCGCGCCGATCGGGCCGGCACCCGGCCCGCCTTCACCGCCGGACTCGGCTGGCAGCTGCCCGGCTGGGCCGGCCCGCTGGACCTGCTGGTGATCAGCTCCGCCGACGGCGGCGAGCAGGGCCTGGTCAGCCTCGCCGAGCAGGCGTACGCGCGCGGCTGCGCGATCGTCGTCACCGCCCCGGCCGGCAGCGCGCTGGCCGAGGCCGCGCTGCAGGTGCGCGCGCTGCCGCTGCCGTTCACGGCCTCGGTGCTGTCCGAGGACCTCGCGCCCGTGGCCGCCGCCGAGCCGGACCTGCCGGCCGAGGACCCGGCGGCGCTCTGGTCCCACCTCACCCCGATGCTGGCGCTGGCCCAGAAGATCGGCCTCACCCAGCTCCCGTACGACGCGCTGCCGGCCGTCGCCGACCTGCTGGACGCCGCCGCGGTGCGCTGCCGCCCGGACGCCGCCGCGTACACCAACCCGGCGAAGGGCCTGGCCGCCCGGCTGGCCGGGACGGTCCCGCTGCTGTGGGCCGAGGGCCCGATCGCCGGGGCCGCCGCCGCCCGGTTCGCCGCCCAGCTGGCCGACCGGGCCGGGCGCCCGGCGCTGGCCGGGCCGCTGCCGCAGGTGCTCACCGCCCACCGCGGCATGTTCACCGGGCAGTTGGGAGCGGGCGCCGACCCGGACGACTTCTTCCGCGACCGGGTCGAGGAGCCGGACCCGCTGTACCTGCAGGTCCTGCTGCTGCGGCACGTCCCGGGCGCGGCCGGACCAGTGACGGAGGAGGGGCGGGACGGCCCGGTCGAGGTGCCGGAGGAGGACGCCGGGCCGCGCAGCTTCGGCGTCACCCGGGCGCACCGGCTGGCCGCCGCCCACGACGTCCGGCTGACCGAGTACGCGAGCGCCCGGCCGGACGCGCTGCACGCGCTGGCCGACCTGGTCGCGCTGACCGACTTCGCCGCCGTCTACCTGGGGCTCGCGGCCGCGCAGTCCTGAGGCGGTCGGCCGGACGGGACTTCCAGGCCGGTACGGTAAGCGCTCGACGACGCTGACCGACCCGTGAGGAAGAAGAGGCATGAGTACCGAAGGCGGCACCAAGGCACTGATCGCGGCACTGTCCGCGAACCTGGCGATCGCGGCGGCCAAGTTCACCGCCTTCGGCTTCACCGGTTCCTCCTCGATGCTCGCCGAGGGCGTGCACTCCGTGGCCGACTCCGGCAACCAGGTGCTGCTGCTGATCGGCGGCAAGCGGGCGCGCCGGGAGGCCGACGAGGAGCACCCCTTCGGGTACGGCCGCGAGCGCTACGTGTACGGCTTCCTGGTGGCCATCGTGCTGTTCAGCGTCGGTGGCCTGTTCGCGATCTACGAGGGCTGGCACAAGATCAGCCACCCGGAGACGCTGGACGCCTGGGGCTGGGCGATCGGCGTGCTGGTCTTCGCGATCGGCATGGAGGGCTGGTCCTTCCTGACGGCGATGCGGGAGTCGGAGAAGGCCAAGGGCAAGCAGAGCTGGACCCAGTTCATCCGCACCGCCAAGGCGCCGGAGCTGCCGGTGGTGCTGCTGGAGGACACCGGCGCGCTGATCGGCCTGGTGCTGGCGCTGTTCGGCGTCGGGCTCACCGTGATCACCGGTGACGGCGTCTGGGACGGCATCGGCACCCTGTGCATCGGCCTCCTGCTGGTGGTGATCGCCGTGGTGCTCGCCCTGGAGACCAAGTCGCTGCTGCTCGGCGAGTCGGCGAACAAGGAGTCGGTGCGCCGGATCCGGGAGGCGCTGGTGGACGGCGAGACCGTCACCGGAGTGATCCACATGCGCACCCTGCACCTCGGCCCCGAGGAGCTGCTGGTCGCCGCCAAGATCGCCGTCAACGCCGAGGACAGCGCCGCCCGGGTCGCGGAGGCGATCGACGCGGCCGAGGAGCGGGTGCGCGCGGTCGTCCCGATCGCCCGGGCGATCTACCTGGAGCCCGACGTCTACAGCGCCGAGAAGGCCGCGGCGGGCGACGACCCGGCCGCCACGCCCGGTGGCCCGGGCCCCGGCGGCGAGCACTGAGCCGTCCCCGGCCACGGCCGGGGACTCTCGCGGGCCCGGCTCGGGCCCGGTCGGACCGCAGGCCGAAATCGGTCATCGGCGGACGGCCGACGGGGCCGTCGGTGTAGATTCGTCACCAGAGCCAGAACGTCGCTGCTGATGGCGGTCGATCGGCGGTCCGCACCCGTAGGGCGTGCGCCGGTCGAGGGAGAGAGGTCCTCCGACGGTTTGTGCTGCGCAACGGGAGGCCGGTCCGGCGCGGATCCGGTGGTCCCGGCGTGGCCGTGCACCCGTACGGCCTGACGCGCGCGAAGCACGCCCGGAGCTTTGGCCCCACCCCATCAGCGAGGAGCAGACGCATGTCGACCGACATCACCGGTGACTTCAAGGTCGCCGACCTTTCCCTGGCGCCGTTCGGCCGCAAGGAGATTCAGCTGGCCGAGCACGAGATGCCCGGCCTGATGGCGATCCGCGCCGAGTACGCCGAGTCGCAGCCGCTGGCCGGCGCCCGCATCACCGGCTCGCTGCACATGACCGTGCAGACCGCCGTCCTGATCGAGACCCTGACGGCGCTCGGTGCCGAGGTCCGCTGGTGCTCCTGCAACATCTTCTCCACCCAGGACCACGCGGCCGCGGCCATCGCCGTCGGCCCGGAGGGCACCCCGGAGAACCCGCAGGGCGTGCCGGTCTTCGCCTGGAAGGGCGAGACCCTGGACGAGTACTGGTGGTGCACCGAGCAGGCCCTGACCTGGCCTGACGGCAAGACCCCGAACATGATCCTGGACGACGGCGGCGACGCCACCCTGCTGATCCACAAGGGCGTCGAGTTCGAGAAGGCCGGTGCCGCTCCGGACCCGTCCACCGCGGACAACGACGAGTTCCGGATCATCCTGGAGCTGCTCAACCGCACCCTCAAGGACACCCCGAACAAGTGGACCGAGGTCGCCTCCACGATCAAGGGCGTGACCGAGGAGACCACCACCGGTGTCCACCGCCTGTACGAGATGCACCGTGACGGCAAGCTGCTGTTCCCGGCCATCAACGTCAACGACGCCGTCACCAAGTCGAAGTTCGACAACAAGTACGGCTGCCGCCACTCGCTGATCGACGGCATCAACCGCGCCACCGACGTCCTGATCGGCGGCAAGGTCGCGGTCGTCTGCGGCTACGGCGACGTCGGCAAGGGCTGCGCCGAGTCGCTGCGCGGCCAGGGCGCCCGCGTGATCATCACCGAGATCGACCCGATCTGCGCGCTCCAGGCCGCGATGGACGGCTACCAGGTCACCACCCTGGAGGACGTCGTCTCGATCGCCGACATCTTCATCACCACCACGGGCAACAAGGACATCATCCTCGCCTCGCACATGGAGCAGATGAAGCACCAGGCGATCGTCGGCAACATCGGCCACTTCGACAACGAGATCGACATCGCGGGCCTGGCGAAGCTGCCCGGCATCGTGAAGACCGAGGTCAAGCCGCAGGTCCACGAGTGGCGCTTCGCCGACGGCCACACCATCATCATGCTGTCCGAGGGCCGCCTGCTGAACCTGGGCAACGCGACCGGCCACCCGTCCTTCGTGATGTCCAACTCCTTCGCCAACCAGACGATCGCCCAGATCGAGCTGTTCACGAAGACCGAGCAGTACCCGATCGGCGTCTACGTGCTGCCGAAGCACCTGGACGAGAAGGTCGCCCGCCTGCACCTCGACGCGCTGGGCGTGAAGCTGACCACCCTGACCCAGGAGCAGGCCGACTACATCGGCGTTCCGGTCGAGGGCCCGTACAAGGCCGAGCAGTACCGCTACTGACCGGTTGACGGTCCGACGGCCGGCGCCTCCTCTCCGGGGGCGCCGGCCGCCGGCGTGTGTGCGGGGTGCGTCAGCGGGCCCAGGACGCCTCGTCCGCGCCGAGCACGTCGAACCGTTCGAGCAGGCCGGCGAGCCCGCCGGCCGCCTGGACCGAGGGAGCCTGCGCCGCGGTGCCGTTGGCGCAGAGCCGGACGCCCTTCGCGACCCGGCACACCGGGGTGCCGCCGTCCGGCCGGCCGTCCACGAACGTCCCGAAGCCCTCCGGCTGGACCGTGACGCTCAGCCACTTGCCGTCGACGGTGTACGACAGGATGGCGCTCCACTTGGGCTCGGAGTCCTTGGTGGGCCGGTGGACCTCGGCGGTCCGCAGCCTGAGGTCGGCGGGCACGCCGGTCGGCCGCACCGGGAACGGGACGTCCGAGCCGCCGAACCGGACGTCGGCCGCGACCCGTAGCAGGTCGTCCTGGACCTTCGACCCCAGCCACACCGTGGCGCGCAGTTCGGCCCAGCGGCCGGAGTCGGTCAGCCAGCGCAGGCCGACCGTGGTTCCCGACGCGTCGGTGACCAGCCAGTGGGCCTCCCGGCCGGCGACCGGGGGCGCGGTGGCGGTGTGCGTACCGGGGGCGGGGGACTCCTCGGTGCCGCGCAGCAGCTGGAGCTTCAGGTCGGGGACCGCGTTGAGGACGGCGACCGTGGTGGCCGCGGTCGCGACGGACCGGCCGTCGCTGTTCGCGTAGCCGACGGCCGGGTGCGCCAGCCACTGCGGCAGCCAGCCGAAGCGGACCTCCGTGCTCAGCGGACCGGTGGCGGCCGCCGGGGTCGGCGCGGCGGTCGGGGAGGGCGTGATCGAGGCCGGTGCGGTGGGCGCGGGGACGGCCGGCGCGGGCGGGCCCCCGGCCGGGCGCAGCAGCAGCACCCCGGCCAGGACGGCGGCGGTCGACCCGGCCACCACGCCGATCAGGGCCTGCCGTCGGCGGCGCAGCCGGACCCGCCCGCGGGCGATCACGGCCGAGGCGTCGAGTGCGGGGGGCGGCGCCGGGGCCTCGGCGAGGGCGCTCAGCCGGGCGGTCAGATCACGCTGCTCGTGCGTCCTCATGGCGTCCTCTCGGTGGTGGTGGGACGAGGGGTGAGGGTCGTCCGGAGGGTGGCGAGAGCGCGTGAGGTCTGGCTCTTCACATTGCCCGAGGAGCAGCTCATCGCCTCGGCGGTCTGATCGACCGTGAGATCGCAGTAGTACCGGAGCACCACGGTGGCCCGCTGCCTGGGCGGCAGCGCGGCCAGCGCCTCGCGCAGGTCCAGGTTGGCGTCGAGGTCGGCGGCCACCGACGCGACGTCCACCGGCGTCGCGGTCCGCGAGATCCGCCGCCACCAGGAGGTGCGCTGCTCGGCGAGGAAGGTGTTGACCAGCACCCTGCGGGCGTAGCCGTCGAGGTTCTCCACCCGGCCGGCCCGTGACCAGTTCACGTACAGCTTGGTCGCGCACTCCTGCACCAGGTCGTCGGCCCGGTGCCAGTCCCCGCACAGCAGATAGGCGACCTTGCGCAGCCAGCCGCTCCTGGAGGCCACGTAATCCGTGAACTCCACGTCGCGCGTCTGCTTCGCCATCCGCACCCCCTCTCGTCGTGGTGGCGACGCGCCGCCGCGCCGTCCGCCGCTCTAATGCGGGCACCGGCCGGAAGGTTGCACGCGGAGCGCGCACGCGGCGCACGTAGGCTTTCCGGCATGCCCAACGGCCGGTACTCGCTCCATGACCCTCATGACCACGTCCTGCTCGGGGAGGAGCGCTTCAGCTGCGCCCCCGGGGCGGCCGGCTGGCGGTACGTCTCCAAGACCTACGCGCCGGACGGCCGGGTGCTCGGCAGCACCGACCTCACGCTGGACTCGCGGGCCCGGCCGCTGCGGATGGAACTGCGGGCCGGCGGCTGGCAGGTGCGCGGCGGGGCGGTGGACGGGGTGGCCTGGGTCCGTACCGACGCGGCCGACCCCGGTGGCGAGCACGCGGTGGAGGGCCACGACCGGGCGCACGCCTTCACCGGCCGCTCGCCGGGCTTCCTCGTCGCCACCGCCCGGCTGCTGCGGCTGCGGGAGGGGGCGAGCGCGCGGGTGCGGCTGGTGGCCTTCACCGAGCCGGTGCTGGCGCCGCGCACCCTCGACCAGGGGTGGCTGCTGGAGGGCGTCGACACCCACGAGACGGATTCGGGGCCGCTGCTGGTCGAGCGGTACCAGGTGGCGGACCTGGAGACGGGCGAGCAGCAGGTCGTGCACCTGGCGGGGGACGTGGTGCTGGCGGCGGAGGGGATCGAGCTGGAGGAGCTGGAGTCGCCGCCGAACGCCTGGCGGGTGGGGGCGGAGGAGGAGTAGCGGGCCCGTACGGCCGTGGTGGCCGGGCTTCGGGCGAGCCGGCTTCAGACGGGCGGGGCTCGGGCGGGCCGGGTTCAGGCGGGCGGGGCGAAGCCGGTGTCGGTGGGCTTGTCGAGGGACGGTGCGGTCGGTGCGGCGGGCGGGGCCGGCGCGGGCGGGGCCGCGGGTACGGCCGGGGGCATGGGAGCGGGCTGCTGCTGCGGCGGAAGACCGAGGACCCGGGTGGGCCGACCGGCCGGGGCCATCGGAGCCGGCGCGGGAGCCGGGGCCTGGGCGGGGACCGGCTGAGCGGGTACCGGCCCGGCCGCCCACTGCTGCTCCCGGGCCCGCGTCCACTCGCGCCGCTGGCGCTCGGTGAGCACCGCGCCCAGGTACGCCGCCGGGTGCAGCCCCGGTGCGACCGGGTGGCCGATCTTGGCGGACAGGTCCCCGGCCAGCCGGGTGGACATCTGGTTCATCACCGCGGGGTCCAACTGGCCGACCCGGCCGAGCAGTTGGCGGATGGCAAGCCAGAGCGGCTCCGGCACGGCGGACAGGTCCATCGCGACCAGCTCGTGGCCCATCGCCTGCAGCAGCTGCGGGTGCACGGGCGGCAGCGGGGCGGCGGAACCGCCCGCACCCGGGGTGCGCTCGCGGACGACCACCGTCCCGGCGAAGATGTCGCCGAGCCGCTTGCCGTCCGAGTGCACCGCCGAGGTGATCACGGCCGGGGCGCCGGTCAGCACGATCATCTCGAAGAAGCCGACCAGCCCGCGCACCAGCGAGTGCCGGAACCGCACCGGCCCGCCGTCGGTGCGCACCACCCGCAGACCGAGCGCGGCCTTGCCGAGCGAGCGGCCGCGGGTGAGGGTCTCGATCATCACCGGCACGGCCACCAGGAAGAACACCGTCAGGCCGATCATCGTGGCGGCCAGCGCGGCGTTGTCGAGGCCGATCAGGGCGACGCTCAGCACCAGCGTGAACACCAGCAGGGCGGCGAACTCCACCAACAGGTCGATCACGATCGCCAGGGCCCTGCTCGGAAGCTTCGCCGTCTGGAGGCCGAGAACGACCGCCTCACCCGTCACCAGGTCGCTCAAGACACCTGTCCGTTCACGTTCTTGGAGCCCGTACGGCTCGCCCATGGAGATCCACCCCTGGGACAGCGGCTGCACCCGGGGGAGGCAGTCACCCCGGACCGGCTCCCCCTGACCCGCTCTCCGCAGTCTGATCCGCAGCCGCCAACATACGGGGCCCGGCGGGCGCACGGGAAGTGAGATCCCGACGGCCCGGGCGGCAGTCCCTGCTGGCATGCTGGGCCGCACGCGTCCGCCCGGACCCGCCGGCCCGGACCGCCAGCCTGGACCCACCCGCCCGCCCGCGCACGTCCGCGCCCGCCGCCGATCATGGAGCCGCCGAAATGGACCTGGACGTCTTCGTCGCCACCCACCAGGGGGAGTGGGCCCGGCTGGACGCCCTCGCCCGGCGGCGCCGGCTCAGCGGCGAGGAGGCCGACGAACTGGTCACGCTCTACCAGCGCGCCACCGGCCACCTGGCCAAGGTCCAGGCCGCCGCGCCCGATCCGGCCCTGGTGAGCCGATTGACCGGCCTGGTCTCCCGCGCCCGCAGCGCGGTGACCGGAGCCCGGACCAACGGCTGGCAGGACGTCGCCCGCTACTACACGGTGAGCTTCCCGGCCGCCTTGTACCGCGCGCGCCGCTGGTGGGTGCCGGTGGCGATCGTCTCGATGGTCGCCGCCGTCCTGCTCGCGTGGTGGGTGGCCACCCACCCGGAGGTCCGCAACAGCCTGGTCGCACCCGAGCACCTCCAGGAGCTGACCCGCCCCGGCGGCCAGTACGAGACGTACTACTCGGACCGGCCGGCCAGTTCCTTCGCGGCGCAGGTCTGGACGAACAACGCCTGGATCGCCGTGCAGTGCCTGCTGTTCGGGATCGCGCTGGGCATTCCGGTGCTCTACGTGATGTGGACCAACGCGGTGAACCTCGGCGTCGGCGTCGGGCTGATGGCCTCGGCCGGTCGCCTCGACGTCTTCCTCGGCCTGCTCATCCCGCACGGCCTGCTGGAACTGACCGCGGTCTTCGTGGCCGGCGGCCTCGGCCTGCGCCTCGGCTGGACCGTCATCGACCCCGGCCCGCGGACCCGCTCGGTGGCGCTGGCGGAACAGGGCCGCGCGATCATCGGCATGTCGATCGGCCTGGCGACGGTGCTGGCGGTCTCCGGCGTCCTCGAAGCCTTCGTGACCCCGTCCGGCCTGCCGACCTGGGCCCGCATCTCCATCGGCGTGCTCGCCGAGGCGGCCTTCCTCGTCTACGCCCTGGTGCTGGGCCGAAAGGCCGCCGCGGCCGGCGAGTCCGGTGATCTGGACGCGGCCGATCGGGCGGACCTCCAGCCCGTCGCGGCCTGAGCCCGATGTGATCAACAGGCTCCTGACCTGCTACTCTTCCTCTCACCCCGGCCAAACCATTGACGTGGTGCGGGTGGGCTAGTAGGTTTGAACGGTTGGGACTGACTGGACAACAGTCGGGCCCGGGCGTTAGTGTCTACGACACCGCCGAATCGAGGCGAGCGCGTTTCACGAAATGCGCGCCCTCCGACGAAGCAAATCCCACGGACTGAGCACTCCGAAAGCCTTGATAGGCTTCGGGACGAAGTTCGCAGGAAATCCCGCCAGCGGGAATCGGATGAATGAAGCCCCGGTAAACGGAGCGGAAAACATCTGGTAAGCTGGAAACACGAAAGAACGAAGCCCGGAGGGCCCGCTGGAAGGCGGTCCGAAGGAAGCGTCCGTTCCTTGAGAACTCAACAGCGTGCCAAAAGTCAACGCCAGAT
>NZ_JBSFKF010000049.1:0-45330 GCF_053598415.1 Kitasatospora sp. NPDC001132 | reverse complement strand
CACGCTGTTGAGTTCTCAAGGAACGGACGCTTCCTTCGGACCGCCTTCCAGCGGACCCTCCGGGCTTCGTTCTTTCGTGTTTCCAGCTTATCAGATGTTTTCCGCCCCGTTTTCCGGAGGTTCATTCATCGGATTCGCTTTCCGCTTTGTCGCCCCGGTCTCCCGCGGCGACTCCGGAACTGTACGGGGACGGACCCGCCACATGCAAATCGCCCCTGCCCGGGCTCCCGGGCAGGGGCGATCTGTGCTGATCGGTGCCGATCGGAGCCGGCCGGATCAGGGCCGGCCGGAGTCGGTCAGCGGACCTCGGTGATCTCCGGGCCACGCGCGAACGGGTCGAGCGAGGCGCCGCCGAAGCGGTTGTCGCCCTCACCGGCGGCAGCGGCCGCCCCGCCACCGTCGGCGACCATCTGCGCGTCCTCGGGAAGCTTCAGCACGATCGGGTCGCGCGGGGCCATCGGGGACTCGCCGCGCACGACGACCGTCTGGCGGAAGACCTGCTCCAGGATCCCGGCCATCTCCGGCTGCACCGCGGCCTGGCCCGAGATCACACCGCGCAGGAACCAGCGCGGACCGTCGCAGCCGACGAACCGCACCAGCTGCACACCCTGGGTGCCGTCCGGCAGCTGCACGGGGACCTGGGCGCGGAGGTGCCAGCCGAGCGGGCCCTCCTCCTCCTCGATGAGGCCGCCCTGCGAGGTGATGCCGTTGGCGATCTCCTCCCGGACCTCCCCCCAGATGCCCTCCGACTTCGGGGCCGCGAAGGCCTGGAGCTGGATGGCGCTGTTGCCGAGCACGAGGGTGGCGGCCACGATCGCGTCACCGGCGACCTCGACGCGCAGCTCCATGCCCTCGACGCCGGGGACCAGCAGACCCCCGAGGTCGACCCGCCCCTCCTCGGGGTTCTCCAGCTCGGAGTGGTCCCACGGACCGTCCGGCCGCGGGGCCGGCGGCAGGCCGACCTTGTCGGCCGGGTCCAGCTCGGTCACGTTCTCGCTCTCGGCGGAACCTTCGACGTCATCGGCCGTCTCGTCGGCGCTGATGGCGTCGTCGGCGAGCTGCTCGACAGCGTCCTCGCTCTTCTGGCGACGACGGAACACGGTCACTGTCCTTCCCGGTCCAAGACCGATGCGAATACCTGCTCGGCTTCCTGCGAGGCCGCGGGCATGCTAGACCGCGGCGTGGCCGCCGGTCGACCCGAACCCGCCCTCGGCGCGTGCCGACCCAGGCAGCTCCTCCACCTCGTGGAAGCGGGCCTTCTCGACCTGCTGGATGACCAGCTGGGCGATCCGGTCCCCTCGGCGGAAGCTGACCCCCTCGTGCGGGTCCAGATTGACGACGATCACCTTGATCTCTCCACGGTACCCGGCATCGACCGTCCCCGGGGCGTTCACGAGGGCAACGCCGCAACGAGCTGCCAACCCGGACCGGGGGTGGACGAAGGCCGCGTAGCCGTCCGGCAGGGCGATCGCGACGCCGGTGGGCAGCACGGCCCGCTCCCCCGGGGCCAGCTCGGCGTCGACGGTGGTGCGCAGATCGGCACCGGCGTCCCCGGGCTGCGCGTACGCGGGCAGCGGCAGCTCGGGGTCGATGCGCTTGATCAGGACGTCCAGCTGCGGGCGGGGGGTGTCGCTCAAGGGTTCACCTCAAAGGCTCGTGCGCGCTTCATCAGATCCGGGTCGTCGAGGACCTTCTCGATGTCCTCGGGACGACCGTGCGTGGTGAAGTGTTCCAGTTTCACCTGGACGAAGAGGGCCTGGGCGCGCACCGCGACGGGCCCGTCCGGGCCGCCGATCCGCGCCTCGGCGGCGCTGTAGATCTTCCGTCCGTGCACGCCGGTGATCCAGGCGCGCAGGTGCAGCACCGAGTCGACGGGCACCGGGGAGAGGAAGTCGGTCTCCAGCCGGCCGGTCACGGCGGGGGCGTGCAGCAGCCAGTTGAGCGTTCCGAGGGTCTCGTCCATGGCGGTGGTCAGCAGCCCGCCGTGGGCCAGGCCGGGGCCGCCCTGGTGGGCGTCGCGGACGGTGAACTCGGCGGTCACGTCGAGTCCCTCGCCGGCGACCGCGTCGATCCGCAGGCCGCCGGGGTGCTGCGGGCCGCAGCCGAAGCAGTGCTCGTAGTGGGAGCCGAGCCGGGTGCCGGGGGCGGGCGCCTGGGGGTGGCGCTGCGGCAGGACGGCGTCCGGCGGCGGGGTGGTCGGGGTCGGCGGTGTGGCGGGCGCCGGCCGGTCGGTGGGGGTGCTGGGGGCTGTCGTACCGGTCACGGGGTCCAACCCTACCCAGGGGTAGTGGGCCCTCCGGTGGGGGTGGCGTCCCGGGCCGGACGTCAGGGCGACCACAATGGAGGGCATGTACGACGAACGCCTCACGGTGCCGCGTTCCTGGTGGCTGCTCCCGGTCGCGGTGGGTCTCACGCTCGCGCTGATCCTGATCCGGGTCAGTGGTCCGGCCGCGCTGATCGGGCTGGTGGTGGGCATCGCCGCCGGCGCGGTCGCGATCAGCAGCTACGGCTCGGCCCGCATCCGCGTGGTCCAGGGCTCGCTGGTGGCCGGCCCGGCCCGGATCCCGGTGGACGCGCTCGGCGGCGCGCAGGCGCTGAGCCCCGCCGAGGCGGCGGCCTGGCGCGGCCCGAAGGCCGATCCGCGCGCCTTCATGCTGCTGCGCAGCTACGTCCCGACGGCGCTGCGGATCGAGGTGACCGACCCGGCCGACCCGACGCCGTACCTCTATCTGTCGACCCGCTCGCCGATGAAGCTGGCGGAGGCGCTGGAGGACGCCCGGCGCGGCGCCCGCACCTGAGGCGGGCCCGGGCCGGACGAGAGCCGGCCGGCCCCGACACGAGCCGGCCGGAAGGGTCCGGACAAACGGAGAGGGACGGTTCCGCTGCTGCGGGACCGTCCCTACGACTTTGTCCTGACCGGTGTGCCGGCCGACTCCGTCCTCCCGGGCCCGTCCGACCGGACGGTTCCCGGATCTGCCGTCCGGCCCCGCTGCCCGGGGCCGGAAGGAGCGGTGTGCCGGTCCCGCGGGCGCAGCCGCGGGCACCGGGCCCTGTCCGCCGCGGTGCTCAGGCGCCGCAGTCCCGGCAGATCGGGTTGCCGTTCTTCTCGCTGTAGAGCTGGCTGCGGTGGTGCACCAGGAAGCAGCTCATGCAGGTGAACTCGTCGGCCTGCTTCGGCAGGACGCGGACGGCGAGCTCCTCGTTCGAGAGATCGGCGCCGGGAAGCTCCATGCCCTCGGCGGCGTCGAACTCGTCGACGTCGACAGAGCTGCCGCCCTTGTCGTTCCGCCGAGCCTTGAGCTCCTCGATGGAGTCCTCGTTGAGCTCGTCGTCGGTCTTGCGTGGGGTGTCGTAGTCGGTTGCCATTTTTCGCTCTCCCCCTCCGGGTTGTGCGGTGTGTGCGGTATCTCCAGCGCACGTAACGCATGGGGGGCCGGTCTTGTGCCCGACCCGAGGCGGAGATTTTGCCTTACTTCAAGCCCTGTTACTCAATCGACACTCAGCCCGGGCTCCATCGGGGTGATCCCCGGGGCTGCGGAAGGCCTCACGCTGGGCCATCGTCAGTCCTTCCCGAGCCCGGCGAACCGACCACGCACAGTGAGCGCGGCAGCCGCGTGCGTCTGTGGAATCCCTTGCCCACCAGGGATGCCGACCGATCCCGTGGACCGGCCGGCGGTCGGAATCCGGTCACGGACGGCGATCGACACCACTGATGGGGTGATAACTCTCCGAGGTCGCCCGAAATCGTGGAGCGACACGGTGTGAGCTTGGTCACGTTAAGAATCTTCCAGGGCAAACCACGGAAAATCCACCCAGTCCGACCGTTCGGTGCGGCGCCTCAGCCGGCGTTCTTCCGGGCTGCGCGACGCGCCAGCAGGGCGGCCTGGCGCTCCTCGAACTTCCGGGCCTGGCCGTCCAGCCCGTCCAGGAAGACGCCCAGCTCGTTCTGCGCCAGCAGGCCCTCCGGGCCGAGCCCGCCGATCTCCATCACCTTGAGGTGGCGCAGCACCGGCTGGAGCACGTCGTCGTGGTGGATGCGCAGGTTGTACACCCCGCCGAGGGCGATCTGCGCGGCGGCGCGCTCGAAGCCGGGGATTCCGTGGCCGGGCATCCGGAAGTTGGTGACCACGTCGGCGACGGCCCGCATGGCCTGATCCGGGGCGATCTCCAGGGCGGCCTTCAGGAGGTTCCGGTAGAAGACCATGTGCAGGTTCTCGTCGTTGGCGATCTTCGCCAGCAGCTGCTCGCAGAGCGGGTCTCCGGCGTACTTGCCGGTGTTGCGGTGCGCGATGCGGGTCGCGAGCTCCTGGAAGGCCACGTACGCGACCGAGTGCAGCATGCTGTGGGCGTTGTCGGACTCGAAGCCCTCCGACATGTGGTTCATCCGGGCCCGCTCCAGCTCCACCGGGTCGACGGCCCGGGTGACGAGCAGGTAGTCGCGGATCGCTATCCCGTGGCGCCCCTCCTCGGCCGTCCAGCGGTGCACCCAGGTGCCCCAGGCGCCCTCGCGGCCGAACATGGTCGCGATCTCGTGGTGGTAGCTGGGCAGGTTGTCCTCGGTCAGCAGGTTCACCACCAGCGACACCCGGCCCACGGCCGTCACCTGGGACTGCTCGAGCGACCAGGCCTCGCCGCCCAGCACGCCGTCGAAGTCGCGGCCCTGGCTCCAGGGGACGAACTCGTGCGGCATCCACTCCCTGGCCACGCCCAGGTGGCGGTTGAGCTCCTTCTCGACGACCTCTTCGAGGGCGAGGATCAGCCGCGCGTCGGTCCAGCCGCTCGCGACGAGCGGGGAGCTGCTCTGCACAGGGGCGATGGTCACGGTCTTGCTCCTGAGGGGACGGCACGCGCTGGGACGGGCACGGCGCGCTGGATGGGGACACGTCTTTTCGCACCCGACGGCGGGCTGCCGACGGATTCACCTACGGTTGCGTAGGTTACGACACCGTAAGTTGATCGGGCCGGAAATGACAAGCCGCCCCCGCCAGGCCTTATGTCTTCTTGACGGACCTGACGGGGGCGGCTGGAAACGGTCGCCTGCGGAAGGGGCGTTGGACCCTTACGGAGAGGGGATGCGGACCCTCATGGTGAGGCCGCCGCCGGCGCGCGCGGTGGCCTCGATGGTGCCGCCGTGGGCGCGCACCACCGACCGGACGATGGACAGGCCGAGTCCGACCCCCTTGTCGCTGCGGGTGCGGTCGGCGCCCTTGACCCGACGGAACGGCTCGAAGATGTGCTCCAGCTCGTACCCGGGCACCACCGGGCCGGTGTTGGAGACCACCAGCTCGCCGCCGCCGGGCACCGCGGTGGTGGCCAGCTCGACCCAGCCGCCCGGGGAGTTGTAGCGGACGGCGTTCTGCAGCAGGTTGAGCGCGAGCCGCTCCAGCAGCACGCCGTTGCCGGCGGCCACGGCCGGATCGAGCTTCGCGCGCAGCTCGACCTCGCGCTTCTCGGCCTCGCCCCGGGTCTGCTCCAGCGCCCGGGTGGCCACCTCGGACAGCTCCACCGGGCGTCGGTCGGTCAGCGCGTTCTCGCTGCGGGCGAGCAGCAGCAGGCCCTCGACCAGCTGCTCGCTGCGCTCGTTGGTGGCCAGCAGGGTCTTGCCCAGCTGCTGGAGGTCGGGTGAGGCCGCCGGGTCGGAGAGCTGGACCTCCAGCAGGGTGCGGTTGATCGCCAGCGGGGTGCGCAGCTCGTGCGAGGCGTTGGCGACGAAGCGGCGCTGGGAGTCGAACGAGCGGTCCAGTCGGTCCAGCATGTCGTCGAAGGTGTCGGCGAGCTCCTTGAGCTCGTCGTCCGGGCCGTCCAGCTCGATCCGGCGGTGCAGGTCGGAGGAGGCGACGTCGCGGGCGGTGCGGGTGATCCGGCCGAGCGGGCGCAGCACCCGTCCCGCCATCGCGTAGCCCGCCGCGAAGGCGATCACGGCGAGGCAGACCAGCATGGTCAGCGACTTGCGCAGCAGGGTGTTGAGCGCGGAGTCGGAGCGCGCCAGGTAGTCGGCGGCCTGCCACTGGTTGAAGTCCGCGCTGTTCATGTTGCGGACGGCCCCGTCGGGGCTGGTGACCTGGATGTAGTTGTCGAAGCGCAGCTGGCGCGGGGCCAGGTACGAGACGGCGTCCTGGAAGAACACGTACATCAGGAGCAGCAGCACGACGCCGGCCATCAGGAACATCCCGCCGTACAGCAGGGTGAGCCGCATCCGGATGGTGGGGCGGAAGGGCAGCCAGGCGAGCATGCCGTCGCCGGGGACGTAGTGCCCCGGGCGGTGGACGCTCGGCGGGGCCAGGGGCTTCGGCGGGACGGCGCGCGGGCCGCCGGCGGGCGCGCCGGAGGGCCCGCCGGCCGGGGGCGGGGTGGTCATGATGGTCCTCTCGGGGCGTCCGCCGGGGCGGGCGCTCGCGGCGGGGAGTCGCGGGGTGGGCGGACTCCGGTCGTCAGATCCGGTAGCCGGAACCCGGCACGGTGACGATCACCGGCGGGTCGCCGAGCTTGCGGCGCAGCGTCATCACGGTGACGCGCACGACGTTGGTGAACGGGTCGGTGTGCTCGTCCCAGGCCTTCTCCAGGAGCTGTTCGGCCGAGACGACGGCGCCGCCGGCCCGCATCAGCACCTCCAGGACGGCGAACTCCTTGGGGGCGAGCTGGACGGTGCGTCCGTCGCGGATCACCTCGCGCCGCCCGGGGTCGAGCGAGATGCCGGCGCGCTCCAGCACCGGGGGCAGCGGGATGGTCGCGCGGCGGCCCAGCGCCCTTACCCGGGCGACGAGTTCACTGAAGGCGAACGGCTTCGGAAGGTAGTCGTCCGCGCCGATCTCCAGGCCCTCGACCCGGTCGCTGATGTCGCCGGAGGCGGTCAGCATGATCACCCGGGTGGCCAGGCCCTGCTCGACCACCTTGCGGCAGACGTCGTCCCCGTGGACCAGCGGAAGGTCGCGGTCCAGGACGACGACGTCGTAGTCGTTGACCGCGATGCGCTGGAGCGCGGCCTCCCCGTCGTACACCACGTCGACGGCCATCGCCTCGCGGCGCAGGCCGGTCGCGACGGCCTCGGCAAGCAGCTGCTCGTCCTCGACGACGAGAACCCGCACGGTCGTTGTCCCTTCTCCAGGCCGGCCCCGGAAGCGGACGCACGGCTCCGACGGTGCCTCCATCCTGCCTGGTCCGGCGGTAAAGCAGCGATAAGCTGCCCCACGGGCACGGCCCCCGGGTCCCCGGTGGTGACCGTTCGCATCCGCACCACTCCGCTTGGACTGTGACACAGGCAACTTTCTTCCGCCGGGAGGTTTCCCGGCCTCGGGGGCGGGGAGGACAGCTGCACACCCGCGATCTGGCTGACGGCCGGTCGCACCCACCCGCCGTGCGTTCATCCGCGCCGGCCCTGGGGCTGGGACATCACCGGCAGCGGTCCGTGGCCGCTCCGCACCCCGTCCGGAGATTCACCACCTTCCGGCTTGGGTGCTTTCACCGGCTGGACCTCCTCAGGGCGGAGAGCGCACGACCGTGCACGTCCGACACAGTAAGGGGGCCCGTATGGACGCCTTCAAGGCCGGAATCCTGCAGCGCATAGCCAACGCCGAGCAGGACCTGCACCGAGCGATCGAGGCCGGGGACGAGTTCCTCGCCGAGGTGGAGCAGTCCGAGCTGGACGACCTCCGCCGACTCGCCGCCGAGCACGGCGTGGACACGGTGCTGGAGCGCCACCGCACCGCTGCCTGACCCGTCCGGCACACCGACCCGTCGCCGGATCTCCGGCACCAGCGGCCCTGCGGGGGCCGTGCGAAACCCAGGCCCTGACATCCCCCGTGTGTCAGGGCTCTTCGCATGTCCGGTTCCGCCGCGCCGCGCCCGTGGTCCGCGGGCGGGCGCGGCGGAACCGGTCAGTCCGCCCAGGCGCGCAGCGCGGCCAGCCGCTCCTGGAGCGGCTCGTACACCCCGGGGGCGGCGGCCACGGTCAGCTCGCCGTCCGGGCCGTGCCCGGGGCGGCCGCCGACCAGGGCGCCGGCCTCGGTGGCGATCAGGCAGCCGGCGGCCCGGTCCCAGGGGGCCAGGCCGCGCTCGTAGTAGCCGTCCAGCCGCCCGGCGGCGACGTCGCACAGGTCCACTGCGGCCGCCCCGCCCCGGCGGACGTCCCGCACCTCCGGCATGAGCGCCAGCAGCACCTCGGCCTGCCGGACCCGCACCGACTGGACGTAGTTGAAGCCGGTGGCGATCAGCGCCTGGCCCCACGGCGGGGCCGGGCGGACCGAGAGCGGGCGGCCGCCGAGGCGGGCACCACGGCCCAGGACGGCGTGGAACAGCTCGCCGCGGACCGGGGCGTACACCACGCCGACGACCGCCCGGCCGTCCACCTCGGCGGCCACGCTGACCGCCCAGGAGGGCAGCCCGTAGAGGTAGTTGACCGTTCCGTCGAGCGGGTCCACGACCCAGCGGACCCCGCTGGTGCCCGGCCGCTCGGCGCCCTCCTCGCCGAGGTAGCCGTCCTCCGGGCGGCGGTCAGCGATCAGCTCCAGGACGAGCTTCTCGGAGGCGAGGTCCATCTCGGTGACCACGTCGACCGGGCTGGACTTGGTGCCGGCCACGCCGAGGTCGGCGGGCCGGCCGTCGCGCAGCAGGGCGCCGGCCTGCCGGGCCGCGTCCAGGGCGACCTCCAGCAGGTCGTCGAGGAGCCGGTCGTCGGGCAGGGCGGGGGTGGGCACGGGTTCTCCTCCGGGGCGACGGGACAACGGGACGACGGGACGACGGGGCCCGCGGGACGGACGGGGCCGGCAGGTCCGGCGGGACGGACAGGACGGGCGGAGCCGGCGGTCAGCGCTCGGCGACGGCCGGACGCGGGGCGCGCGGGTTGGGGCAGCAGGCCACCGCGCACACGTCGTGGCTGGGGCCGAGGGTGCCGAGGGCGCAGCGGGTCACCGGCTCGCCGCGCTCGGTGGCGGCCCGCTCCAGGACGAGCTCGCGCACCGCGGCGGCGAACCGGGGGTCGGCGCCGACGGTGGCGGCGCGGGCCACCGGCAGGCCGAGTTCGGCGGCCTTGGCGACGGCCTCGGTGTCGAGGTCGTACCTGACCTCCATGTGGTCGGAGACGAAGCCGATCGGGACCATCACCACGGCGGGCGCCCCGTCGGTCCGCTGGGCCTCCAGGTGGTCGCAGATGTCGGGTTCCAGCCACGGGATGTGCGGGGCCCCGCTGCGGCTCTGGTACACCAGCTCCCACGGCCGGTCGGCCACGCCGGTGCGCTCGGCCACCGCGGCGGCGATCAGCCGGGCCACGTCCAGGTGCTGGGCGACGTACGCGCCGCCGGGCTCGCCGCGGGCCGGGTCGTCCGGGGCGCCGGAGCTCTCGGCCATGGTCTCCGGGATGGAGTGGGTGGTGAACGCCAGCCGGGCGCCGGGGCGGACGGCCTCGGCCAGCCGGTCCAGGGCGGCCAGGGTGGCGTCGATCATGGGCTGGACGAAGCCGGGGTGGTTGTAGAAGTGCCGCAGCTTGTCGACCCGCAGGGCGGGCGCGCCCTCCTCGGCCAGCGTGGCCAGCGCGTCGGCCAGGTTCTCCCGGTACTGGCGGCAGCCCGAGTAGCCGGCGTAGGCGCTGGTGGCGAGCACGGCGATCCGGCGGTGGCCGTCGGCGGCCAGCTCGCGCAGGGCGTCGACCAGGTAGGGCGCCCAGTTCCGGTTGCCCCAGTAGATCGGCAGGTCCAGCCCGTTCTCGGCGAAGTCCTTGCGCAGCGCGGCGAGCAGCTCGCGGTTCTGCCCGTTGATCGGACTGACCCCGCCGAACATGAAGTAGTGCTTGCCCACCTCCTTCAGCCGCTCCTTGGGGATGCCGCGGCCGCGGGTGACGTTCTCCAGGAACGGGACGACGTCCTCGGGGCCCTCGGGCCCGCCGAAGGACAGCAGCAGCAGGGCGTCGTACGGGGCGGCGCCGGACGGTGAGGGATTGCGCGCGTCGGACATGGCACCGATCCTGCCACTGAGGGGGCGGGTGCCGTCCCCGGGGCCGCGCGGGCGTCCGGAAAATACCGTTTGCCAACGTACGTAAGCTGTGTTTGCCAGGCTTGTTCCTTACTCCCCCCTGCCCGGAGCTCCCGTGCTGTCCAGCTACCGCCAGATATTCGCCTCCCCCGGCACTCTGGCCTTCTCCTCCACCGGCTTCGTCTCCCGGCTGCCGATCTCCATGACCGGGATCGGCATCGTGACCATGCTGTCCCAGCTCCGAGGCTCCTACGGGGTGGCGGGCCTGGTCTCGGCCTGCCTCGCGATCTCCGCCGCGGTCCTCGGCCCGCAGGTCTCCCGCCTGGTGGACCGACACGGCCAGCGAAGGATCATCGTCCCCGCCATGGCGATCACCGTCGTCGCGGTCACCGGCCTGCTGCTCTGCGCCCGCCTGGAGGCCCCGGACTGGACGCTGTTCGTCTTCGCCGCCGGCATGGGCGTGATGCCGAGCACCGGCGCGATGGTCCGCGCCCGCTGGGCCCACCTCTACCGCGAGGACACCGGCAAGCTGCACACCGCCTACTCCTTCGAGGCCGTGGTCGACGAGGTCTGCTTCATCGTCGGCCCGATCCTCTCCATCGGCCTGGCCACCTCCGTCTTCCCCGAGGCCGGCGTGCTGCTGGCCGGGATCTTCCTCGCCGTCGGCGTCCTGCTGTTCGCCGGGCAGCGCTCCACCGAGCCGCCGATCCACCCGGCCGCCCGGCACGAGGGCGGCTCGGTGATCCTCAACCGCGGCCTCCAGGTGCTGATCGTGACCTTCGTCGCCACCGGTGCGATCTTCGGCTCGGTCGAGGTGGTCACCGTCGCGTACGCCGAGGCCCAGGGCCACAAGTCGATCTCCAGCGTGATCCTCGCCCTGTGGGCGCTCGGCTCCTGCCTGGCCGGGGTGGTCTTCGGGACCCTCAAGCTCACCGGTTCGATGGCGGTGCGCTTCCTCGGCGGCGTCCTGTTCATGGCCGTCAGCATGGTCCCGCTGCTGCTGGTCGCCCACGCGGTGCACGGCATCGGCGGACTGGTCGCGGTCGGCGCGGCGCTGCTGATCGCCGGCATCGCCATCTCCCCCACCCTGATCACCGCGATGGCCCTGGTCGAACGGCTCGTCCCGGCCTCCCAGCTGACCGAGGGCATGACCTGGACCACCACCGGCCTGGCCCTCGGCGTCGCGGTCGGCTCCTCGGCCGCCGGCTGGGTGGTCGACGCCTCCGGCGCCGCCGCGGGCTACTGGGTGCCGCTGGCCGCCGGCCTGCTCGGGGTGGTCGCCGCCCTCGCCGGCCTCGGCCGGCTGCGCGCCGGACTGGCCGCCGCACCCGGCGTCGAGACGGCCGTCCAGGAGGCCGAACGGACCGTAGACGCCGAACGGTGAACTGACTAGTCTCTCGCCCTACCCACGGGGCTACCTGTGGGTAGGGCGGCCGCGCCGCCCCCGACCGCGCCGACCCGTTCGGCCACGGAGCAGGAGGCAGCGCAATGCCCCAGGCCAGCACCGCGACCCCCACCCGGTGGACCAACTGGGCCGGCAACCAGAGCGCCCGGCCCGCCCGGGCCGCCGCCCCCGGCACCGTGGAGGAGCTGGCCAAGGAGATCCTGCGGGCCGCCGAACAGGGCCGCACCGTCAAGGCCGTCGGCTCCGGCCACTCCTTCACCTCGATCGCCTCCGCCGGTGACGGCGTCCAGATCCGCCCGCACGCGCTCACCGCTGTCCGCGGGATCGACCGCGAGGCCGGCACCATCACCGTCGAGTCCGGCCTCCCGCTGCACCGGCTCAACCGGGTCCTCGCCGCCGAGGGCCTCTCGCTGACCAACATGGGCGACATCGAGGTCCAGACCGTGGCCGGCGCCACCAGCACCGGAACCCACGGCACCGGCCGCGACTCCGGCTCGCTGGCCGCCCAGATCCGCTCCCTGGAGATCGTCCTCGCCGACGGCACCGTCCGGCACTGCTCCCCCACCGAGAACCCCCGGCTCTTCCAGGGCGCGCGGCTCGGACTCGGTGCCCTCGGCGTGATCACCGCGCTCACCTTCGGCGTCGAGCCCGCCTTCCTGCTCACCGCACACGAGCAGCCGATGGGCTTCGACGAGGTGCTGGAACGCCTGGACGACCTCACCGCCGTCAACGAGCACTTCGAGTTCTACTGGTTCCCGCACACCGACCGCTGCTCCACCAAGCGCAACAACCGCAGCCAGGGCCCGGCCGCCCCACTGCCCCGGTTCAAGGAGTGGCTGGAGGACGACTTCCTCTCGAACACGGTCTGGGAGGGCGCCTGCCGGGTCGGCCGGCGCTTCCCCGGCTCGATCCCCTCGATCGCCTCGCTGGCCAGCCGGGCCTGGTCCGAGCGCAGCTTCACCGACACCGCGTACAAGGTGTTCACCAGCCCGCGCAAGGTCCGCTTCGTGGAGATGGAGTACGCCGTGCCGCGCGCGGCCGTCGGCGAGGTGCTGCGCGAACTGAAGGCCCTGGTCGAGCGCTCCGGCTGGAAGGTCAGCTTCCCGGTCGAGGTGCGCTTCGCCCCCGCCGACGACCTCTGGCTCTCCACCGCCTCCGGCCGGGACAGCGCCTACATCGCCGTCCACCTCTACCGGGGCACCGCCGACCAGGGCTACTTCACCGGCGTCGAACAGCTGATGACCGCCCATCAGGGACGGCCGCACTGGGGCAAGCTGCACACCCGCGACGCCGCGTACCTGGCCGGCGTCTACCCGCACTTCGCCGACTTCACCGCGCTGCGCGACGAGGTCGACCCGCAGCGGGTGTTCGGCAACGACTACCTGCGCCGGGTGCTGGGCGCCTAGCGCCTACGGCGTGTCGGCGGCCGGCGGGGCCTTCGCGGGTTCGTTCGCGGGCTCCTTCACCGGATCCCTCGCCGGGTCCTTCGCCGGCGCGTCGCCCGACGCCGGCGGCTGCGGGCTCGCCCCGCCGGTGGGCCTGCCGCCACCCGCCGACGGGGAGGCGCCGGCCGACGGGGTCGCGCTCGGGCCCGCCGAGGGCGAGGCCGACCCCGCGCCGGTGCCCGGCGTGTCGCCCGGCTCCCGGCTCGGCCCGGTGGTCGCCGGGGCCGAGGTGCCGCCGGACGGCGCGCCGCCCTGGCCGGGCCGGCCGCCCGGGGAGGGTCGGTCCGCCGGGGCGTCCTGCGGCCGGGAGGACTTGGGCGCCACCGAGCCGCCGAAGGACGTGCCGCTGCCGGATCCGCCCTTGACCGTCGCCGACACCGGCTGCCCGGTGGCGAGTTCGAACGCCAGGATCGGCGTCATCGCCAGCACGAAGACCAGCCCGGACACCGCCGCGTACGTCTTCCAGCCCCACCGCCGACGCGCCCGGACCACCTGCGGCTCGTTCCACTCCGAGGTGATCACCGGCGGCTGCGCCCGCGTCCCGGGCCGCTCGGCCTCCACCGGCACCTGGCGCAGGGTGTTGGCGGCCTGGTTCGGCCCCCGGTCCACCGCCTCGCGCAGCTGCTCGCCGGTCCGCTTGAAGATGTGCTGGAACACGGCGCTGCCGGTGGTGGCGCCGACACTCACCACGGCGGCGCCCAGGATCGTGCCGTACACCCCCAGTTCGGAGGCCAGCAGCGCACCCACCACCGTGGCCAGCGCACTCGCCGCGACCTGAGCCACACTCAGATCGATGCGCCTGCGCTCCTCCTTGGCCTTGCCGCCCTCCTCGGCGGGGCTCCGCTCCGGCATCAACATCCCTCGGTCCATGCGACTGTTCTTCGAACAAGACTCTCCATCTTGCCCAAAGAAGGACACAAGGGGCGAAAATGCGGTTCTTCGCACCGGGATTGTGTGAAGATGATCACCGTCCATCCGGCAGTGGTCCGCCATTGGGGGAGCGCGCTCTTGAGATTCCCGTGAATCGCGGGAGACTTGAGCGGCGAGCCGCCCCTCTGGATGCCACGAATGGAGTACTGTTCGTAAAGCCCGAGCCTTGGGTCGACTTGTCGACTACGTCTACACCGGTAGCTTGACGGGGAGCCACGGAACGGGCACGCACGGCGACGCCCGTCCCGGATCGTCGCGTTCACTGCGCGTGCGAGGACGGCCGGGACACCCAGGCGCGACGTCGACGGATGGCGTGGCAAAAAGGCAACCGTGCCACAGCGGCGTGCGCGGGCGTAAGCCCGACACGCCGGGGAACTCAGCAAGGTTGTGGCCAGTCGCGAGTGGGCAGGCCACACTCAGTACGGGAGCAGCGACGCAGGTGACGTCGGCAGGCACCACCCGGGAGGTAACCGTGCCCGAACTGCGGGTTGTGGCCGTCAGCAACGACGGCACACGGCTGGTGCTCAAGGCTGCCGACAGCACGGAGTACACCCTTCCCATCGACGAGCGGCTGCGCGCCGCCATCCGCGGCGACCGGCCGCGCCTCGGCCAGATCGAGATCGAGGTCGAGAGCCATCTGCGCCCCCGGGACATCCAGGCCCGGATACGAGCCGGTGCCTCCGCCGAGGAGGTCGCCCAGGCCGCCGGGATCTCCGTCGACCGCGTCCGCCGCTTCGAGGGCCCGGTGCTCGCCGAGCGCGCCTTCATGGCCGAGCGCGCCCGCAAGACCGCCATCCGCCGCAACGGCGAGTCCCCCGGACCGCAGCTCGGCGAGGCCGTGGCCGAGCGGCTCGCGCTGCGCGGCGCCGAGAAGGACACCGAGCGCTGGGACTCCTGGCGGCGCGACGACGGCACCTGGGAGGTCATCCTCTCCTACCGGGCCGACGGCGAGGGCCGCAGCGCGTCGTGGACGTACGACCCGCCCCGGCGCCTGGTCCAGCCCAACGACGACGAGGCCCGCGCGCTGATCGGCGAGAACGTCGAGCGCGAGGAGGAGTCGGTCTTCCCGTTCATCCCGCGGATCGCCCGGCTCCCCCAGGACCGGCCGCCCCGCCCGATGATCGACCGGCCCTCGGCCGACCGCATCATGTCGGCCCGCGAGGTCCGCGAGTCGCGGGAGGCCACCGCCGAGTCCCGGGACTCGCTGACCAGCCTGCTCGACGTGGTCCCCGCCTTCCGCGGCGACCTCGCCGTCGGCGCCCCCGCCTCGATCGAACCGGTACCCGCCGAGGTCGCCGAGGACGGGGAGGAGCCGGCGGCAACGGCCGCCCCGGCGGTCGGCGCGGGCTCGGCCTACGCCGACATCCTGATGCCGCGCGCCGTCGCCCCGCACCGCGAGCGCCTGGTCGGCACCACCGACCGGCAGGCCGAGGCGGACGGCGTCCGGCCCGGGCGCCGGGCCACCGTGCCCAGCTGGGACGAGATCGTCTTCGGCAGCCGGCGCAAGAAGCAGGAGTAGCAGGACGCCGAAGGGGCGGGAGGCCGGGCCTCCCGCCCCTTCGGCGTACCCGGGGATCAGCCCGGCTGCCCGGTGACCGCCACCGGGCGCGCCTCGTCGCTCGACCACTCGCTCCACGAGCCCGGGTACAGCGTGGCCGGCAGACCCGCCACCTCCAGCGCCAGGATCTGGTGCGCCGCCGTCACGCCCGAACCGCAGTACACCGCGGTCTCCCGCTCCCCCGCGCCCAGCGCCCGGAAGCGGGCGGCCAGCTCGGGCGCCGGCAGGAACCGGCCGTCCGGGCCCACGTTGTCGGCCGTCGGCGCCGAGACCGCGCCCGGGATGTGCCCGGCCCGCGGGTCCACCGGCTCGGCCTCGCCCCGGTAGCGCTCCCCGGACCGGGCGTCCAGCAGCAGGCCTCCGCGCGCCCAGGCCGCGGCACCGTCCCCGTCCACCGTCGGCAGCTGCCCCGGCACCGGCTTGAAGTCGCCCTCCGCGGGCTCCGGCAGCTCGGCCGTCACCGGCAGCCCGGCCTCCCGCCAGGCCGCGAAGCCGCCGTCCAGCACCCGCACGTCCCGGTGCCCGGCCCAGCGCAACAACCACCAGGCCCGGGCCGCCGCCATCGAGGCCGCGCCGTCGTACACCACGACTGGGCGCCGCGCGCTCACCCCGAAGCGGCGCATCGCCGCGCCGAACCCCTCCGGGTCCGGCAGCGGGTGGCGCCCACCCCGGCCGGGGGCGCCGGGCGGGGCCGCCAGGTCCCGGTCCAGCTCGACGAAGTGGGCGCCCGGCAGGTGACCGGCCCGGTACTCCTCGGCTGCGGTCGGGCCGCCCGGTGCGGCGCCGACCAGCTGGTAGCGCACGTCCAGCAGCACCGGCGGCAGCGCGGAGGCCAGCGCCTCCCGCAGCCCGGCCGCGGAGATCAGCGGGGAACCGTCGTTGTAGGTGGTGGTCATGGCGGCCATTGTCGCGCAGCGCGGGTGTCCGGCGGCGGGACATCCGGCTCCCCGCCGTGGTCCGACCGCCGAAAGCGGGGCATCCGGCTCGCAGCCGTGGTCCGACCGCCGGAATCCGACGGAATCCGCAGCGACACGCCCGAACCACCGCTCTTTGTGGGGTCTTTGCCGGACTTTCCGCGCGGCCCGAGGGTTGGGCGCCCGCCAGGGTGGAAGCATCACCCTCGCGCCCGAGGATTTCCGTGCGCCAACCACCCACGAGGAGGCCCGCATTGCCCGCGGTGGAACTCCGACTGGCCCAGGGCACGCCCTGCTGGGTCAGCCTGCTGACCGATGACCTGCCCGGCGCCCGCGCCTTCTACGGCGCCCTGCTCGGCTGGACGTACACCCCCGGCCCGGGCCAACTCGGCGACTACGTCCGGGCCGAGCTCGACGGGGCGCCGGTGGCCGGCCTCGGCGTCTCCACCGCCACCGGCTTCCCGGTGCAGTGGACCACCTACTTCGCCGTCGACGACGCCGACCGCACCGCCCAGCTGGTCCGCGCGTGCGGCGGCACCGTCGCCGTCGGGCCGCTCCAGGCCGAGCGTGCCGGGCGGATGGCCATCGCCTCCGACGTCTCCGGCGCGGTCTTCGGCCTCTGGCAGGGCGAGGAGCACCTCGGCCGGGAGGCCGGGCGCGAACCGGGCGCCCCGGCCTGGGCCGAACTGCTCACCCCCGACGCGCCGGGTGCGGCCACCTTCTACGCCACCGTGCTCGACCGCCCGGTCCGCTCCACCCCGGAGGAGAGCGCGCTGCTGGTACACGGGCAGCCGGTCGCCGGCATCCGGCACCGCGCCGAGCTGCGCGGCCACCCGCCGCGCTGGCGCACCCACTTCGCGGTCCACGACGCCGCGCTGACCGCCCGGCGCACCGTCGAACTCGGCGGCCGGGTCCTGGTCGAACCGCAGGACACCGCCCGCGGCCGCGCCGCCCGGCTGGCCGACCCGCAGGGCGGGCACTTCTCCGTACTGGAGGTGCTCCCCTAGATCCCTGGACGGCTCCGGCTGGACCCGGGACGGCTTCGGATCCCGGGCCCGCGGTGGGCTCAGGCCTGCTGCTCCTCGAAGGGCAGCACGTCCGGGGAGAGCACCGAGGCGCGCGCAGTCGCGGCGGTCAGCCGGCGGCGGTGGTGGCGGCGGCACAGCACCTCGTAACCGACCTCGTCCCGGGCCACCGAGATGTCGCCGATCACCACCTGGGCGCCCTCGACCACCATCACCCCGCCGACCGTCCGGGCGTTGTGGGTGGCCCGCGCGCCGCACCAGCACAGCGCCTCGACCTGGAGCACCTCCACCCGGTCGGCCAGCTCGATCAGCCGCTGCGAGCCGGGGAACAGCCGGGTGCGGAAGTCCGTGGTGATGCCGAAGGTGTAGACGTCGATGTCCAGTTCGTCCACCACCCGGGCCAGCTGGTCGACCTGCTCGGCGGCGAAGAACTGGGCCTCGTCGCAGATCAGGTAGTCCACCCGGCCGCCGGCCGAGAGCCGGTGCACCACGTGGGCGTGGAAGTCGAAGTCGTCCGTCACCTCGACCGCGTCCGCGCGCAGGCCCAGCCGGCTGGAGATCGTCGCCGCGCCCGCCCGGTCGTTGCGGGTGAGGATCACGCCCTGTCGGCCGCGCGCGGTGTGGTTGTGGTCCATCTGCAGCGCCAGCGTCGACTTGCCGCAGTCCATCGTGCCCGAGAAGAACACCAGTTCAGCCATGGGTGGAGCAAGGGCCTTTCAAATCAGGGGAGTTCGGGCACAGAAGAGTCAAGTGAGCGGATCAGCCGCGGATTTCGAGCAGCGGCACGAACTGCTCGACCGGAGTCATCGAACCATGCAGACCGATCATCGCGGACTCGCCGGGCTCGTTGCGGGAGGCGACGATCGCGATGTCGTCGCGCGCCGCGGCGACCACGTCGCCGATCCGGGCGTACACCCGGTCGTCCACCACCGGGCCGAACCAGCCCGCCGCGATCGCCTGGTCCCGGGTGGCCACCCACATCCGGTCGCCCAGCACCTCGCTCCACACCGTGTGCACGTCGGCCGCCGCCCCCGGCACCGCGTACACGTGCCGGGCCCGGCCCTCGCCGCCGAGCAGGGCGACACCGGCGCCCAGCTCCCAGTCCTCGTCGAAGTCGATCCGGTCCTCCGGCGCGATGTCGATCATGCCGTGGTCGGCCGTCACGTACATCGCCGAGCGCGGCGGCAGCTGCTCGGCCAGCCGGCGCGCCAGCCGGTCCACCGCGTCCAGCGTCATCCGCCACTCGTCCGAGTCCACCCCGAAGCGGTGGCCCGCGCCGTCCAGCTCGCTGACGTAGGTGTACACCAGCGCCCGGTCGTGCTCGGCCAGCCAGGCGGCCGCCTGGTCCATCCGCTCCTCGCCCGTGGTGCGGCCCATGAAGGTGCCGCCGGACAGCGCCACCCTGGTCAGCGGGGTCTGCGCGAACAGCGGGGACGAGACCTGCGCCGTCGCCACCCCGGCCTCGTGGGTGCGCTCGAAGACCGTCGGGTACGGCTGCCAGGCGTGCGGGTCGGTCGGCGGCTGCCAGCGGAGCTGGTTCATCAGGTAGCCGGCGCCCGGCACCGCCACGGTGTACCCGGCCAGGCCGTGCAGGCCCGGCGGCGTACCCGTGCCCACCGAGGCCAGCGAGGTCGCCGTGGTGGACGGGAAGCCCGCGGTCAGCGGACGGCCGCTGCCCCCCAGCGAACTCCCGGCGAGCGAGGACAGGAACGGCGCGTACTCGGGGTGGCGCAGCAGCAGCTCCCAGCCCAGGCCGTCCACCAGGAACACCACCACCCGGTCCGCCGGGGCGATCGGGAGCGTCGCGGTGAACCCGGGAACGCCGAGCCCCGCCGCCACCGAGGGCAGCAGGTCGCAGAGCGAGCCGCTGCCGTACGGGGGCGCGGGGGCCGTGGCCGGGTCGAGGATCTCGAAGGCGTCGAAGCCGTCGGCAGGAACGAAGGACATGGAACCGGATTCGTAGCGGGCGGAAACGGCGGCGATCAGACGGCGGCGGTCAGACGGCGGCGGTCAGACCCGCGGGCCGTTGTTGATCGTCGCGTCGGACAGCGCCCGGGCGAACACCAGCGCCTGGGCCACCGTCTCCGGGCCGTCACCGGCCTCGCTCACCCGCAGCGAGAGGTCGTCGGCCGTGGCGGAACCGGTGTAGCCGTGGTCCGCCTCGCAGTTCGGGTCCGAGCAGCCGGCCGGCTCCAGGTCCAGGCGCTGCACCGCGCCCCAGCCGATCGTCAGCACCACCTCGCGCGGCAGGGTGCCCGGGGTGTACGTCTCCGGGTTGGCCACCATCCGGCTCACCACGACCGAGCCGATCCGGTCCAGTCGGACGCTCTCCGTCGACGTCGTCGCGAACGGCACCGCCGGGCTGCCCTCGGCGCCGGACTGCTCGTCGGTGTGGCTCACCACGAACCGGGTCGGGGTGAGCACCAGCACCGTCACGTGCCGACGCACCTCGTTGGCGTCGAAGGTCGTCTCCTGGTGCACCAGGTAGGAGCTGATCGGCTCCGGGCCCACCGCGGACTCGACCGCCTCGGACACCAGGGCCGGGTAGTAGCCGCTGCGCTCGATCGCCGAGCGCAGGTCCTGAGTGGTGGTGGTACCGGTCTTCGCCATATCTCCATCCTGGCATGGTCCGCCGACGAAGCGGGCGGCACGGCGCCGAGCTTCGGACAACAGCGCCCGGGCAGGGCGCAACCAAGGAAGGTTACAGCGTGCTCATGGCGCGCGGACCCAGATCGCTGCGGACCGGCAGTGGTGCGACCCGCACCCGCGCCCCCAGGATCGCCAGTCCGTGCGGGGCCACGACCACCGGTTCGAGATCCACCGAGGCGATCTCCGGCACGTCGTCCACCAGCTGCGACACCCGCAGCAGCAGCTCCTCCAGCGCGTCGGTGTCCACCGCCTCGGCCCCGCGCCAGCCGAACAGCAGCGGCGCGGCCCGGACCTCCCGGATCAGCCCGGCGACGTCCTGGTCGGTGGCCGGAACCAGCCGGTGCGCGGTGTCGCCCAGCAGTTCGGCCGGGGCGCCCGCCAGACCGAAGGACAGGATCGCGCCGACCGCCGGGTCCACCGTGGCGGCGATCACGGTGTCCACCCCGCGCGGTGCCATCCGCTGGACCACCAGGTCGGCCGGCGCGGCGCCGCCGAGCAGCGCGTCCAGCTCGCGGTGGGCGCGGCGCAGGCCCGCCTCACCGGTCAGGTCCAGCCGGACGCTGCCCAGGTCGGGGCGGTGGCGCAGGTGCGGGGCGGTCGCCTTCAGCGCCACCGGGTAGCCGAGCGTCCCGGCGGCCCTGACGGCGGCCTCCTCGTCCGGGGCCGGCAGCACCGGCGAGACGTCGATCCCGTAGCGGGCCAGCAGTTCCTGCGCCTCGGCCTCGGACAGGGTGATCCGGGCGCCGCCGGGCTGGGTGCGCAGCACGACGGTGCGGCGCGTAGCGCCTCGGGCAAGGGTGGTGGTGGGCGACGGGCGGGCGGCGGCCCGGGTGCTCAGCGCCGCCTCCACCAGCCGGCGGGCGCCGGGCTCGTCGATCCGGTCCAGCTCCGGGACGCGTGCCGTCTCCTCCGCCTCGGCCGTACGGCGGCGCCACTGCGCGTAGTGCACGGCGTGGGCGAGGGCGTGCACGGCCCGTTCGGGCGCCGCGTACGCGGGGATGCCGCCGGGGCGCAACCGGGCCGGCAGGTCGGTCAGCGCCAGGTGGGTGAGCAGCAGCGGCTTGCCCAGCTCCCGGGCGCGGTGGCCGGCGTCGAGGAGGGCGGCGGCGATCTCCGGGTCGTCCGAGCCCATCGCGGGGTCGTCCTCGCCGGTCAGCCGGCCGCCCATGAAGGCGTGGGCGGAGGTGCCGATCGGCGGGATGGCGACGGCGATCACCGCGTCCACGGCCGGGTCGGCGAGGGCGACGTCCAGGGCGATCCGGAAGTTCTCGCCGGTCGCGGCGGTGGTGAGGTCGACGGGCGTGCGCGGGCGCAGGCCGGCGCTCAGCAGCGCGTCGTAGGTGAGCAGGCCGAGCGAGTCGGAATTGCCGACCACCGCGACCCGGTTGCCCGGCGGCAGCGGTTGCTGGGCCAGCAGCTCGCCGGTGTCGTACAGCTCGGTGATGGTCGACACCCGGGTGACGCCGGCCTGTTCGAACAGCGCGTCCACGGTGGCGTCGCGCAGACCGGTGGCGGTGGCGGGGACGGCGTGGCCGGGCGGCAGGCTGCCGGTGTGCCGGGCGCCCTTGACCACCACGACCGGCTTGACGGCGGCGAGGCGGCGGGCGATCCGGGTGAACTTGCGCGGGTTGCCGAAGGACTCCAGGTACAGCAGCACCACCTGGGTGGCCTCGTCCTCGGCCCAGTACTGGAGGAAGTCGTTGCCGGAGACGTCGGCGCGGTTGCCGACCGACGCGAACGAGGAGACGCCGAGGCCGCGCTTGTGGGCGGCCTCCAGCAGGGCCACACCGATCGCGCCGGACTGGCAGAAGATCCCGAAGCCGCCGCGGCCGGGCAGCCGTGGGGCGAGCGAGGCGTTCAACGGGCGCTGCGGGTCGGTGTTGATCAGGCCGAAGGCGTTCGGGCCGATCACCCGCATGCCGGCCGCGCGGGCCTGACGGACCAGCGCGCGCTGGCGGTCCCGGCCCTCCGAGCCGGTCTCCGCGTAGCCGGCGGTGACCACCACCAGGCCCTGCACCCCGTGGGCGCCGCAGTCGGCGACGGCGGCCGGGACGGCGCCCTCGGGGACGGCGATCACCGCGAGGTCCACCGGCCCGGGAATGTCCAGAATCGAACGGTGGACCGGAACGCCGTCCAGCTCGGTGCCGGGTACGGCGTTGCGGTTCACCGCGTACACCGGGCGGTCGGCCCGGGCGTCGTCGCCCAGCAGGTCGCGCAGGATGGCGCGGCCGACGGTCTGCGGGGTGCGGGAGACCCCGATCACCGCCACCGAGCGCGGGGTGAGCAGCCGCTGCACCGAACGTGCCTCGGCGCGGTGCTCGCGGGCGCGCATCACGGCGAGCGAGCGGTCGGTCTGTTCGAGGTCGAACTCCAGGTGCACCACGCCGTCGGCGAAGCTGCGGTGCTGGGTGTAGCCGGCGTCGGTGAAGACCTTCACCATCTTCCGGTTCTCCGGCAGCACTTCGGCCTGGAAGCGGCGGATGCCGCGCTCCTGCGCGACCGCCGCGATGTGCTCCAGCAGGGCGGAGGCCACGCCGCGGCCCTGGTGGGCGTCCTGCACCAGGAAGGCCACCTCGGCGTCGGTGCCGGTGTCGGAGGGACGGCCCTCGGCGTCGATCCGGTCGTAGCGGACGGTGGCGATGAAGCGGTCCCGGACCACCACCGCGAGGCCGACCCGGTTCACGAAGTCGTGGTGGGTGAAGCGGCGGACGTCCTTGTCGGAGAGCCGCGGGTAGGGGGCGAAGAACCGGAAGTACTTGGACTGGTCCGACACCTGCTCGTAGAACTCCACGAGCCGTCCGGCGTCGTCGGGCGTGATCGGACGGATCCGGGCCGTGCCTCCGTCGCGCAGCAGGACGTCCGCTTCCCAGTGCTGCGGGTAGTCGGGTTGCTCGGGGCTCGCCACCGCGGGGTCTTCCACATTCGTCAGGTTATCCGGCAATGAGCCGGATGGCGCCGGACGCGTGCCCACGGCAGGGTGGACAGGACCATCGACCGGGTTTTATGCCCCGAAAAGAAACAATCACAACTCCTGAACGCAGCGGTTCCCAGGGGCCACCTGCGTGCAACACTGGTCTAGACAACATGGCCGCTTCCCCCGCTCCCCCGAGCACGGCCGTGACCAGCTTCACCGGAAAGGCACGTCTCATGGCTGAGCGCCGCGTCACCATCGGTTGGGCCGAGGGCCTGCACGCCCGTCCCGCCTCCGTCTTCGTCCGGGCCGTCACGGCCACCGGCGTGCCGATCACCATCGCCAAGCCGGGCGGCAATCCGGTCAACGCCGCCTCCATGCTCGGCCTCCTCGGCCTGGGCGCCCAGGGCGGCGACGAGGTCATCCTCGCCTCCGACGCCGAGAACGCCGACGACGCCCTCGACCGCCTCGCCAAGCTGGTCTCCGAGGGCCTCGACGAGCTCCCCGCCGCGGTCTGAGCTCGCAACACCCACCCGATCGGGGTGCCGCCACAGTGTGGCGGCACCCCGATCGGCTTTCGGTCTCAGCCCTTCACGCAGACGACCTGCTTGAGGTGCGCGACCACCTCGACGAGGTCCTTCTGCTGCTCGATGACCTTCTCGATGTTCTTGTAGGCACCCGGGATCTCGTCCACCACGCCGCCGTCCTTGCGGCACTCCACGCCCTTGGTCTGCTCGACCAGGTCCTGGGTGGTGAACCGCTTCCTCGCCGCGTTGCGGCTCATCTTGCGGCCGGCGCCGTGCGAGGCGGAGTTGAACGACGCCGCGTTGCCCAGGCCGCGGACGATGTAGGAACCCGTCCCCATCGAGCCCGGGATGATCCCGAGGTCCCCGGAGCCGGCCCGGATCGCGCCCTTGCGGGTCACCAGCAGGTCGACGCCGTCGTACCGCTCCTCCGACACGTAGTTGTGGTGGCAGCTGATCACCTCGTCGAAGGCGACCTCCGCCTTGGGGAACTCCCGCCGGACGACGTCCTGGAACAGCGCCATCATCACCGCGCGGTTGTGCTTCGCGTACTCCTGCGCCCAGAAGAGGTCCTGGCGGTAGGCCGCCATCTCCGGGGTCTTCGCGAGGAAGACGGCCAGGTCCTGGTCGATCAGGCCCTGGTTGTGCGGCAGCGAGCGGGCGGTGCTCATGTGGTGCTCGGCCAGCTCCTTGCCGATGTTGCGGGAACCGGAGTGGAGCATCAGCCAGACCGCATCAGTCGTATCGACACACAGTTCTATGAAGTGATTTCCTCCGCCGAGCGTGGCCATCTGCTGCATCGCCCGCTCGCGGCGCCACCTGACGTCCTCCGCGATGCCGTCGAAGCGCCGCCAGAAGTCGTCCCAGCCCGTCGCGCGGAAGCCCTGCAGCTTCGCCGGGTCGACCGGGTCGGTGTGCAGGCCGCGGCCGACCGGGATGGCCCGCTCGATCTCGCGGCGCAGGCCGGAGAGGTCGTCCGGGAGGTCCTCGGCGGTGAGCGAGGTCTTCACCGCGCTCATGCCGCAGCCGATGTCGACGCCGACGGCCGCCGGGCAGACCGCGTCCTTCATGGCGATGACGGAGCCGACGGTGGCGCCCTTGCCCAGATGGACGTCGGGCATCACGGCGAGGCCGTGCAGCCAGGGCAGGGAGCTGATGTTGCGCAGCTGCTGCAGGGCCTGGCCCTCGACCGTCGCCGGGTCGGTCCACATCCGGATCGGCACCCGGACGCCGGGCACCTCGGTGTACGTCATGGTCGAACGACCTCCAGAGGTCGGGAAGTTCACGTGAGGATGCTGCCGCGCGTGGAATCCCGGCGCGGCTCGGGGAAGTTCAGGGGGTGGGGCTCAGCGGCCCAGGGCGACGGGACAGGGGGAGTACGGCCGTGGGGAGCGTCGTATGACTCGCTCGACCCGCATGGTGACCGCCTCCCTTCCTTCGTCGCCGGTTCGCACGTGCGGTGCGCCGGGGAACATCTATCCACGGAACGGGGGCGGCCCGCAACGGATTTAACAACGCGTCCGGCCCGGCGGAGCGGGTGCTCCACCGGGCCGGACGGGGATCCGACGGACGGATCAGCTGACGACGGTGACCTCGCCGATGCCGAGCGCCCGCACGTCGTCGGCGATCACGGCGGCGTCGCCGACCAGGACGGTGACGAGGCGGTCCGGCGGGAAGGCCGCGACGACCGCCTCGGTGGCGGCGGCGGTGGGCAGTTCGGCGAGCTGCCGGTAGACCTCGGCCTGGTAGTCGTCCGGCAGGTGCTGCTCCACCTGGTCGGCCAGGGTGCCGGCGACCGAGCCCGCGGTCTCGTACTTCAGCGGGGCGACGCCGACCAGGAACTGCACGGCCTCGTCGCGCTCGGCGTCGGTGAGGCCCTCGGCGGCGAGGGTGCGCAGGATGGTCCAGGTGTCGGCCAGCGCCGGGGCGGTGGAGGCGGTGTCCACCGAGCCGCTGATGGCGAGCATCGCGCGCCCGCTGCCGTCGGCGGCCGAGCGCAGCGGCTGGGCGAAGGCCCGCACGCCGTAGGTGTAGCCCTTCTCCTCGCGCAGGACGCGGTCGAGGCGGGAGGTGAGGGTGCCGCCCAGGCAGTAGGTGCCGAGGATCTGGGCGGCCCAGAGCGGGTCGTGGCGGTCGGGCCCGATCCGGCCGATGAGCAGCTGGGTCTGGACGGAGCCGGGGCGGTCCACGATGACGACGCGGCCGCGGTCGTCGCCGGTGACCGGGGCGTGGGCGGACGGCTCGGCGGCCGCCGCGGTCCAGGTGCCGAGGGTGCTCTCCAGCAGCGCGGGCAGGTCGACGCCGGTGAGGTCGCCGACGACCACGACGGTGCTGGTCGCGGGGCGCACATGGGCGTCGTAGAAGGCCTTGACGGCCGCGCGGTCGATCGACTTGACGGTGTCGGCGGTGCCGGCGCGGGGCCGGGAGAGCCGGTCGGCGGCGTCGAACAGCTCGGCGTACAGGGCCTTGGCGGCGCGCCGGGCGGGATTGGCCTGCTCGTGGACGATCTCGTCCAGGCGGTTGGCGACCAGCCGCTCGATCTCCGCCTCGGGCAGGGCGGGGGCGCGCAGGGCGTCGGCCAGCAGGGACAGGCCGCGCTGGAGCCGGGAGGCGGGGACCTCCAGGGAGATCCGGATGCACGGGTGGTCGGCGTGGGCGTCGAGGGTGGCGCCGGCGCGCTCCAGCTCGGCGGCGAACTCCTCGGCGCTGAGGGTGTCGGTGCCCTCGCTGAAGGCACGGGCGAGGATGCCGGCGATGCCGTCGAGGCCGTCGGGCTCGGCGGCGAGCGGGGCGTCGAGCAGCACCTCGACGGCGACCAGCTGCTGGCCGGGCCGGTGGCAGTGCAGGACGGTGATGCCGTTGCCGAGGGCGGCCCGCTCGGGGGCGGGGAAGTCCCAGGGGCTGGGCGTGCCCGGCTGGGGCTGCGGGTGGAAGGTCATGGCGGGGACGTAGTCGGTGCTCATACGGCGGCACCCTCCTCTTCGGAAGCGGCGTCGGTCTCGGCGGCGGTGGGCTCGTAGACGAGGACGGCCCGGTTGTCGGGGTGGAGCCGGGCCTTGGCGATGGCCTGGACCTCCTCGGCGGTGACGTCGAGGACCTTGGGGAGGGCGTCGTTGAGCAGCTTGGGGTCGCCGAACAGGACGGCGAAGCGGCACAGTTCGTCGGCACGGCCGGCGACGGTGGTGAGCCGGTCGAGCCACTCGCGCTCGATCTGGGCCTGGGCGCGTTCGAGTTCCTCGGCGGTGGGGCCCTCGGCGGCGAAGCGGGCGAGCTCCTCGTCGACGGCGGTGCCGATCTGCTCGACGGTGGCGTCGCCGGAGGTCTTGACGTCGAGCCAACCGAGGCTGGGGGCGCCGGCCAGGCGCAGCAGGCCGAAGCCGGCGGCGACGGCGGTGCGGTCGCGGCGGACCAGCCGGTTGTAGAGGCGGCTGGACTCGCCGCTGCCGAGGATGGTGAGGGCGAGGTCGGCGGCGTCGGCCTCGCGGGTGCCGTCGTGCGGGAGCCGGTAGGCGGCCATCAGGGCGCGCGAGGGGACGTCCTCGCGGATCTCCTCGCGGATCTCGCGGCCGATGGTCTCGGGGAGTTCGCCGGAGCGCGGCGGCTGCTTGCCGTCGTGCGCGGGGATGGAGCCGAAGTACTTCTCGACCCAGGCGACGGTCTGCTCGGGGTCGATGTCGCCGACGACGGACAGGACGGCGTTGTTGGGCGCGTAGTACGTCCGGAAGAACGTGCGGGCGTCCTCCAGGGTGGCCGCGTCGAGGTCGGCCATGGAGCCGATCGGGGTGTGGTGGTACGGGTGGCCGTCGGGGAAGGAGAGCGCGGTGAGCTTCTCGAAGGCGGTGCCGTACGGGACGTTGTCGTAGCGCTGGCGGCGCTCGTTCTTGACGACGTCGCGCTGGTTCTCCATGGACGTCTCGTCGAGCGCGGCGAGCAGCGAGCCCATCCGGTCGGCCTCCAGCCAGAGGGCGAGCTCCAGCTGGTGGGCGGGCATGGTCTCGAAGTAGTTGGTGCGCTCGAAGCTGGTGGTGCCGTTGAGCGAGCCGCCGGCGCCCTGGACGAGCTCGAAGTGCCCGTTGTTGGAGACGTTGGCCGAGCCCTGGAACATCAGGTGCTCGAAGAGGTGGGCGAGGCCGGTGCGGCCCTTGACCTCGTGGCGGGAGCCCACGTCGTACCAGAGGCAGACGGCGGCGACCGGGGTGAGGTGGTCCTCGGAGAGGACGACGCGCAGGCCGTTGGCCAGGCGGTGCTCGGTGATGGCGATGCCTCGGCTGGAGGCGGGGGCCGGGTTGGCCATGCGCTCGGGTCCTTCCCGTCGTCGATGTCGGGGTTCGTGTGGCGTCCCCCATTGTGGTGCAACGCGCGGGAGCCGTGTTCGTGTCCGCGCGCGGGGGGCGTTCGCCAGGGGCGGAAGAGGGCCGCTGACCGGGAGTGTCGGCCCGAGGGTCCACAATGGGGGCGCCGCGCCCTGTCGACGGTGCCCGGTTGACGGGTCCGGCGGCGGGGGTGGCGAGGAGACGGCCGACGTTCGCCCCACGGCGCGCGGCGGCCGGCCGAGACGGACCGAGACACAGCCAGCGACACGTAAGGGAGCCCCGCCGCGATGGCCCGCCGCAGTTCGCAGACCCCGCCGCCCGGAGACTTCGAGGAGCGGATCCTCGACGTCGACGTCGTGGACGAGATGCAGGGCTCCTTCCTGGAGTACGCCTACTCGGTGATCTACTCGCGTGCACTGCCCGACGCGCGGGACGGCCTGAAGCCGGTGCACCGCCGCATCCTGTACCAGGCCAACGAGATGGGCCTGCGCCCGGACCGCGCGCACGTGAAGTGCGCCCGCGTGGTGGGCGAGGTGATGGGCCGGCTGCACCCCCACGGTGACGCGTCCATCTACGACTCGGTGGTGCGCATGGCGCAGCCGTTCTCGATGCGGCTGCCGCTGATCGACGGGCACGGCAACTTCGGTTCGCTGGGCAACGACGACCCGCCGGCCGCGATGCGCTACACCGAGTCGCGGCTGACGGCCGCGTCGATGGCGATGGTGGAGTCGATCCACGAGGACACCGTCGACTTCGGTCCGAACTACGACGGCAGCGAGCAGGAGCCGCTGGCGCTGCCGGCCGCGTTCCCGAACCTGCTGGTGAACGGCGCCACGGGCATCGCGGTGGGCATGGCGACGAACATGCCGCCGCACAACCTGTCCGAGGTGGTGGCTGCGGCCCGGCACCTGATCAAGCACCCGAACGCGGACCTGGACACGCTGATGCGGTTCGTGCCCGGACCGGACCTGCCGACCGGTGGGCGGGTCGTGGGCCTGTCGGGCATCCGGGACGCGTACGAGTCGGGCCGCGGCACCTTCAAGATCCGGGCGACGGCGTCGGTGGAGGCGGTGACGGCCCGCCGCAAGGGCATCGTGGTCACCGAGCTGCCGTACAACGTCGGCCCGGAGAAGGTCATCTCGAAGATCAAGGACCTGGTCAACGCGAAGAAGCTCCAGGGCATCGCGGACGTCAAGGACCTGACCGACCGCGAGCACGGGCTGCGGCTGGTCATCGAGGTGAAGAACGGCTTCGTGCCGGAGGCGCTGCTGGAGCAGCTGTACAAGCTGACGCCGATGGAGGAGACCTTCGGCATCAACAACGTGGCGCTGGTGGACGGGCAGCCGCTCACACTGGGGCTGAAGGAGCTGCTGGAGGTCTACGTCGACCACCGCTTCACCGTGGTGCGCCGGCGCAGCGACTTCCGCCGCCGCAAGCGCGAGGAGCGGCTGCACCTGGTCGAGGGCCTGCTGGTGGCGCTGCTCGACATCGACGAGGTCATCGCGATCATCAGGTCGAGCGACAACGCGCAGCAGGCGAAGGAGCGCCTGATGGAGCGCTTCTCGCTGTCGGAGACGCAGACGGCGTACATCCTGGACACCCCGCTGCGGCGGCTGACCCGCTTCGACCGGGTGGAGCTGGAGCAGGAGAAGGCGAAGCTGACCGCGGAGATCGCGGAGCTGACCGAGATCCTGGAGTCGGACACCAAGCTGCGCAGTGTGGTGTCCTCCGAACTGGGCGCGGTGGCGAAGCAGTTCGGCACGGAGCGGCGCACGGTGCTGCTGGAGGCGGGGGCGGTGCCGTCGGCGGCGCTGGCGGTGCCGCTGGAAGTCGCGGACGACCCGTGCCGGGTGCTGCTGTCGTCGACGGGGCTGCTGGCGCGGACGACGGACGGCGAGCCGTTCGAGGTGTCGGAGAAGCGGGCGAAGCACGACGTGATCGTGTCGGCGGTGCACGCGACGGCGCGGGCGGACGTCGGTGTGGTGACGTCCGCGGGCCGGGTGCTGCGGCTGCCGGTGATCGACCTGCCGGCACTGCCTCCGACGCCGTCGCCGACGCTGGCGGGCGGGGCCGCGGTGGGCGAGTTCCTGCGGCTGGAGGCCGGGGAGCGGGTGCTGGCGCTGACCACGCTGGACGAGTCCTCGCCGGGGCTGGCGCTGGGCACGCTGCAGGGCGTGGTGAAGCGGGTGGTGCCGGAGTGGCCGGCGAACAAGGACGAGTTCGAGGTGATCGCCCTCAGGGAGGGTGACGAGCTGGTGGGCGCGGTCGAACTGCGCACCGGCGAGGAGGACCTGGTCTTCATCGCCTCGGACGCCCAGCTGCTGCGCTACCCGGCGGGCCAGGTGCGTCCGCAGGGCCGCCCGGCGGGCGGCATGGCGGGCATCAAGCTGTCGGACGGCGCCCGGGTGCTGTCCTTCACGGCGGTGGATCCGGCGGCGGACGCGGTGGTGGTCTCGGTGGCCACGGCCACGGGCACGCTGTCCGACGGCGAGCAGACGACCTGGAAGGTCACCCCGTTCGAGCAGTACCCGCGCAAGGGCCGTGCCACCGGTGGTGTGCGCTGCCAGCGCTTCCTGCGCGGTGAGGACGGCCTGGCCTTCGCCTGGGCCGGTGCCGCCCCGGCCCGTGCCGCCACCGCCAAGGGCGCCCCGGTCGAGCTGCCCGAGCGTGACCCGCGCCGCGACGGCTCCGGCACTCCGGTCACCACCCCGATCGCGGTGGTCGCCGGCCCGGCGTAGCGGCTCTCGCCCTCGCTCGGGCGGAGGGGTACCGGAGACCATCCGGTACCCCTCCGCTTTTTCGTGCCCGTCCGACCGGGAATGCGGAACGGCGATCACCAATTCCCGGGCATGGCCGGAACTTTGCCCACCCATGGGTTAGGTTCGCCGAACAGGTGCTCCAACAGCACATCACCATCTCCGGGGGCGGGAAGTTGGCCGAGGAATTCAAGATCGACATGGGCCGGATGAGAACGGTGGCCAAACAACTCGACGAATGCGGCATCCGCATGGGGGCTGTCGCCAAGAGCCTGGAAAACCTCGGCAAGGGCAAACAGTTGGGCACCGAACGGCTCGACTCTGCCTGCAAGGGCTTCGAGGACCACTGGCAAGGCGGCATCAGCCGGATGGCCAAGCTCGCCCACGGCCTGCGCGAGGGCCTGGACGCCTCGCTCAAGAACTACGGGGACAACGAGCAGGGCACCGCCAAGGGCCTCGGCGCGACCTGAGCCCACACGCAGGGGGACTGACTTCCACCATGAGTGACACGAACTGGCCGGGCCTCGGCTTCTGCCCGGCCCCGGGGGACCTCCCGGCCATCGCCAAGATGTACGCGGACGTCGACACCGTCGCCCGCGAACTGGAGGAACTGCGCCACGCGCTCGCCGACCTCGGCTCCGAGGGCAGCGCCTGGCAGGGCGAAGCCGCCCGCAACTTCGCCGGCAAGCTGGGCGAACTGCCCAAGTACCTCACCCAGGGCCACGAATCGATGGCCGCCTGCTCCCGAGCCCTCAAGTCCTGGCACACCCAGCTCACCGGGCTGCTCTCCACCGGCCGGACCATGGAGGCCCAGGCCGTCGAGCTGCGCTCCCGGCTGGGCGAGGTGAACATCCAGTGCGACGCTGCGGGAAAGGCCCTCGACGCCTCCGCGCAGTCCGCCGACACGGCGGCCCGGGCGAAGGCCAAGGCCGACTTCGAGGCCGAGCTCCAGGCCCAGCAGCAGCTCGTGCACCAGCTCGACGAGCTGATCGCGAGCGGCCACAAGCAGCTGTCGGACCACAAGAACAAGGCCGAGGTGGCCGCCAAGGCCATCATGGAGGCGTCCCGGCACCACCCGCCGGACCCGAGCTTCCTCAAGCGGATGCTGGACAAGGTGGAGCACGCGTGGCAGAAGTCGCTGGACTTCCTGGCCGAGCACGCCGACGACCTGTCCAAGATCTCGGCGGGGTTGGCCATCGCGGCGCTGGTGATCCCCGGGGCCGGCCCGATCCTGGGCGCCGCGGCCATGCTGACCAGCGCGGCCGCGATGGCCGGGCACAGCATCGCCAAGTCCCGTGGCCAGGAAGTCTCCTGGCTGAAGATCGGGCTGGACGGGCTCGGGGTGATCCCCGGCGTCGGCGCCGTCAAGGGCTTCGCCACCGCCGGGAAGTCGATCACGAAGGTTCAGGGTGTGGGCGTCGTCAACAAGGTGATCCGAGCCCCGATCAGGAACATCAGGACGTCGGTAGCCGCCGAGGGAGCCGGCGTCGCCGATCGCACCTCGGCCGCCGGCGCGGGCCTCTTCGAGAAGACCGTGAACCCGATATCGACCAAGGCCATCGTCGGCGGGCTCAAGAAGGCGGGCATCGAAGTGGATCCCCGCGCGGTCACGATCACGAACAAGGCGAACGGACTTGCCTACGGTTTCTACCACGACGCGGAGAAGGAGAAGGCCCGGGAGTCCTGCGTCGAGGCCCCGGGGCCGCTTCCGAAGCCCGCGTACCGACCGGCGGCCGCACCGTTTCTGAACGCCGTCGGCTGAGAGAGGAGCAGCTCATGGTCAAGGACCTCCATGTGACGCTGCCGGTTTCGGGCGGACAGCTCGCTGCCGTGCCCGAGGTGGCCGAGGCGGCATGGCGGGCCGAAACGCTCTACGGGGTCACCCTGTTGAACGACGACGTGGCCCGCAACGTGGTGATCAAGCACATGCGGAAGCGGGGGCAGCAGGACTGGCACGACGAGGCCGCCTTCCTCCTCGTCCTCGGTGGAATCGTGGTCTCCTTGGTCACGGGCAACTGGGCAGCAGCGATCCTCGGGGGTCCGGCCGGGATCGCAGTCTGGCTGCGTGGCATGAACCACAGCTCGGCGAAGAACAGCGCCTCCGTACACTTCACCGCGTACATCGGTCTGCTGAATCAGGCCCGACGTGCCGGGCTGACGTTCCAGATTCCCAGCGAGTGGGGGGCCGACGCCGATCGGGCTTCGTGGGAACAGGGCGCCGCGGCCACTCCGCAAGCACCGGCCGCCCCTGCCCCGTACCCCTCCGCTGCGCCTCCGCCCACCGCTCCCGCACAGCCCGGCTCGTGGTGGCCGACAGACGCCGTCATCGACCCGAAGTTCCCGGTGCTGCCGACCGCCGCACTCACGCGCCACTGGGCACTGGCCGGCCGGGCACGTGAGATCGGCGCTCCGTACGGCCTTGACTTCCTCAACGAACAGGCCGTCCGGGGACTGCTCACCACCTTGCGGCGCTGCCGTCACTGGCACCTCGTGTGGAGGTCGGTCTCCATTCTGGCTCTGATCACGGCCGTGACCGTCTTCTCCATCGGCCAGGATCCCTCTCACATCGAGCGCGCCCAACAGTTCCGATCAGCCGCCATCGGGCTGGTGGCCGTCGCTGTGTGCGCGGCCCTGCCGGCTCTGAAGTCGTACCGGAGTTGGCATCGCTCCGGGATGCACGACCATGCCAACGCCTACCTAGACCTGCTGATCGAGGCTCGCGCGTACGGCGTCCCGGTCCCCGTCCCGCCGGCCTGGCTGGATGTCCGCAACCGGATCCGCAAGCCCTCATGACCTCCGTGGAAGGCCCGATGGACATTCCGATAACCACCGGGGACACCCGCCTCCAGATCCGCTTCGTCGTCCCCCCCGCCTTCCACGAGGTCCCGGTGCTCGGCACCGACGACCAGGTGGCCGAGGAGCTCTGGGAGTTGGTCTGCGAGGTGCTGGCCTCCCGGTCCGAGGAGGTGCGGGTGCGCTGGGCCGTGGCACTGGCCGGGCTGATCCCGCCGATGGCCGAGGCCGGGGTGATCCACGCCGGGATGTGCCTGGTGGACGTGGACGGCCGTCCGAGCACGGCATCGATCGTGGCCTCGGTGTGCCCGCTGGTCGGCACCGACTACGCGGGCGCGGTGGACTTCCTGCTCGCCCGGCTGGCCCGGGCCCGTCCGGAGGCGGAGGTGACGGCGATCGAGCTGCCGGCCGGCCGGGCGGCGGCGGTGATCGACGCCGTGGCGACCGCGCTCGACGACGGGTCGACCCCGCTGGACGGCCTGGCGGTCCCGCTCGTCGACGGGGTGCTGACCACCTCGGTGATCCAGGTGCACCTGCCGCTGCCGAACGAGTCCCAGCTGCTCTCGCTGGAGCTGAGCACCCCGTGCTCCGAGGACTGGGGGCTGTACTCCGAGCTGTTCGCGGACGTCGTCCGCAGCATCCACCTGGAGTTCGCCGACCTCCCGACCGTCTCCGAGCCGCCGTACGACACAGTGGACGAGGCGGTCGCGCAACGAGTGAAGGCCGCGTTCGGGTGATCGACTGAAGGCGATCAGGTGAGGGTAGCCTTGCCCAAGTGAGCACCTGTGCGACCGTGTCGCGTGAACTTTCGGAGCCGCTGGCCGCGACGGCGGCGGTGGCCACCACCTGGCTGCTGGTGGAGCAGAACGGACCGTGGGGCGCGAAGGCGCTGGGCGAGAGCCATCTGGACGCCGCGGTCGGGCGGGCGCTGGAGGCGGCCGCGGCCGGGACGGGCGTGCGGGTGGCCCTGATCCGACGGCCCGGGCGGCACGCCGACTGCCTGCCGACCGCGCGCCACGAGGTGCTGGTGGCGCACACCGTGCCCGGCCGCGGCTGGGTGCGCCGGGCGGGGGTGGCGGATCCGGCGGAGCTGCTGGAGCTGGACTTCGCCGCGCTGGGCGCCGGTGACCACACCGGTTTCGGGGCGGAGCACGTCGGTGGCCCGGTGGCCCTGGTGTGCACCAACGGGCGGCGGGACCGCTGCTGCGCGCTGCTGGGCCGTCCGCTCGCGGCGGAGCTGGCCGCGGCCGGGCACAGCGAGGTGTGGGAGGTCACCCACCTGGGCGGGCACCGCTTCTCCCCCACCATGCTGGTGCTGCCGTACGGCTACGCGTACGGGCGGCTGACGCCGGAGACCGCCAAGGAGGTGCTGGCGGCGACGGCGGCCGGGCACACGGTGCCGGAGTGGTCGCGCGGCTGCTCGGGCTGGGAGCGTCCGGGCCAGGCGGCCGAGCACGCGGTGCGGGAGCTGATCGGCGAGACCCGGGTGGACGCGCTGACGCTGGCCCAGCGGCCGGACGGCGAGGGTCGCTGGGTGGTCGGGGTGCTGCACCGGGACGGCCGGTCCTGGGAGGTGGACGTGATCGAGGCGGCCAGCGAGCCGGCGCGTCCGGAGAGCTGCGGCAAGGCGGCGGGGACGCCCTCGCGGATGGACGTGCTGTCCGTACGAGGGGTCTGAAGCGCTACGGCCCCGCGCCTGTGGGGGTGGGCGCGGGACCGCAGCGGCGGGGGGCACCGCGGGCGGGGCCGCAGGCGCCGGGGGTCAGCCGGTGGCCTTGCCGACGAACTCCGTGGTGTACGTCTTCGCCAGGTCGATCGACTCCTCCTTGCCCTTGACGTCCGGGTGGAACGCGGCGAGCACGGCGAGCACGGTCTTCGGCCCGTCGGCCGGCATCACGCCGTCCGTGGTGAACATCGGCAGGGTCGCCTTGATCGCCGCCGCGTACTGTTCGGCGCCGCCCTGCGCGTAGTCGGCGGGCATCTTCGCGGCGATCTCCTCGGGGCTGTGGGTGGCCATCCACTTCAGGGTCTTCACGAAGGCGTCGGCGAGCTTCTGGGTGGTGTCCCTGTTCTTCTCCACCCAGTCGGTGTTCATGTACAGCGACGAGGACGGGTAGAGGCCGCCGAGCGCCTCGCGCGAGCCCTCGGGGGTGCGCATGTCGTAGAGGACCTTGCCGAGGCCCTTGTCCAGGACGGCGGCGACGGTCGGGTCGGTGGTCATCCCGGCGTCGATGCTGCCCTGTTGGAGCGCGGCGATGAAGGTCTGGCCGGCGCCGACCGCGATCGGGCTGAACTCGCTGACGGCGGTGCCGTTCTTGACCGCGAGGTACTTGGTGAGGAAGTCGGTCGAGGAGCCGATGCTGGTGACGCCGAGCTTCCTGCCCTTGAAGTCGGCGCCGGACCTGATCGCGTCGGCCTGCTTGGCGGAGACCACCTCGACCTCGCCGGGCGCCTGGGCGAACTGCACCACGGACTCGACCTTCTTGCCCTTGGCCTGGAGGTCGATGGTGTGGTCGTAGAAGCCGACGGCGCCCTGGACGTCCCCGGCGAGCAGCGCGGTGGTGGCGTTGACGCCGGCGGGCTCGGTCATCAGCTCGACGTTGACGCCGGCCTCGGCGAAGAAGCCGAGCCGCTGGGTGAGCATCGCGGGCAGGTAGATGACCTTGTCCAGGCCACCGACCATGATCTTGACCTTGGGCCCGTCGACCTGCTGCCCGGCGGGGGCGGCGACGGCTCCGTGGCCGGCGGTGGCGGCGTCGTTGGCGCAGGCGGAGAGCGGGAGGAGCAGGACGGCGGCGAGGGCGGCCGCGGCTGATCTGCCGGTCGGGTTGGGGCGCATGGGTGGGGGCCTCTTTCTCGGTTCTGACAGGGGGAGTTCAGCGGCCGTCGCCCGCGTCGGCGGGCTTCCAGCGGAACAGCTTCTTCTCGGCGAAGGTCAGCAGCCCCTCGGTGAGCAGGGCGACGACGGCGAGGATGGTCATGGCCGCGTACACGCCCGCGGCGTTGAAGGTGCCCTGGGCGGCCGCGACGAGCAGGCCGAGGCCCTTGGTGGCGCCGATGTACTCGCCGACGATGGCGCCGATCAGCGCGAAGCCGAAGCTGACGTGCAGGCTGGTGAAGATCCAGGTGGTGGCGGCGGGGATGACCACCTGGAGGGTGACCTTGCGGTTGTCGGCGCCGAGTATGCGGGCGTTGGCGACGAGGTTGCGGTCCACCTCGCGGGCGCCCTGGAAGGCGTTGAAGAACACCGGGAAGAACACCAGCACCACCGCGGAGGCGACCTTGGAGGCCGGGCCCAGGCCGAACCAGATCAGGAAGATCGGCGCGAGCACGATCCGCGGAATGGCGTTGAGCACCTTGATGTAGGGCCCGAACACGTCGGCCAGGAAGCGGATCCGGCCGAGCGCGATGCCCAGCAGCACACCGCCGACGACACCGATCACCCAGCCGGTGAGGGCCTCGTAGAGGGTGTAGCCGATCTGCTCGCCGAGTGAGCCCTGGGCGGTGCCGTGGGTGATCCACTGCCATATCTGGTCCCAGATCCTCGACGGCTGGGAGAAGTTGAACGGGTCGATGACGTCCGTACGGGCGCAGACCTCCCACAGCCCCAGGAAGGCGAGCAGCACCGCGGCCCGGGCGCCGTGGACAAGCGACTTCCGTTGGCGGGCGGCCCGTTCGCGGGCCTCGGTTCTCGTCGTGACGGCCGTGGGTTTCCCGGCGCCGGCCGGCACGGGCGCGGACTCGGATGCGGACGCGGTCTCAAGCGGCACGACCCGCTCCTCTCTCCCTGGTGATGCGCACCTCTTCGCCGAGCGAGGCCCAGATCTCGCGGTACAGCTCGACGAACCTCGGCTCCAGCCGGACGGCCTCCACGGTGCGCGGGCGGGGCAGGTCGACGGTGAAGACCTCCTTGACGGTGGCGGGGCCGGCCGTCATGACGACGACCCGGTCGGCGAGCGCGATGGCCTCGTCCAGGTCGTGGGTGACGAAGACGACGGACGAGCCCGTACCGGCCCACAGCTCCAGCAGCTGGTCCGACATCAGCGCCCTGGTCTGCACGTCCAGCGCCGAGAAGGGCTCGTCCATCAGCAGGATCGCCGGGTCGTTGACGAAGGTCTGGGCGAGCGCGACGCGCTTGCGCATGCCGCCGGACAGCTGGTGCGGGTAGCGGTCCTCGAACGCGGCCAGGCCGACCCGGCCGAGCCAGTCCCGGGCCCGCTCCCTGGCCTCGGCGGCGGGCACGCCGCGGAAGCGCGGGCCGGCCGTCACGTTGGACAGGACGGTGCGCCACGGGAAGACGGCGTCCTGTTGGAAGACGAAGCCGACCTTGGGGTCGATCCCGCGCACGGGCTCGCCGTACACCCGGACCTCGCCCTCGGTGGGCTCCTCCAAGCCGCTGACGAGGGTCAGCGTGGTGGACTTGCCGCAGCCGGTGGGGCCGACGACGGCGACGAACTCGCCTTGGGCGACGGTCAGATCGAGATCGCGGACGGCGGTGTGCAGCGCCCCGGACGGGGTGCGGAACCGTTTGGTCGCGCCGGTCAGCTCGATCGCCGGGGTGTTGCTCATGTCCATCCTCCGGGGTCTGTGCCTGCCCCGGAAAGGTAGGAGCGGGCCCGGCCCCGGCGGGAGCCTTCTTCGCGTAGTGCGACTTCTCCGCATAGAGGGGTGTTCTGCTCGTTTTGCTTCCGCTACAACTGCGGGGACGCGGCTGACAGGAACACCCCGGAAACATAGGGTGTCCCGACCCACCCACCGGCGCCCCCGACCGCCCTCCGAGGACGCCCGATCCCCCGCAGCCGCCGAGAGGAGGCCCGGATGAAGCTCCCCCGCGGACCCCGCCGGGTCTTCGCCCAACTGCTGCTGAGCCAGACCGTCGTCACCGTCGGGGTCACCGCCGTGACCGCCGGACTGTTCCTGGCCCCGGTCAGCAGCGAGCTGGACCACGACGCGATGCAGCGGGCGCTGTCGATCGCCCAGGCCACCGCCACCGACGAGAGCATCGCCCGGGCCGCCGCCGCCCGCGACGTGGTGGCCGCGCAGCGCAACGCCGAGCAGATCCGGCTGGCCACCGGCGCCAGCTTCGTGGTGGTCACCGACCTGGACGGCATCCGGCTCTCGCACACCGACCCGGGCCGGATCGGCCAGCGGGTCAGCACCGACCCGGAGCCGGCCCTCAGCGGCCGCAGCGTCACCGCCATCCAGGAGGGCACCCTGGGCCGCACCGCCCGCGGCAAGGTGCCGCTGCGGATGGCGGACGGCCGGATCGTCGGCGAGGTGTCGGTCGGCATCAGCGACGACTCGATCCGCCGCCGACTGCTGACGATGCTCACCGGGATCCTGCTGTGCGCGGCCGCCGGTCTGGCCGCCGGGACGATCGCCACCCTGCTCCTGGCCCGCCGCCTCAAGCGCCGCACCCACAACATCGCGCTGGCCGACATCTCCGCGCTGCTGGTGGAGCGGGAGGCGATGCTGCACGGCATCCGCGAGGGCATGGTGGCGCTGGACGAGCGCGGCCGGATCCGGCTGGCCAACGACGAGGCCCTGCGGCTGCTCGGCCTGCCCGAGGACTGCGCCGGCCGCCCGATCGGCGCGGTGCTGCCGCCCGGCCGGCTGGCGGACGTGCTCGCCGGACGGATCCCCGGCACCGACCTGCCGGCCGTCCGGGACGACCGCGTCCTGGTGGTGAACCGGACGGCCACGCCCGAGGGAGGCGCGGTGGTGACCCTCCGCGACCGCACCGAACTGGAGTCGCTGGTCCGCGAGTTGGACACCACCCGCAGCCTCACCGAGGCCCTGCGGGCCCAGGACCACGAGCACGCCAACCGGATGCACACCTTGCTGGGCCTGCTGGAGCTGGGCCGCCACGAGCAGGCGGTGGCGTTCATCTCGGAGCAGTCCGGCTCGCACGCGGTGGTCGCCGCGCGGATCGCCGAGCAGGTGCAGGACCCGCACGTGGCCGCGCTGCTGGCGGGCAAGACCGCGGTGGCGGGCGAGCGCGGGGTACGGCTGGCGCTGGCCCCGGCGGCGCACCTGCCGGACGCCGTGGTGGACGCCCGGGCACTGGTCACGGTGCTCGGCAACCTGATCGACAACGCGGTGGACGCACTGGCTGCGGGCGGCGGGGGCCGGGTGGAGGTGAGCCTGGCCGCGGCCGGCCCGACCCTGCTGCTGCAGGTCGCGGACAGCGGCCCGGGGGTGCCGGAGGAACTGCGCGAGCAGGTCTTCGAAGAGGGGTGGACCAGCAAGGACGCGCCCGCGCACCGTCCGCGCGGGCTGGGGCTGGCGATGGTGCGGCGGCTGGTCGAACGGACCGGCGGCCGGATCGTGCTCGACGGCGGGCCGCTCGGCGGCGCCCGCTTCACCGTCGAGCTGCCCGAGGCCCTGCTCACCACTCGGCTCGTGGAGGCGTGATGATCGACGTACTCGTGGTGGACGACGACTTCCGGGTCGCGGACGTGCACGCCGCGTACGTGGCGAGGGTCCCGGGCTTCCGGGTGACCGGCACCGCGCACTCGGCCGGGGAGGCACTGGCCGCCGTGGAGCGCCGCCCGGTGGACCTGCTGCTGCTCGACCACCACCTGCCCGACGAGACCGGCCTGGCCCTGGTGCGCCGCCTTCGGGACCGCCAGGTGGCCTGCGACGTGATGATGGTGACGGCCGCCCGGGACGTGTCGACGGTGCACGCCGCGATGCAGCACGGCGCGCTCCAGTACCTGGTCAAGCCGTTCACCTTCGCCGGACTGCGGGACAAGCTGGTGGCGTACGCGCAGCTGCGGCACGCGCTCGCCGCCCCGGCCAGGGAGGCCGGCCAGGACGAGGTGGACCGGCTGTTCGCGACCCTGCGCAGCGCCGCCGCCCCGGCCGGAACGCTCCCCAAGGGCCACTCGGCGCCCACCACCGACCTGGTGATGGGCGTGCTGCGCCGAGCCGGCCGGCCGCTCTCCGCCCAGGAGGTCGCCGAGGCCACCGGGCTGAGCCGCTCCACGGCGCAGCGCTACCTCAAGCAGCTGGAGCGGGACAGCCGGCTGCGGCTGACCCTGCGGTACGGCGACACCGGCCGTCCGGAGCACCGCTACGCGCCGGCGGCCCGGGCCTGAGGCGCGCCCCGGTTCCGGCCCGGGGCCGGACAGGGGCCGGACAGGGGGGAACCCCGGCGGCCCCAGGCCCGCCGGGGTTCCCCGGGCGCGACGGCTCAGGCCGCGCCCGCACCGGTGAGGGCCCGTACCTCCAGCTCGGCGAACCGGTCCGGGTCGGCGGGCTCGGACGAGGTGACCGTGCCGATCCAGCCGGCCAGGAAGCCGAGCGGGATGGAGACGATGCCCGGGTTCTCCAGCGGGAACCAGTGGAAGTCGACGCCCGGGAACAGCGCCTCGGCGGAGCCGGACACCACCGGCGAGAAGCACACCAGCACGATCGCCGGGATCAGCCCGCCGTACACCGCCCAGACCGCGCCGCGCGCGGTGAACCGCGACCAGAACAGGCTGTACAGCAGCACCGGCAGGTTGGACGAGGCGGCGACGGCGAAGGCCAGGCCGACCAGGAAGGCGACGTTCAGCTGCTGGGCGAAGAGGCTGATCACGATCGCCGTCGCACCGATCCCGGCGGCGGCGATCCGGGCGACCACCACCTCCTGCTGTTCGCTGACCTCGGACTCCGACTCCTTCGCCGCCCGGGAGGCCGGGACGGCCTCGCCCCGGCGGCGCCGCCCGCGGCCGTCCTGCGTCTGCTCGCGCCCCGGCCGGGCGCGCCAGGCGCCGGCCCAGATGTCGTGGGCGAAGGCGGCCGAGGAGGCCAGGGTCAGCCCGGCGACCACCGCGAGGATGGTGGCGAAGGCGATCGCCGAGATCAGCGCGAACAGCACCACCCCACCGGTGCTGCCGTTGCCGCCGCCGAGCATCAGGGCGAGCAGCGGAACGGCGGTGTTCCCGGCCGAGTTGGCGTGCCGCACCTCGGCCGAGCCGATCAGCGCGGTGGCGCCGAGGCCGAGCACGATCGCCATCAGGTAGAAGCTGCCGACCAGGCCGATCGCCCACATCGTGGAGCGGCGGGCGGCCCGCGCGGTGGGCACCGTGTAGAAGCGGGACAGGATGTGCGGGAGGCCGGCGGTGCCGAGCACCAGGCCGAGGCCGAGGCTGACGAAGTCCAGCCGGCTGGTGAGGCTGCCGCCGTACTTGAGTCCGGGCTCCAGGTAGCGGTGCCCGGCGCCGCTGTGCTGGGCGGCCTGGCGCATCAGCTCGCCGAGGTCCCCGTGGAAGCGGACCACCAGCAGCACGGTGAGCAGGACCGAACCGCCGGTCAGCAGGAAGGCCTTGATGATCTGGATCCAGGTGGTGGCCCGCATCCCGCCGATGGTGACGTAGACGATCATCAGGGCGCCGACGGCGATGATGGTCCAGGTGCGGGCGTGCGGGCTGCCGGTGCCGAGCAGCAGGGCGACCAGCGAGCCGGCGCCGACCATCTGGGCCACCAGGTAGAGCAGGGTGACCACGACGCTGGCGCCGCCGGCCGCGGCGCGCACCCTGCGGCGGCGCAGCCGCAGCGCGAGCACGTCGGCGAGGGTGTACCGGCCGGCGTTGCGGACGAGTTCGGCGACCAGCATCAGCACCACCAGCCAGGCGACCAGGAAGCCGATGCTGTAGAGCACGCCGTCGTAGCCGTACAGCGCGATCAGCCCGGCGACGCCCAGGAAGGAGGCGGCGGAGAGGTAGTCCCCGGAGAGCGCGAAGCCGTTCTGCAGGGGGGTGAAGTCGCGGCCGCCGGCGAAGAAGTCCTCGGCGGCGTTGCCCTGGCGGCCGACCCAGAGGGTGACCCCCAGGGTGACCAGGACGACGACGGCGAAGAGCGCGATCGCGAGCGAGTGATGGTCGCCGGTGGGGGCGACGGGCGGCGGGGTGGCGGTCGTCACCGCGGTGCGCACCGCGGTCCGTACGGCGGCCACGGCGGCGTCGGTGGGCATGGTGGGCATCACGGTCGTCATCGCAGTTGGTCCTGGGTGTCCCAGCGCAGGCCCAGGGCGGCGCGGTCGCGCTTGGTCCGGGAGTTGCGGGCGTAGAGCCAGGTGAGCAGGAAGGTCGAGGCGAACTGCAGCAGGCCCAGCAGCCAGGCCACGTTGAGCGGACCGGCCACCGTCCTGCGCATCAGGTCGGGGGCTCCGGCCTGGGCGGCGACGAACAGCAGGTACCAGGCGAGGAAGGCGCTGGTGATCGGGAAGACGAAGGTCCGGTAGCTGCGGCGGATCTCGCGGAACGTGTCGCTGGCCTGGACCGCCCGGTAGACCTCGGTGCGGTCGGCGACCGGCTCCTCGTCAAGTGGCGCGTGCGGTACGGCCGGTGACTCCCCGTCGTCGGGGTCGGACTGGGCGAACGGCTCGTCGGCGGCCCCGTGGACCGGTGCGCCGACGGCCACTGACCCGACGACGGCCTCCGCCGACTGGGCCGTACGGGCGTGGTCCGTACGGTCGGGGCCCGACTGCGCCGGTACCGCCGTCCGGCGGTGCGCGGCCGATGGCTCGGCGGACTCAACGGGGGTGCCGGCGGCCGGAGCGGCCCACCAGTCGAATTGCTGTCCCGGTCCGGGACTGCTCGTCTGCTGCTGTGGCACTGCTGCTCCTGGACGGCCGGATGTTCTGACCCGAACCATGATGGCGGCCCCCGGACAGCGCCCCTGACCATCGCAGATACGTTCACTCGATGAGGTGATCGATCATCCGACAGACACTCATCCGACTACTGCTGCGTCCCGGTGATTCCGTGTCGGAAGGCGTAGGCGACCGCCTGCGCCCGGTCCCGCACCGCCGTCTTGGCGAACAGATTGTTGATGTGGGTCTTCACGGTCGCCGGACTGACGAAGAGCCTCCGGGCGATCTCGGCGTTGGACAGCCCCTCGGCGATCAGCGCCAGCACCTCGGCCTCCCGGACGGTCAGCCCGTCGGGCAGCTCCCCCAGCCGCGCCGCGGGCCGCTCGGCGGTCTTCCCGGAGCCGGCTGGCTGCTCCGAAAGCCTTTCCAGCAGGCGGAGTTGGACCTGCGGGGAGAGCCCGGCCGCGCCCGAGCGGACGTCCGCGATGGCCCTCGCGATCTCCTCGGCGCCGGCGTCCTTGGTGAGGTAGCCACGGGCCCCCGCCTGGAGCGCCGGGAACAGCGAGTCGTCGTCGGCGTAGGTGGTGAGCACCACCACCTCGGTCTCCGGGTGCGCGACACGGATCCGCCGGGTCGCCTCGACGCCGTCGCAGCGCGGCATCCGCAGATCCATCAGCACCACGTCCGGGTGATGACGCTCCACCAGGGCAACCGCCTCCTCCCCGTCCCCCGCCGCACCGACCACCTCGATGCCGGGCAGCAGCCCCAGCAGCATCACGATGCCCTCGCGCACCACCGTCTGGTCGTCCGCGACCAGCACCCTGGTCGCCCCCGCCGCCGTCATGCCGGCACCCGCAGCAGCACGCGCCACCCTCCGTCCTCCGGGCCCGCCAGCAGCGTGCCGCCGAGCAGTTCCGCGCGTTCGCGCATTCCCAGCAGACCGTACCCGCTGCCGCTGTCGGCCAGCTCCCCCGGCTGCGGCCGGTCCTCGGACGGGCCGCGCGGCGGCCGGGCGTTGCGCACCTCCAGCTCCACCGCCCCCTCCAGGTAGCGCAGTCGGACGGAGCAGCGGGCGCCGGCCGCGTGCTTGCGGACGTTGGTCACCGCCTCCTGCGCGGTGCGCCGCACCGCGAGGGCAGCCTCGGCGGCGAGCGGCCGGGGCGTGCCGGTGACGGTGAGCTCGGCACGCTCCCGCCCTGCCAGCTCGACCAGGAACTCCCCGACCGGGGTGAACTCCCCGCGCAGCGCGGACAGCGCCTGCCGGGTCTCGGCCAGCCCGTCCTGCGCCATCCGCCGTGCGGCGACGACCCGTTCGCGGATCTGCTCGCGATCCGTCCCGGCGTCCAGCATCAGCCGGGCCGCCTCCAGGTGGACGAGCTGCGCGGACAGGCTGTGGGCGAGCACGTCGTGGATCTCCCGGGCGATCCTGGCCCGTTCGGCGAGCGCCGCGCTCTCCGCCTCGGCGGCCCGGGCGGCCCGCTCCTGGGCGAGCAGCCGGCGGGAGGTGCCGCGCGCCTCGATGTCCAGCCGCAGCAGGTAGCCGAGCAGGGTGATCCCACCGACGGTGGCCGCGATGCTGAGCCAGCTCGACGTGGTCACCGCCGCGTACGAGGCCAACGAGGCCGCCGCGGTGATCAGCCCGGGCGCGGGCGGCATCCGGACCAGCGCCATCACCGCCAGGCCGTACCAGAGCACGTCGGCGAGCAGGCTCGCCCCACCGGTGTTGGCCAGCCACGCGGCACCGACCAGCGCCCCGGTCAACAGGTACGCGGGCAGCGCACGCTGCTCCCGGGTGGCGCGCAGCCAGGCCGCGCAGAGCCCGAAGGCCGCGACCAGTCCGGCCGTCGCGGCCACCGCCGCCAAGCCGGCGTACCTGCCGTCGGCGAGGGTCCCCCAGGTGACGGTGGCCACCAGCACGATGCGGCCCAGCACGGTCAGGGCCCGCCGCGGCCGGCTCTCGGCCTCGCGGTCCATCCCCTCGCGGGACGGCCAGCGGGTCCAGTACCAGCCGGCCACGGCTGCCTCCTCGGTGCTCAGGGCGGTGCTCACGGCGGTGCCCAGGGCGATGGGTCGGTGCGTCGGGATCGGTGCGGTTCAGTGCAGGAGGGCGGTGGGGGGCGTGGGCTCCAGCGCCCGGGCCCTCCAGTTCACCACGAGCGCGCGGACCAGCAGCAGGACCGCCATGCCGAGCATCAGGGAGCTGCCGGACTGGTGGACGTGCAGCGCCCCGCCGATCCCGTACAGGCCGAGCCGGATGGCGAGCATCCCGATCCACGCGGCGACCGTGGCCTTGGTGCCCTTGAGCATGACCGAGCCGTCCACGGCCCGCCAGAGCCGTACGGTCCAGCCCCAGACGGAGCCCATCGCGAGCACGGCGACCAGCCCGACGGCCAGCAGGCCCCCGGACAGCACGGTGTGCTGGTGGTCGATGATCTGCGGGTCCCGCAGCGCGAGCGCGCCCAGGATCAGCGGAAGGATCCAGAAGCGGCGCTCGGAGTCCAGGCGCTGCACGCGCATCTGTCGCCGGACGACCAGGACCAGCACCGCGGCGACCACGAGCAGGT
>NZ_JBSFKF010000048.1:0-50697 GCF_053598415.1 Kitasatospora sp. NPDC001132 | reverse complement strand
ACGCCGCACTCGCCGTCCTCAACTGACCCACCCCGCGCCCCATCCGACGGCGCGCCACCCCTTTTTCCGTACCACGAAGGCCCGCCCCACAACCCACGCGACCCACCCCCGCCCCGGGGGCGGGACCAAGGGCTGAGGGGGCGGGCCTTCACCCACCCACCAACCCACCAACCGGCCGCGAACCCTCACCGCGCCAGCGCCCGCCCTGGGGCGATGGCGAGTTCGGTGAAACGCTCCGCGATGAGCCGGTGGGCCCGCGGAGAAGGGTGGAGGCCGTCGGGCAGCGGGTGGGCTTCCTGGTCGTGCTCACCGAAGAGGTCGAGACCGTCCAGGTGGTGCAGGTGGTGGTCGCCCTCGGCTCTGCGGTCGGCGACGATACGGGCCAGTTCGGCACGGATGACGGTAAGGGTCAGCCGACCCGCCGCGACATCGGCGGGGTCGCCCATGGCTCGGAAGCGCAGGGTGCCGCCGCTGAAGTCGGGCACGAGCGGGCCAGGCACCGTCTCATGGAGCGGACACAGCAGCGGGGAGACGACCAGCAGCGGTGTGGTCGGGTGACCCTCCCGGACCGTGTCCAGGAAGCCGTGCACCGCCGGGGTGAAGGCACGCAGCCGCATCACGTCGGCGTTCACCACGTTGATGCCGAGTTTGAGGCTGATCAGATCCGCCGGGGTGTCACGGATGGCACGCGCGGTGAACGGGTCGAGCAGCGCGCCGCCGCCGAAGCCCAGGTTGACGAGGTCCAGACCCGCGCCGTTGGCCACCAGGGCAGGCCATGTACCCGTCGGATGCTCGGCGTTGGAGCCATGGCTGATCGAACTGCCGTGGTGCACCCAGCGCCTGCGGGTGCCGGCCGGGAGCGGCTCGATCGGGGCATCGGTTTCCAGGGCGATCAGCTCGGTGGTCTCCGTGTGCGGAAGCCAGATCTCGACGGTCTTGTCCCGCCCCGGCAGGCCGGTGAACCGGGCGCTGCCGGGCGGCCCTTCGGTCAGTTCGACGCGGCCGGTGGCGAGGTCGACGGTGCGCACGTTCCCTCCGGGAACACCGGCCTGCCCGGCCAGTCGGCCGTCCACCAGCAGGTCGTAGACGCCGTCCGGGACGTCCGGGACACCCGGATAGGCCCGCTTGGTGGGGACGGCGTGCAGGGTGACGGCGGTGGCACGGGTACGAAAGGCCAACCGCACACCGGAAGGCTGCGACTCGGCCATCGCGAGCTGCTCATCCGGGATCCGCCGGCGGGCACCGGCGGGCAGGCGGTGCGGCAACAGGCCGCGGTGGGTGTGTTCGACGTCGAGGTGGCCGCGAAGGAGGCCCTCGGTGACAGGGGTGGTGATCGTCGTCATGGCGCCACTCTCGATTCGTCCAGGCAAACAGGTCAAGCAAGTTCCTTGGGACGTACGGCCGGTGCGGGCACACCTCAGGCCGCACAAGGAACGGATCAGCCGGCCGCACGGACTCCACCCACGCCCAGCGGGGCGTCAAGGGAGTCAATGATCCACTCCCAGGACCGCCGAGGGTCAACGGCCGTCTACATTCTCGGTGCCACCCACTCCCCGCAGGCCCGGCGGCAGTCGCGTTGTTCCGTCCCCAGCGCCCCGGCATCGACCGCGTGGCGCATCCGCTTCCGCTGACGGGATGGGAAGGTTGACGCCTGCCGGCACTGCCCGGAGCGGTCCGCAAGGCCAACCCTCGGGTGTGTCAGAGCCGTCTCGTGGTGAACAGGGTGGTCCCGTACGCCGCGTCCACTTCCTTCCGCTCGGTCTCGGTGAACCCCACCTTGGCCAGCACACGGCGAGAAGCGGTGTTCCAGTCCCAGACCGTGGCCCAGAGGCGTTCGTATCCAGATGACCTCGCCCATTCCAGAACCGCCAACGATGCCTCAGTCGCGTATCCCTGACGCCACACTCGGCGTAGCAGCTCGAACGCCAGTTCCGGTTCCCCGGTCGATCCTCGCCCGTTGTCGACCAGCCCGCAGTAGCCGATGACGTCACGAGAGGCCTTCCGCTCGACCGCCAGCAACCCGATCGACCACAGCTGGTTGGTGCGGATCGAATCCTCGAGCTCCGCAACCGTGGGGTGTCCGTCCGCGTTGATTCGGCGGTGCGGCGGCACTCGTGGATCACGTTCGGTCCACAGCTCACGCTGGACGACGGCCTCGGCCACCCGCCAAGGTCTGAGTAGCAGGCGAGTCGTCTCGAGTACTACCTCGCGTACAACCTCGCTGCCCGGAGTCGCGCCATCTGCCATGACATCAACCATCTCACGGGCGAACGCACTGTCGGGGGCCACGGGGCGCGTGGTCGGTCCTGCCGATCGTGGACGCTCGGTGTGCGGGACCACCGAGGCCAATTGCTGAGCGGCGTATTGGACCTGTGCACCCTCCCCCCACCAGCGGGCTTTCCACACCCACCAACCGGCCGGGGCCTCACCGCGCCGGCGCCCGCCCCGGGGGTGAGGACACGCTCGGCGAAAGGCCCGCGATGAGCCGACGGGCCCGCGGACAGGGATGGAAGCCGCCCGGAAACGGGTAGGCGTCCCGGTCGGTTCCGCCGTAGAGAGCGAGAGCGACCACGCAGTGCAAGCGACGGCCACCCTCGGCACTGCGGCCGGCGACGATCCGGGCCGGCTCGCGCGGATGAGGTGAGGGTCAGCCGATCCGCCGCGGCATCGGCGGGGTCGCCAGCGACGCGGAAGCGCAGGGTGCCGCCGCCGACGTCGGGCGCGAAAGGCGCTGGCACGGTCTCGTGGAGCGGACACAGCAGCGGCGAGACGACCAACCGCGGCGCGGCCGGGCGACCGTCCCCGATGATGCGTGGCGCGTGGCCACACGCGAGCCGAAGTCGCCCCCCGAGGCCCAGGAAGGTGAGCGACGGCAGGCCGCCGGCCGCGACGGCGGCTCGGAAGTCGGCGAGGAGGCCGAAGTGCGAGACCGCGGCGGACTGGACGTCGGGGACTTCCCCCGGGTGAGCGGCTGCTTGTCGTACCCCTACACCGGCCAGCCGATGCCGTGGCCGGAGAGCAGGCGAAGACGCTCGAGGTGGTACTGGTGTGGCGAGGTGCTGGCGACGGCGGGCGCGCCGACGGCGTCTCCGAGGCCCGGGACCGTGTGGAGAACCTCTTCGCCGGAGGGTCCGCTGTCGTCGGCTCGGTGGTGCAGGCCGGTACCGTGAACGGCGGTGTGCACGTCCACTCGGCGGCGCGACCGGTGCGGCCGCCGGGCGCCGGCACGGTGGAGGTCCTGGCCGAGTACTGCGATCCGGTCACCCAGTGGGTGGTGATCCCCGCGGATGCGGAGGTGACCGACCTTCCGGTGCGGTTACCGGGACAGCTCAAGGGCGAGGAGGACGTACTCGGCTGGGCACGCGGGCACGGCGGTGCGGACTTCGAGAGCACCGTGCTGTCCGTCACCGTGACCAACCGTTCGGACGCCCACCTCACCCTGCGCGACCTGCGGGCCGAGGTCCTCGACCGCGTCGAGCCGTTCCGCGGGGCGATGGTCCACCTGCAGCCCGCCGGGTCCCGTAGCGTTCCCGAGCTGGAACTCGACCTCGACCAGGAGCGCCCGGTGCTCTGGGAGGTGGACGAGTTCACCCGTCAACGGGTCGGCGCCCGCCCGTTCCTGGACCGGACCCACATACGGCTGGCCCCGGACGAGTCCGAACGCTTCATCGTCACCGCGCAGATCCGCCGTTCCTGCTGCGCGTGGCAGCTGGCCACGGTCTTCCGCGCGGACGACGGAGCGGAGTTCACCGTCCGCCCCGAGCGGCGCTTTCGGACCACGGGGCTTCCGGTGACCGGCCTCGGCCCCGTCCTGGCCTGGCAGTGGTTCGACGAGCCGCCGGCGTTCAAGGCGTCCACGACCTGGCACGAGTGGTGCAGCCCCGGCAACCCGGAACCGGAACTCCCGGAAGCGCCCCGCGAGTTGCGCAGGCTGACCGGACGCTTCGGCCCACACCTGGCACACTTCCTCAGCACGGGCACCAAGGGCCCGGAGCAGCAGCTCAGGCTCGCCGCGGCGCTGCCCGCCGTACGGCTGGCCGTCGACCTCGTCAAGGCCGAGCGCAAGAACCGGCAGGAGCACGCCGCCCGCCTCGCCGCCCAGCTGCGCGGGCGGTTCCCGCAGGCGATCGTGGAGCAGGCCTTCACCGTCGCGCGGCGGTAGCAGGAGCAGGAGCAGGACCAGGAGCAGGAGCAGAGGCAGGGGCTTCGGGTCGGCCCCGGTGACCGGTCCGGTCGGACGGGCCGGGCCGGGGCGGAGCGGGTCGGCCGGTGACAGTCCCGGCGTGCCGGTGGAGTGCGGGTGTGCGGCGGGCGGCGGGCGGCGTCACCCTCTCCTCCTGATCCTCAATGAAGATCAAGATGATCAGACGACCGCGAGGTGGGTCACCGTTGATCCGCCGTTCAGCGGTCGGTTTTCACCCGTCGCTGAGAATCGGCGCCCTCTGAGGAGAATCGCTGCAGGTCAGGAGGTATCGGCCCCCGCGCTCGCGGGGTTGCTCTCCTGCGACCAGTCCTGGCTGATCCCCTTCGCCACGGCGTATCGGCCGTCGACGCGTCCCGCAGGTCCTGCGGGTTCACCCGGAAACCTGACACCGCCTCGATTCTCTTATCCCCCAGCAGTCACGCAGATCTCGTAACCGAACCGGCGCCCCGCGTAACCGACGAACCCGAACAAGCCCAGCGCTCCCCGACACAGCCGCAACGGCGCACACACCACAACAGGTACCCGCCCGACGGGATGCGGTCGGGTACCGGAAGGGGCGGGCCGGCGGCAGAGGCCGTCGTCACGGCCCCCCGGTGCCGAGACCGGCTCCCCCGGTCTGAACGTCTCGTACTGCCGCGCGGTGAAGCCGGTGGTGGCCGGGGCGATCAGGACAGGCAGGGGCCAGGTCTCGGTTCGGGAGCAGCACGGTCGCGTGGTCTGCGAGCGCGGTGTTGGACTCGTTCAGATCGAAGGTGGCGGGGTCGAATCTCGTCGGCCGACTCACGGCCGAACCATTCGAGGCGTTCCTCGTGTTCTTCGTGGCCGGGGTCGGGGTCGGCAAGAATCTCGACGAGGTGGTCGTGGCCCCAGATCCCACCGCAGTCCTCGGGCGGGCCGGCGCGACGGCCGGTGAGGCCGATCGCCGACTCCCCAGCAGGACACGGGATCTCCGATTCCCGGGTCGGACGGATCCTGACGGGCATGGACATCCCACCCGGCCGGCACTACGCAGGGCCCGCGCAGCTGATCGTCTATGCGACAGCGGCAGTCCGACCGGGCAGGCGGATGTGGGTGGTGAGGCCGCCGTCGGGGTTGGCTCGCACGGTGAGGGTGGCGTGGTGGGCGGTGGCGATGGCCTGGACGATGGACAGGCCCAGGCCGGCTCCGCCGGCGGGGGTGTTCAGCCGGGGGCGGGGGCCGCGTCGGAAGGGTTCGAGCAGTTCGGCGACGGTCGCGTCGTCCAGGCACGGTCCGGTGTTGTGGATCCGGAGTCCGTCCTCGTCGACATGGATGTGGACGGTGCCGCCGGGGTGGTTGTGGGTGACGGCGTTGGTGATCAGGTTGCGGGCCAGGTGGGCGAGCAGCACCGGGTCGCCGTGGGTGGTGGCGGGCCGTCGGGTGAGGTGGATGGTGACCTGTGCGCTCTGTGCGGCGTCGGCGGCGGCGTCGCTCTCGCGGGTGACGAGTGCGGTCCAGTCGACGCTTTCGCGGGTTTCGGGGCCGTGTCGGCCTTGGGCGAGCAGGAGCAGGGCGTCGATGAGTCTTTCGCTGCGGCGGTTGGCGTCGAGCAGGTCGTCGCGGATCTGGTCGAGTTCGGCCGGTTCGGGATCGTGGAGTGCGACCTGGATCAGGCTGCGTTGGATCGCGAGTGGGGTGCGCAGTTCGTGGGAGGCGTTGGCGATGAAGCGGCTCTGGGCGTCGAAGGAGGTCTGCAGGCGGTCCAGGAGGGCGTTGAAGGTGTCGGCGAGGGCGGTGATCTCGTCGTGGGGGGTGGCGGTCTCCAGGCGCTGGTGGAGGTTGGCCGCGCTGATGCGGCGGACGGTGGTGGTCATCCGGTGTACGGGACGCAGGAGGCGGGCGGCGGTCCACCAGCCGACCAGGGCGGCCAGGACGGCGGCCACGGCCAGCGCCGCGAGGGACCAGAGGAGCTGCTGCTGGGCCGCGGCGTCGGTGACCTGCCGGCTGACCGTGGTGGCGATGGCCCCGTCCGCGCTGAACACCGTCGTTCCCGGCGAGGGGTGGTCGGTGGTGGGTTGGGCCGGCGCCATGGCGGCGGGCTGGCCGACCGAGTGCGCGATCCGCGTGGCGAGAGCGTCGGTGCCGTGCCGGGTGAGCAGGTAGACGGCGGTCAGCAGGAGGGCACCGAGGCCGAGGAAGGCGGTCCCGAAGACGACGGCGATGCGGGTGCGGATGGTGCGGTGTCTCAGCACAGTGCGTAGCCGGTGCCGGGGAGGGTGCGGATCGGGTCGGGGGCGCCGAGTTTGCCGCGGAGCCTGCTCATGGTGACGCGGATGGCCCCGGTGAACGGATCCGCGTACGCGTCCCAGACCCGTTCCAGCAGCTCCTCCGCGCTGACCACTCCCCCGTCGGCCTCCATCAGCACGCGCAGCACCCCGAACTCCTTCGCAGTGAGGGACAGCGTGCGGCCGTCGCGTTCGGCGCGGTGACGGACGGTGTCCAGGGTGATGCCGGCGCGCCGCAGGCGTGGCGGCGTGACGGGGGCGATCCGGCGGCCCAGTGCCTGGACGCGGGCGACGAGCTCGGGGAACTCGAACGGCTTGCACAGGTAGTCGTCCGCCCCCAGGCCCAGGCCGCGGACCCGGTCGTGCAGCGTTCCGGCGGCCGTGAGCATCAGGATCCTGGTCCGTGCGCCGGAGGCGACCAGCGAGCGGCACAGTGTGTCACCGTGCACACCCGGAAGGTCGCGATCCAGGACGAGAACGTCGTAGTCGGTCAACTCCGTCAGATCACGCGCCGCTTCCCCGTCGAGCACCACGTCCACCGCCATGCCCTCACGACGCAGCCCCGTGCCCAACATCCTCGCCAGGACCGGCTCGTCCTCGGCCACCAGCACCCGCATCCCGCAACCCTCCATCTCTCACCGGACCAGGACACACCCCCGACACCCGCCCGGCCCGCCAGGAGCGCCGCGGCGGCGGCCGGAGCGGCGAAGGCTGCCAAGGCGACCAGGGCGACCAGGGCAGTCGCGGCGGCCCGAGTCGGCGGCGGCCCCAGTCGGCAGTGTGCCGCGGTGTCGTCGCTGTCAGTCGGCCCGCAGTGCGGTACGTCGCACGGGTGGCGCCACCTCCCCGGACGGGAGGTGGCGCCGCCCGGCGTCAGCGCGTTGTCACCGGGGCTGTGGTCGTGGATCCGAACGCCGACAACCCCAGGGACCGGAAACGCCCTACTTCTGTGCCGGCTGGGCGGGGGCGCGGTCCCTGCCCGCGGAGGGGTCGGTGTCACTGAAGGTCACGTGGCCGTCCTTGCTCACCGTAGCGTACGTGCCCGCGCCGCCGGAGGGCTGGGCGGGGGCGCTCTCCTTGCCCGCGGAGGGGTCGGTGTCGCTGAAGGTCCGGTGGCCGTCCTTGTCCATGGTCGCGTACGTGCCCGCGCCACCGGAGGGCTCGCTGCCGCCGTCCGGGCCCTGCGCGGCGGCGACGCCGCACACCGCGAGCGCGGTGAGTGCCCCGCCACCCAGGACGAGGGTGGTCTTGTGGCGAAGGTTCCAGCTGAGGTTCATGGTCTCTGTCCTTCCGTAGACGCCCCTTGTGGCCGTCTGCGGTACCCAGCTCACCAGCCACGGTGTTTCGGCAGCGTCTCCCCGATCTTTAGGTGGTCATTACTCCGGCCGCCTCGGAGTTTCGGTGTCAGTCCCGACGAGCACAATGAAGTACCGCCGCCGGTATCGGAACGCCCTGGCACGGCTGATCCCGCCTCCCGCGAAGGCCGTTCAGCCGCCGTCCACGACACATCCCGTACGGCATGTCATGGGGGGAGCACTCGGATGAACTTCATGGGCTTCATCGTCATCGTCGCCATCGTCGTGATCGTCTTCAGGATCGTCGCCTGGATGCGGCGCCGCGACAACGCGGGCCGTAAGTCCCGCTACACGAGCGGAGGCGGGGACAGCGGCGGAGGCTGGAACGGGAGCGACGGCGGCGGGGGCCACGGCGGCGGCCACTCAGGCTGCGGAAGCAGTTGCGGGAGCAGCTGCGGAGGCGGTTGCGGCGGGGAATGAGCCCCTACGTCAGGTCCTTGCGCAGGAGCGTGCACATGGTCTCGTGCCTGCGGATCGAGCCGTCGGGCGCCTCCTCGTCCCAGGCATCGGGCTTCCGGTCGAAAGCCGTGTACCCGAGCCGCTCGTAGAGCGCGCGGGCCCGCGGGTTGTCGTCCTCCACGCCGAGTTCGGCGCGCCGCAGACCCCGCGCCCGGATGCGGTCCTCCGCGGCCCGGACGAGCAACGAGCCGAGGCCGCAGGACTGGAGGGCCGGGAGCACGGCCAGCTGCCAGAGCGTGCCCGCGCCCGGGGCGACGCGGTAGTCGACGCCACCGATCGCCACGGGCAGGCCGGCCGCGGTGCAGACGGCCAGGTAGTCCACCTCGCCGGCCTCCGCCCGGGCCAACTCCCGGGCGACCTGGCGTAGATGGACCGCGGACCCGGACCAGGTGCAGTCCGGCAGGTCGGCGGGCGTCAGATCGCGGACGTGAACGGATACGAGGATGCCGGCCGCTCCGGTGTGAGGGGAGGTCATGCCTCCATCCCATCAACGCGAGGACGTTTCCGCGACGGGATTTTCACCGCGCGAAGCCGCCGACTCAGTCGTGCAGCCTCACGCCGGGCAGCGGACTGCCGGTGGCGTCGAACAGGGCGGTTCCGCAGTCGCAGTGCTCGTCGGCCAGGTTCTCGGTCGGGGGTAGTTCCCAGACCAGCATCTGCGAGCAGTTCGGGCAGTTCAGGCTGACCAGGGCCGCTTCGGGTTCCGAGCCCCAGGGCCGTACCGGCAGGCCCTGGTACAGCAGTCCGGTCGGCTCCCGCTCGCCGGTGGGGGCGATCAGGAGCTCGTAGGTGTCGGTGCCGTTGTCCCACACCGCGAGGGTGAAGCCGAGCTCCGCCAGCACGGCGGCCAGGTGGTCGAGCCGACGGACCGGGAGATCGCCGCGGCGCAGCGTCGGGTCGTTCTCGGCCACGCGGTCGACGGCCACGCAGTCGACGGCTTCCGTGTCGACGCCGGTCGGCTCGGCGCCGAAGGCCCGTACCCGGTCGGCCGCGAACGCCGCCAGCCCGCCCGGGTGGTCCTCGCCGGTCCAGTCCATCGTGAACATCACGCTGTCGACGCCGACTCCCCGGGCCCGCTCGCCGGGGGTCAGGAACAGTTCTTCCACCTCGTCCGTCACGGCGGTCACGTTATCAACTGCCGGACGGCGGGACGGCGTACGGTCCCCCCGCGGCCTCCTCAGTGGCGGCTGAGGTAGCTGAGGACGGCGAGGACGCGGCGGTGGCCGCTGTCGGCCGGCGAGAGGCCGAGCTTGGCGAAGATGTGGCCGATGTGCTTGTGGACGGCGTTGTCGGTGATGACGAGGCGGTCGGCGATCGTGGTGTTGTCCTGGCCCTCGGCCATCAGGGCGAGGACTTCGCGTTCGCGTGGTGTGAGGGCGGCGATCGGGTCGTGGGCGGGGCGGGTGAGGAGTTGCCCGATCACCTCGGGGTCCATGACGGTCTCGCCGGCCGCGACCCGCCGCAGTGCGTCGGTGAACTGACTGACCCGGCCGACCCGGTCCTTGAGGAGGTAGCCGACGCCGCCGCGGCCGTCGGAGATCAGCTCGCCGGCGTACTGCTGCTCGACGTACTGGGAGAGGACGAGCACGGGCAGCCCGGGGTGCAGGCGGCGGGCGCGGATGGCGGCGTGGATGCCCTCGTCGCGGAAGGTCGGTGGGAGCCGGACGTCGACGATGGTGACGTCCGGGCGGTGTTCGGCGACGGCGGCGGCGAAGCCGGGGGCGTCCTCGGTGATCGCGACGACCTCGAAGCCCTTGGCGGTCAGCAGGAGTTCCAGCCCGCTGGACAGCAGGACGTTGTCCTCGGCGATCACGACCCGCATGGCAGGCTCACGGTGATCGTGGTCGGGCCGCCGGCCGGGCTGTGGAGGCGGAAGGTGCCGTCGAACGCCAGGACGCGGTGGCGAATTCCGGCGATGCCGGTGCCCAGCGTCTCGTCGGCGCCGCCGATGCCGTCGTCGGTGACCTCGATCGCCAGCCCGTCGCCGTCGCGTGCGACGCGGACGGTGCTGCGGGTGGCCCGGCTGTGCTTGGCGGCGTTGGTGAGCGCCTCGGCGATCATGTAGTAGGCGACGGCCTCGACCGCGGCGGGGGCGGCGGTGCCGTGGGCGGCGAGGTCGTCGAGGTCGTCGAGGCCTTCGAGGCCTTCGAGGTCGAGGGTGGTGTCGATCGCCGAGCGGGCGGCCAGCGCGGTCAGTGCCCCGGCGAGGCCGCGGTCGGCGAGGATCGGCGGGTGGATCGTCCGGATCACGGCGCGGAGTTCCGTCATGGCCTCCTCGGCGTTCTCGTGGGCTTCCGCCAGGAGTCGGGCCACCAGGCGGGGGTCGTCGTCCAGCAGTTCGCGGGCCACGCCCAGCCGCATCACGAGGGCCACCAGCCGGGCCTGGGTGCCGTCGTGCAGGTCCCGTTCGATCCGGCGGAGTTCCGCGCCGTGGGCGTTCATGGCCTCCGCCCGGGTCTCGGTCAGCGTCTCCACCCGCTGCTCCAGCCGCTCGGCGGTCGAGGGGGACAGCATGGCCAGGCAGGTCCGGGCGTGCAGGCGTGCCAGCGGGGGGACCAGCCAGTACGTCAGCGCCGCGAAGGCGACGGCTTGCGCGGTGCCCAGGGTCAGCGCCGTCCCCCATCCGGTCAGGGGGACGCCGGCGGCGAACCCGCCCGCGGGGGTGCCCGCGGGCAGGGCCCACCACAAGGGCACCGTGACGGCGGTGGTCACCGCGTTGCCCGCGCACAGCACCACGACGAGCCCGAAGGCCACGCTGGTCACGATCCAGGTGCAGAGCCATCCGAGGACCCGCCACGGACCGACGCGGACGGCGCCGGGACGCGCGGAGCGCAGCAGCCGGTCGGCGCGGCGGCGGTGCCAGGACGCCCAGGCGCGGGCCGCTGCCGGGACGGCGAGTACGGGCAGTGCGAGCACGGCGAGCGCGGCGGTGCACAGGCTACCCAGCAGGTAGCCCAGCCCACGCCACGTCGTCGAGAGCCGACCGGCCCCTTGGTCGTTCATTCCCACGAGTCTGGACCATGGGAACCGGGCCCGGCATTACAGCCCACCACCCTCTTTTCCGACCGGCGAGCGGTATCGTCCGCCCGTCTCCTCCGGACCTAGCGTCAACGCCCATGACGAACATGACGAACGTGGCGAGCACGACGAACACGGCGAACACGGCGAGTTCACCGATCCGCGCCCCACGGCGACGCCGCCGACCGGCCCGCCGGAACCTCACGCTGGCCGCCGTCGTGGCCCTGGCCCTCTCCGCCGGTACGCCCGAAGCGATGGCCACGCCCGACGCGACGGCCACCCGGACGTGCGACGACCATGACCGGCTCCGGCAACGGCAACGGCTCCAGCACGACGCCGACGCGATCACCGCGGTCGGCGCCACGGGCGTACAGGCCCGTGTGGCCACCTCCGACGGACCGACCCTGACCGTCACCAGCGGGATCGCCGACCTGACGGGACGACAGCCGGTCTCCCCGGACGGGTACTTCCGGATCGCCAGCATCACCAAGACCTTCGTGGCCACCGTGACCCTGCAGCTCGTCGGCGAGAACAGGCTCTCCCTGGACGACCCGATCGAACGGTGGCTGCCCGGTGTGGTGTCCGGGAACGGCAACGACGGTCGCGTGATCACCGTCCGCCAACTGCTCCAGCACACCAGCGGCATCCACGACGACTATCCGGACTACACCTCGGCGGAGGACTTCCGGAAGCACCGGAACGACTCGTACACGCCCGAGCAGATCGTCGCCCGGGCGATGAGCCACAGTCCGGACTTCCAGCCCGACACCGGCTGGAACTACAGCAACACCGGTTACGTCCTGCTCGGGCTGGCCATCGAGAAGGTCACCGGGCGCCCCTGGTACGAGGAGGTCGGGGAGCGGATCGTCCGGCCGCTCGGACTCGACCACACCTTCCGGCCCGGCACGTCACCCACCCTGCCCCAGCCGCACGCCGAGACGTACCAGAGGTTCCGGGCCGGTGAGCCGCTCGTGGACGTCACCGAGCAGGTCGGCCCGGGCACCAACGGGGAGGCCGGGCTCGTCTCCACCACCGCCGATCTCAACCGGTTCTTCGGCGCCCTGCTCGGCGGCCGGCTCCTGGCGCCAGCGCAGCTGGCGCAGATGAAGCAGACCGTCGCGGTCAGCCCGGCGTTCGAGCGGTTCATGCCGTGTGCCCGCGCCGGACTGGGGCTCTTCTCTCGCCGACTGCCCGGTGGCGGGGAGTACTGGGGCCACGAGGGCGGCGACGCCGGCTGGATCAGCTCCGTCGGTGTCACCGCCGACGGCAGGCGCAGCGTCGCGCTCTCGCTGTCGGGCGTCCAGGCCGACAGCGAGAAGGACGTCGTCCGGGTGGCCCGGGCCGAGAGCAGGCTGGTCGAGGACGCCCTGCGCGCGCCGGTGGAGGCCGGCCCTCGGGGACGCTGAGGCCCCGCCCCGACCCCGGCCGACGCCCCGGGCGCGACCACCTCCACCACTGGGCCGACCTGTCGAACTGATGCATGATTGTCAGGTTCTCGGCATGGGAAGGGTGCAGGCCACAGACCGCTTCCCGGGAGGACACCCGTGCACCGCACCACCACCAGGACCACCACCGCCCTGCTCGCCGCCGTACTCGCGGGGACGGCCCTCGGGGCCGCACCCGCCTGGGGCCGTCCGGCGGACGGGCCGCAGCCGGTCCACCAGGTGGAGCCACGCCCGGTCCACCAGGTGGAGGTGTTCGCCGAGGACGGCGGCATCTCCCGCGCCCAGGCCCCGACCGGCTCCCCCTACCTCGCCGACCGCCCCCAGGGCGTCGCACCCGTCCACGGCGACGGCGAGGTGACGGCACTGGTCCACAACGGGGAGCCGGCCGCCAAGCTGGACGTCGTGGTGGTCGGCGACGGCTACACCGCGCAGGAGCAGGAGAAGTTCCGCGCGGACGCGACCGCCAAGTGGCGCGAGCTGACCGCCGTCGAACCGTACGCGGCCTACCGCGGGCTGTTCAACGTCTGGGCGGTGTCGGCCGTCTCACCCGAGTCCGGGGTCACCGGCGATCCCGACCAGGCGACGGTGCGGCACACCGCGCTGGGCTCGTACTTCTGGTGCGACGGCGTGGAGCGACTGCTCTGCGTGGACGAGAAGGCCGTCGAGTCGTACGCGGCCAGGGCCCCGCAGGCGGACCTGGTGCTCGTGGTGGCCAACACCACGAAGTACGGCGGCGCCGGCTACAACGACGTCAAGTCCCCGGTCGGCTACGAGGGGATCGCCACCGTGGCGGGCGGCAACGCCAGGTCCGGGCAGATCGCGGTGCACGAGATCGGGCACTCGCTGGGCAAGCTGGCCGACGAGTACGCGTACGAGGGTCAGGGGACGTACCAGGGCGACGAGCCCGCCGAGGCCAACATCAGCACGCTGACCGCCGAGCGGATGCGACAGCAGGGCGCCAAGTGGGCGCGCTGGCTGGGCCAGGCCTCGCCGGACGGCGGCACGGTCGGCACCTACGAGGGCGGCGGCTACTACCCCACCGGGCTCTACCGGCCGACCGAGAACTCGATCATGCGCTCGCTCGGACGGGAGTTCAACCTGCCCGGGCGCGAGGCGATGATCGCGGGCTTCTACCGCCACGCCACGCCGCTCACCAGCCCCACCCCCGCCGGTAGCCGGCTCACCGCCGCCGACCGCCTCACCGTCGACCTCCCGGTGCCCGGCACCCGGCTGCGCTGGTACCTGGACGGGCGGGAGCTGCCCCGGCTCGCCGACCGCACCTCGCTGGACCTGGCCGAGCTCAAGCTGACCGGGCCGCGCTCCCGGCCGCACGCCCTCACCGCCGTCGCCACCGACCCGACCCCGGCCGTCGCGGACCCGGCGCTGCGCGCGAAGCTGACCGCGAGCCTGTCCTGGCTGGTGGCGCGCTAAGCACCGTTGCAGCACCGAGCGTGCCGCGCACCAGTGGCGACGGCCGCGGCCGGTCGGCGCCCGACCGGTCACCCCGCCCCGACGGTGTCGGCGGCGGGGCTCCGGCCGAACTTCCGCGGGATCCACATGACTTGGCGGATTCGTGGGGCAGCCGTGACGGAGCCGTGCTAGAACCTTCGGCGGGCCGCAACTCCGTTTGCCCACCCGCCCGGTACCGCATGTCCCGATGTTCCCGCGCCGCACCTCGTGTCCGGCCACCACCCTGGGAGAACCATGCCCACCGCACACGCCCGCCCCGTCCGCCTGTTGCTCGCCGCACTGGCCGCCCTCGCCCTGCTGCTCACGGGCGGTGCGGTCACCGCGCCCTCCGCGAACGCCTCCACCACCGGTCTCGACGGCTCCTGGGCCTGCGACGTCCCCGCCGGGTACGTCTACGACCAGGTGTCGATGAACCGCAGCTGTAGCGGCGGCGGCAGCTGGAACTCACCGCAGTTCCACCTGCGGACCCCGTACGACGGCCTGACGGCCTGCAAGAGCGCGCCCGGCTTCGTCTACGACGCCGTCACCTGGGGCAGCGCCTGCAGCCAGATATCGGGCGTGCAGTCCAACCAGTTCCACCTGCGCAAGCCGGTCGACGGCATGGTCGCCTGCGTGGGCACTCCGGAGTTCACCTACGACTACCTCGTCTGGGGCACCACCTGCAACATGACCACGGGCGGCGGCCAGTCCAACGCCTTCCACCTCCGCAAGCCGTACAGCGGACTCTGGGCCTGTGACGTCCCCAGCGGCTTCACTTACAGCACGACCACCCAGAACTACGACTGCAGCACCTACCGGGGCGCCACCTCCACGAAGTTCCTCCTGCTCGGCTGACTGCTGCGCTGACTGCTCGGCTGAGCGGTCGCGCCCCGAAGGGCGGGAGCAGGAAGTCGGCCAGGCCGGCTTCCTGCTCCCATCGCCGTTTCCAGGCATGTGTCACGGACGGTGACGGATGTCCGGCCTCTCCCCCGGCTCCTTCGAAGAACCGTTACGGCAGCGGGATGCGCACCACCTGCGGGTCGTGGTCGCTGAGCTGGGTGCTGAACTCGCTGTTGATGTGCACGATGTCGTAGCTGTACGAGGTGGCCGCGAGCGCGCTGGAGATCAGGATGTGGTCCAGCACCTGCGAGTTGCCCTCGTACACGTAGGTGTAGCGCTCGGGCAGCGGCAGGGTGCGCGGCAGGTCGGTGAGCGAGCCGCCGGCGGTGAGGATGTCGGCGGTCTGGGAGAACTCGAAATCGTTGAGGTCGCCGAGCACGACGACCGAGGCCTTCGGGTCCACCGCCAGGATCTGGTCGGTGAAGTTCTTCACCACGGTCGCCTGGTCGTGGCGCTGGCTCTCCGAGGGGTGGGCCGGCTGCTGGTAACGGCCGAACAGGGGCTGGTCGCCGCCCTTGGAGTTGAAGTGGTTGGCGATCACGAAGACCGGCTTGCCGTTCCAACGGAACTCGCCCGCCAGCGGCTTGCGGCTGGAGTTGAACGCCGCGCTGGTCGGGTCGATCCGGCCGGGCGAGTAGGCCAGCTGCGGCGTGCCTCCCGCGTTCACCACGGAGTCGGCGGTGGTGGAACCGGCGCCGGGGCGGTCGGTGAAGGAGAGGCCGCGGTCGGTGCGGAACAGGAACACCTGACGGATGTTGCCGCCGGGCTGCCCGCCGTCCTGGCCGTCCACCGGGTCGATCTCGCGGTAGGAGTAGGAGGGGCCGCCGGCCGCGGTGATGGCCGCGGTGAGCTTGGCCAGGGTCTGGGTCGCGCTCACCGTGCCGTCGCTGGTGGCACCGCTGTTGTCCTGGATCTCCTCCAGCGCGACCAGGTCGGGCGAGCGCAGGTTGGTGACGATGCCCGCCGCGAGGCCGTCGAACTTGCTCTGCGGGTCGGACGGGGCGAGGTTCTCCACGTTGAAGGTGGCCACGGCGAGCTGGCCGGCCGTCGGCGCGGCGGTGGTCTCCGGGGCGCTGCCGCCGGGGGTGACCGCCGGGGTCGCGGTGACCTGGAGGGTGAAGTTGCCGAAGGCGTAGTCGAGGACGCCGACGGTGGCGCCGCTCAGGGTGTCGCCGACGTTGGCGGTCGGGGTCGGCGCGAGCGCCTTCCCGAGGACGACCCGCTCCGGGTTGCCGTCGTTCGCCTGCAGCAGGATGCCGCCCCGGTTGGTGCGGGTGCCGCTGCCCTGCGGGACGACGGGGACCTCGCCGTAGGCGTTGGTCGGGCCGACCACGGCCGCGTTGTCGATCTCGACCCGCATGCCCTCCAGGGACTCCCAGAAGTCCAGGCCGTCGGTGGCGGGCTGGAAGTTCCCGGCGGTCTCGGCGTCGCCGGAGGTGACGCTGGAGATGACCGAGGACGGGGGTATCCGCCCGCCCTGGCCGACCAGGGTGGCGGCGGGCAGCGGCGCGTTGTGGGCGACCACGCTGACGCTGGGCGCGGTCAGTTCGGTGATCGACAGGTTGTTGGTGCCGCCGGTGCCGCCCGGTCGGTACTGGCTGACGGTGGCACTGACCGCGACCGAGTCCCCGACCGCGACCGAGGGCGCGCCGGCGGTGTAGACGTAGATGCCCTCGCTCGTGGCGGGGTCGTTGTCGGGCTGCGGGTCCTGGTACCAGAAGCCGTTGGGGCCCACGGCCGTCACCACGCCGGGCACCGCGCTGACGGCGCTGCCGGCCAGCGGGGAGACGCGGGCGGCGCCCTGGACGTCGTGGATCCGGGTGCCGCCCGGGGTGCCGCCCCCGCCGTTGGAGGAGGAGTTGCGCGGCACGGGCGCACCGATCGCGAAGTCCGTCGCGTTGTTGTCGGTGTCGGTGGCGCCGCCGCCCGCGCGCAGGGCGGCGGTACTGTTCGACAGGTTGCCGGTCGGCGAGCCCTCGGCGGAGCCGGCGCTGGTGCCGTAGCCGACGAAGTCCCTCACGCCGGACTGGCTCGCGCAGCCCGTGGAGCAGGTCAGCGCGGTGCCGTTGGTGACGAGGGCGACCTTGCCGGAGGTCGCGGACATGGCGAGCGTCCCGGTGGCGTCCGCCGTCGGCAGGGCGGCGCCCGTACCGGCGCCGGCGGCCTCCTGGACGAGGAAGTAGCGGCCCGGCGCGATCGTGCCGGAGAGGGTGGTCTTCGACCAGCCGGAGCCGGTGGCCGAGGCATACTGCACCGTCCAGCCGGTGACGGACACCGGCGTGGTGCCGCGGTTGTACAGCTCGACGAAGTCGTTGGCGTACGGGGCGCCGGAGTTGCCGCCACCGCCGTACACCTGGCTGATCACGATGTCGGACGACACCGCCTGCGCGACGCCGCCGGGCAGCGCCACCAGTGCCGCCACCACGGCCGCGGCGGAGGCCGCCGCCAGCGTCCGGCGCCGGACTCGTGGTGCTCTCGGGCTGATCCGGGGGTTCGGGGTGCTCCCCATGAGGCTTCCTCCTGACCACCGTCCGGACTCGCGACCCGGCGGTGTGTGAGCACGGACAAGAAAGGTCGGGCGCTGCGGTTGTAGCAGCGCCACCAGATCCCTACCGTCTGCACCGGGCAACGGCCAGGCATACGCCGGAAGAACGTTTCTACGCGCGACAAGTGGGAGGAGGCGCTCCGGATGGTGTGGATCAACTGCCGTGCCCCGCAGGGCCGCTGACCCGCCCGGCGGGAGCAGCACAGGGCCCGGGGCCGACAGTGGGGCACTGCCGGACCCGGGCCGGCCGGTCCGTGTCACGTCGGGCGGGTCAGTTCGGACGGTGCTGCACGGACGTCGATGTGGGCGCAGGTGTGGACGTCGGTGCGGGCGCAGGTGTCGGTGTCGGTGTCGGTGTCGGCCGGGGCGGGCGTCGGCGCAGCGGCGCCAGTTCGCGTTGCAGGGTCCGCACGTCCAGCGCTATCCGGGACGCTATCTCGCGCGGAGCGGTACCGGCGGGCAGCCGGCGCGACCAGGAGCGGGGCTTGGCCGGGCCGTCCTGGACCATGTGGAAGTTGAGCCGCAACACGTCGGCGACGTCGACCAGGCTCACCAGGATCCTGGTGTCCCCGAGCTCGATGCTGACTTCGTTCCCGATGCACGAGCAGGCCACCAGGCCCTCGATGTCCTCCTCCGCCAGGTATCTGGCCAGGGGTACCGCCTTACCCCGGACCAGAAACGGACGTTCCACCGGAGTCACCGGACCGCCTCCTCCCCCAGCAGCTGTGCGCGCCTCGGCCGCGGCGCAGGCGCACCGCAACAGACCGGGCCCGGCCCATGCTCCACCACACCCGGCCGGATCGCCAACTCCGTGTCTCACCAAGTGAATTGGCCGAACGCACCGACCCGGCGCACCGGCGCACACCCCAGCGCACCGGTCCGGCCCGACGGCCCCGACGGCGGCAGCGAGCACCTGGTCGGGGGACGCTCGCGCGCCCGCCCGCACGAGGCGGACGGCCGGTCAATCGGCCTGAATTCATCGAATTTTCTAATGGCAACTATGCCTAACAGATCATCAGACTTCTTGCAGATCAGGAAGGTTGTCCGTGCACGTTCTCCCGATCCATGGATAGCATCTGAATTCCATTCTGTTCGAGCGCTAATCGCCTGGGAGGGGCGGCGCCGGGCAGACCGACAGGAGTCTTCATGCGCGTGTCCAAGCACGTCCACCCCGTCAGCAGCCGTCCGACCGCGGCCGACATCGCCCTGCCACCGGCGCTGCCCTATCCCGACGGCTGGTCCGCACTCGCCTTCTCCGCCGAGCTCAAGCCCGGCACCGTCCTCACCCGCCGGCTCGCGGGCGAGGACGTCGTGCTGTACCGGCTGCGCAACGGCCGCATCCGCGCGATCCGCCCGTACTGCCCGCACCTCGGCGCCCACCTCGGCCTGGCCTCGGTCGAGGGCAACGACCTGGTCTGCCCCTTCCACAGGTTCGCCTTCGACGCCGAGGGCCGCTGCGTGCGCACCGGGTACGGCACCCAGCCGCCCAAGGCGGCGCTGGCGCAGCTGCCGGTGCGCGAGGTCAACGAGTCGGTCTTCGTCTGGCGCCACCACGACGGCCGGGAGCCGGACTGGGAGATCCCCGCCTGGCACCGGATCGGCGACGGGCGGCAGCCGCTGCGCTACGCCTCCTTCGAGATGCCCGGCCACGCCCAGGACGTCATGGAGAACTCCTTCGACCTGGGGCACTTCATCACCCTGCACGGCTGGCCGCAGGGCGAGCTGGCGGCGCCGGTGGAGTTCGACGGCACCGGCTTCCACATCTCGATGCTGGTCCGGGAGACCTTCCCGCTGCTCGGGATGCGGGAGGTCCACGTCGAGGTGGACGGGTACGGCCTCACCGCCCTCCACACCGACGTCCACACGCCCTCGCTCGGCCTGCAGATCTGCTCGCTGGTCATGGCCACCCAGGTCGCGCCCGGCCGGATGCAGCTGCGGCAGGCGGGCCGCTTCGTCATGTCGGAGCCGTCCGGGCTGCCGCCGGCCGTCGCCCGGATCGTCAGCCGGGCGGTCACCGGGATGCTGGCGGGCCCGATGTTCAAGCGGAACCTGGAGTTCACCTCGGCGGACTTCCCGATCTGGTCCACCAAGCGGTACGTCTCCCCGCCCCGGCTCGCCCAGGGCGACGGGCCGATCGGCGCGATGCGGCACTGGGCCCGGCAGTTCTACCCGCCGGACCAGCAGGCCCACCTGCCGGGGCCGGGCGCGCTCGCCGCCCGCAACGGGTCGAGCGCCAACGGGCACAGTCCGAACGGACACGGCACGAACGGGCAGGCTCAGCCGGAAGCCCCCAACGGAGCCACCCGGTAACCCCCGACCCCGTACGCGGCGGGGCGGCCCCAGTCCCGGGGCCGCCCCGCCGCTTCCTGCTGCCCGGAAGCCCCCGCCGGGGCGCCCGGAACCCCGCTCGACCCGCACGCCCGAGTTCTGGAAAGCATCGGACTCGCACCTGGTCGGCCGTCCGGGGAAGTCCCGGGCGGCCGGTCGGAGGACGAGGTCGCGAGCGATGGTGCCGATACTGGCCCCGGTGCGCGTCCCCCCTTGTGCGACGCGGTTAGGGTGGCGGCCATGGCCCGCTTCGTCCTGATCCGCCGTACACCGCTGCCGCCCGCCGAGTGCTGGGAGCGGCTGACGGCCTGGCCCCGGCACGGGGAGCAGGTGCCGTTCACCCGGGTCTCCGTGGTCCGGGGCAGCGGCCGGGAGGTGGGTGACGTCGTCCTGGCCCGGACTGCGCTCGGGCCGCTGCTCTTCGACGATCCGATGGAGATCGCCGAGCTGGTCGTCCCCGGTTCAGGCCCCGGATCCGGCCCGGGCCCCGGTCGGGACGGGCTGTGTCGGCTGGTGAAGCGCGGCCGGCCGGTGCGGGGCTGGGCCGAGCTGCGGGTGCGGGCGGTGGGCGGCGGCAGTGCGGCGGTCTGGACGGAGGAGCTGACGGTCGCCGGCCTGCCCGGGCTGCTCGACCCCTTCCTCGCCCGGGCGGGGCGGCTGGTCTTCGGCCGGGTGCTGGACCACCTACTGGAGCCGTAGGGGCACTGGCGGCTGCCGGGACCACGCACGGGCCGAGCCACAGGGCCGAGCCACCGGGCCGAGTGGCAGGCCCGAGCCTCAGGGCCGAGGGCGGATGGTCATCCCCGGGCGCCGGCGGTGCACCGTCAGGTAGACGACGCCCGCGGGCCCGGCGGCCACGCCCCGGGCGGCGCCGTGCGGCAGCATCCGCAGGTCGCCCGGGCGCAGGTCATACGCGACGCCCTCGCAGCGCAGCGTGCCCTCCCCCTCGATGCCCAGCACCAGGACGTCCAGGTCGGGTTCCACGTGGTCGGCCACGGAGGCGCCCGGCCGCAGCCGCACCACGTTGGCGTCGAGCTGGCGCTCGGCGCCCGTCAACCGCCACAGTGCTCCGGTACCGGTGGCGTCCCGCAGCAGGTCGTCCAGGTGCACGCCGTCACCCTGGGTGTCCGAGTCCGTCATGCGCGCCATCATCGCACCGACCGGCGGGGGCCCTGTCGTCCGCACGAACGCGAGTGCCTTCCGGCAGGGCAAAGCGCCGTCCGGTCACTCGCCGCCCCGGCCGCCGTAGCGCCGCCGCCACTCCCGGGCGCGGGCGTTGTGCCACTCCACGCCCTCCACGGCCTGGCGCTCGGAGAGGCCGCTCAGGCGGGCGACCACGCTCAGTGGCACGGGTTCGTCGCACTCGGCGAGGGTGCGGCAGACCTTGGCGGCCCACTGCTCCTCCGGAACGAAGGGGCGGTGGCGGTAGTCCGCGATCAGGGTGCTCAGGTGCTCCGGGCAACAGGCCAGGACGACCCGCTTGCCGTCCAGTTCGGGCTCGGTGGAGTGCAGGGCGGAGGAGTCCGGCACCAGGGCGCCGAGCAGCTCGGTGCGGGCGACGGCGCGTCCGCACTGGTCGCACAGGTCGAGGGAGTCCGCGTCGGCGGCGACAGGGTCCTCGGGCGGGGGTCCGATGTCCTCCATGCCGCACGCCTACCCCGTGAGGCCGGGGCCAACCGGCCCCCCGACCGCCGGGGCCTCCACTCGCGCGCGCCGCCCGGGTTTCGCGGCGCCCCGTCCGGAAAGCCGCTCCGGCACAGGCCGACCGACGAACCGAGGCTGCCATGACCGCGTTCGGCTACTTCCTGTCCTGCGAGGAGTTCACCCCCGCCCAGCTGGTCGATCAGGCCCGGCTGGCGGAGCGGGCCGGTTTCACCCGGCTGGCGATCTCCGACCACTACCACCCGTGGAACGACGCCCAGGGCAACGCCCCCTTCGTCTGGGGAGTGATCGGCGCGCTGTCACAGGTGGTCCGGCTGCCGGTGACCACCCTGGTCACCTGCCCCACGGTACGGCTGCACCCCGCAGTGACGGCGCAGGCCGCGGCCACCGCGGACGTGCAGCTCGCGGGCGGACTGCGGCTCGGCGTCGGCACCGGCGAGGCACTCAACGAGCACGTCCTGGGCGACCGCTGGCCGCCGTTCGCGGTGCGTGCGGAGATGCTGGAGGAGGCCGTCGAGGTGATGCGGGAGCTGTTCACCGGCGGCATGGTGTCCCACCGCGGCACGCACTACACGGTGGAGAACGCCCGGCTCTACACCGCCCCGACCGGACAACGGCTGCCGGTCTACGTCTCGGCCTTCGGCCCGAAGGCGGCCGAACGGGCCGCGGAGTTCGCGGACGGCCTGGTCACCATGAGCCCGGACACCGAACTTGTCGGCCGCTACCGTGCGGCCGGCGGCACCGGGCCGGTGCTCGGCGGGGTGAAGGTGTGCTGGTCGGAGGAGCGTGAGCGGGCGGTCAAGACCGTCCACCGGCTCTGGCCGACGGAACTGCTGCCCGGCGAACTCGCCCAGGTGCTGCCCACGCCCCGCCACTTCGAGCAGGCCACCGAGCTGGTGACCGAGGAGATGGTGGCCCGCTCGGTGGTCTGCGGCGACGATCCGCGGCAGCACGCCGACCGGCTGCGCGCCTACGTCGGCGCAGGCTTCGACGAGGTGTACGTCGGCCAGATCGGCCAGGAGCAGGAGGGGTTCTTCGACTTCTACCGCGAGCAGATCCTGCCTCAGGTGGCTTGAGCGCAGTTCCAGCCGGACGTCTTCGGCGAGGCCCTGCTACTGTACGCGGCCGCCGCCGAGCACGTCCGGCCGGACCCCTCCGCCCGCCCGCCGGTGCGCACCGCCGCCGCGACCATCGCCCGGCGGTGGCGCCAACCGGACGCCGTGCACGCCATGCTGCTGGAGTGCGCGGCCCGCCCGGCCGGGCCGCCCGGCGGGTGACGGCCGCGGCGCGGCTCAGCCCACCGGCCGCGCGAGCAGGCTGCGGTCGAGGTCGGCCAGCAGTTCACCGCTGTCGCGGTGGATCTCGGCGGCGCCGGCGCCGAGGAGTTCCTGGGCGGCGAAGCCTCCGCTCTCCACGGCGACGCACGCCACCCGGGCCCGGTTCGCCGCCATGACGTCCCAGACGGTGTCTCCGACGAACACCGCGTGTTCGGGCCCGCTGCCGGCGCGCTCCAGGGCGGCCCGGACCAGGTCGGGCGCCGGTTTGGTCGCGGCCACGTCCTTGGCGGAGGTGGCCGCGGCGATCGCGTCGTCCGCGTCGAGGGCTCGGCGCAGCACCGTGAGCTCCCGCTCGGAGGCGGAGCTGGCGAGGACGACCCGCCAGCCCCGGCCGGCGCAGGCCCGCAGCAGCTCGGCGGCGCGCGGCAGCGGCTGGATCGCCGGCCAGTGGCTGGCGTACAGGGCGTCGTGGGCGGCGGTGATCGCCTCGTCGTCGCCGTGGTCGCGGTCGGTGCCGAGCAGGTGGTCGAGGATCTGGTCGGCGCCCATGCCGACGGCCCGGTGCGCCCGGGCGGTGGGGACGGTGCGGTCGTACTGCCGCAGAGCCTCCCACCAGGCGAGGGCGTGGAAGTAGGCGGTGTCGAGCAGGGTGCCGTCGACGTCGAAGAGCGCTGCCGGGGTGGTGGTCACGGCTTCCTCCTTCCGGTTCGGTCAAACGGTTCGGTCAGACGGTTCAGCCGGCCCGGTACTCGGCGGCCCGGGCGGCCGCCAGGCGCAGCCCGTGCCCTGGGGCGCCGTCGGCGCCGGGGGTGACGGTGCCGCCGGTGGGGTCGAGGGTGCCGTCGAAGAGCAGTCGTTCGATCCGGACGTGGTCGTGGAACCATTCGAGGTGGCGGCAGTTGGGGACGGCCGCGGCGGCGTGGGCGTGCAGGTGGGGTGCGCAGTGGGCGGAGACGTCGAGGCCGTGGGCCTGGGCGAGGGCCGCGGTGCGCAGCCAGCCGGTGAGGCCGCCGCAGCGGGTGGCGTCGGCCTGGAGGCAGTCCACGGTGGGGATCATCCGGGCGAAGTAGGCGAGGTCGTAGCCGTACTCTCCGGCCGTGACGTCGGGGGTGACGGCGTCACGGACCGTGCGCAGGCCGGTGAGGTCGTCGGAGGAGACGGGCTCCTCGAACCAGGTGACGCCCTGGTCGGCGAGTGCGGTGCCGATCCGGACGGCCTGTTTGCGCCGGTAGCCGCCGTTGGCGTCGGTGTACAGCTCGGCGCGGTCGCCGATGGTGGCGCGGGCGGCGCGCACCCGTTTCAGGTCGCGCCGTTCCCGGGTGCCCCACGACTCGCCGATCTTGATCTTGACCCGGGGGATGCCCTGCTCTGCGGTCCACTCCCGCAGTTGGCGTTCCTGCTGCTCGCCGGTGTACGTGGTGAAGCCTCCGCTGCCGTACACGGCCACCGGGCGGGCGGCGGCGCCGAGCAGCCGGGCCAGCGGCAGGCCGAGCAGGTGGCCGCGCAGGTCCCACAGGGCGAGGTCGACGGCCGAGATCGCGCCCGCGACGAGGCCGGGGCGGCCGGTGTTGCGCACCGCGCGGTTCATCGCCTCGTGGGCGCCGCTGGTGTCGTGGGGGTCGCGGCCGGTGATCAGTGGGGCGAGTTCGCCGGCGATCACGGCGGCGGTCGCGGGGGCGCCGTACGTCCAGCCGAGGCCGGTGTGCGGGCCGGCGACGACTGCGGCGAGGACGAGGGTGGTGCTGTCCCAGGAGATGGTGCCGTCCGCCTCGGGGGCGTCGGTGGGGACGGTGTAGACGCTGACGTCGATCCGTTCGACCTCGGTCATGACGGTGCTCGCAGTCCGGAGCGCTGCCCGGCCGCGAGCAGCGTGGCGGCGCGGTCGACCAGGGCCATGATGGTGAGCGCCGGGTTGGCGCTGCCCTGGGTGGGGAGCACGCTGCCGTCGGTGATCAGCAGGTTGGGGACGGCGAAGGTGCGCAGCCGGTGGTCCACCACCCCGCCCAGGTGGTCGGCCGCCATCCGGCAGCCGCCGACCAAGTGGGCGTAGCGGTCGATGGTGATGACCTCGCTCGCCCCGGCGGCGCGCAGGATGGACTCCATCACCTCGCGGGCGGCCCGGATCAGCATCCGGTCGTTGTCGCACTGGGAGAAGGAGAACTCGGCGACGGGCAGTCCGCGGCGGTCGGTCTCCTCGGCGAGGGTGACCCGGTTGTCCGGCTGGGGCAGCAGTTCGGCCATGGCGCCGAGGGTGGCCCAGTGGACGTAGTCGGAGAGGTAGGTGCGCAGGTCGGCGCCCCAGTGGCCCTGGGCGACGACGTGTTCGGCCCAGGTGATGGGCAGTGGGGAGATGTTCTGGATGGTGAAGCCGCGCTTGTACGGCTGGTGCGGGTCGGTCTCGTAGTACTGCTCGGTGGAGACCTCGGGCGGCGGGGCCTTGTAGGCGCGGATCTCCTCTTCGAAGCGGCCGGAGGTCTGCGGGGCGCCCTGCACCATGACGTAGCGACCGACCAGGTCGTGCTCGTTGCACAGGCCGTCGGGGAAGCGCGGGCAGGCGGAGTTGAGCAGCAGGCGCGGGGTCTCGATGGCGTATCCGGCGACGGCGACGGTGCGGGCGCGCTGGAGGTGTTCGCGGCCGTGGTGGAAGTAGCGGACGCCTCGGGCGAGGCCGTCGTGGTCGAGTTCGACGGCGGCGGCCGTGCAGTCGGCGCGGATCTCGGCGCCGTGCACGAGGGCGTCGGGGACGTGGGTGATCAGCGGGGAGGCTTTGGCGTTGACCTTGCAGCCCTGGAGGCAGAAGCCCCGGTAGATGCAGTGCGGGCGGCGGCCGAAGCGGCCGTTGGTGATGGCGACGGGGCCGACCCGGGCTTGGATGCCGAGGGCGGCGGCGCCGCGCAGGAAGATCTCGCCGTTGCCGCCGACGGGGTGCGGCGGGTGGGGGTAGGGGTGGGGTTCGCCCCAGGGCCAGTACTGGCCGGCGACGGGCAGCTCGTACTCCAGCCGGCGGTAGGACTCCCGCAGGTCCGTGTAGTCGATCGGCCAGTCGGCACCGACGCCGTCGACGGCGTGGGTGTGGAAGTCGGACGGGTGGAAGCGCGGCGCGTATCCGGCGAAGTGGACCATCGAACCGCCCACCCCGCGGCCGGAGTTGTTGGAGCCCAGCGGCACCGGGTCGGTGCCGGTGATCACTCGCGGCTCGGTCCAGTAGAGGTGCTGGGAGCCGGCCTCGTCGCTGACCCAGTCGGCCGGCGGGTCCCAGAACGGCCCGGCCTCCAGCACGACGACGCTCCAGCCCCGGCGGGCCATCCGCTGGGCGAGGGTGGCGCCGCCCGCGCCGCAGCCGACGATCAGCAGGTCGACCTCGTCCGTGTCGCCGTAGCGGCGCATGTCGCGTACCAGGGAGCGGTCGAAGCCGTGGCCGTCGGGCGGCAGCAGCCAGGCGGAGGCGTTGGTGCGGCGGACCTCGCGTTCGGCGGCGGCGTTGGCCCGTACGGTCTCGGCGGCGGCGCGCAGCCGGGAGTGCCGGCCGGGGTCGGTGGCGGGCGGCACCGGGCCCGGCGGACGCTGGTCGGGCGGGCGGGGCGGCCGGGAGTGGGCGTCGGGAACCTCCCAGGGCTCGCGCAGGCCGACGCCGAGGCGCAGGTAGCCGCGGGGGTGGGCGGGGCCGCCGAAGCCGATCTCGTTCCAGGCGGTGGGGGTGGCGTAGTAGGCGGTGCAGGCGTAGCGGGTCCACAGGCTCCACACGTGCCGCGCGGGCAGACCGTGCCAGCGCACGTCCCCCATCGCCTGGACCCGGCCGATCAGTGCCCGCTGCTGGACTTCGGTGAGGTCGGCGAAGGAGCCGTCCGAGTCCTCGTCCAGGGCATGCAGGGTCTGCCGCCAGGCCTCGTCGTCCTCGGGCATGTCGCCGTAGTGCCAGCCGTCGGTCTGCCGCTCGGCGAGGCGGGCGTCGATCATCCCGAGCAGCGGGACCGCCGGGTGGTCGAGCAGCTGGTCGAGCAGGGCACGGGCGGTGGCCTCCTCCGCGGGGGTGAAGAAGCGCAGCGGCGGGAGCGGGCCGGTGCGGCCGAATACCACGGCGGCCGTTTCGCGGTCCCAGTGACGGGCCTGGCCGAGCACGTCGTACCCGGGGAAGCGCGGCTCGCGTCGGGGTTCAGGCATCGCGGGACTCCCGGCGCAGGACGGCGGCGAGCAGGCCCATCCCTCCGACCAGGCTCATCAGCAGCGGCGCGAACAGCGGCGGGCCCATCTCCACGTTGTAGCGGGCCATCGCCCAGCCGCCGGGCTTCTCGGCGATTCCCCGCACGTGCAGCCAGGTGCCCTGCAGACCGTTGGCGGTGATCGCGGCGGAGGCGACCGGCAGCAGTGTGTGCGCCGCGCGCGGGCTGCACGCCCCGGCCACCCCGGCGGCCGCGCCGACCGGGCCCAGCCACACCGGCCACCACATGACGCGGTTGCCGAAGCCGGCCCGGTCGTGCTCCAGGTAGATCTCGGCGGCGGTGATCACCGAACCGCCTGCGGTGGCCAGGGCCAGCGAGCGCTGGAAGCGGCCGGTGCGGATGTTGCGCACCGCGAGGTCGATGCCGCGCCTGGCCGGGTCAGTGACGCCCATGGCGGCCTCCGAAGGAGGGCAGGAGCTCCTGGAGCTTGGCCCGGAAGCCCTGGCGGACCATCGCGGCGCGGTCGGCGTCGCCGCGCAGCACGGACTCGGCGGCGGCCTGGATCTGGTCCCAGGTGGCGTGCGGCGGGATCGGCGGGACGGCCGGGTCGGTGACCAGCTCCAGCACGTACGGCCGGTCGGCGGCCAGGGCGCGCTGCCAGCCGTCGGGCACCTGCCCGGGCTGGTCGGCGCGCTCGCCGCCGAGGCCGAGGCCGCGGGCGAAGCCGGCGTAGTCGACGTCCGGGAGCTGCTGCGAGGGCAGGAAGCTCGGCGCGCCCTGCATCGCCCGCATCTCCCAGGTGACCTGGTTGAGGTCGCGGTTGTTGAGCACCGCCACCACCAGGCGCGGGTCGTCCCACCGCTGCCAGTACTTGGAGACGGTGATCAGTTCGGCGAGGCCGTTCATCTGCATCGCGCCGTCGCCGACGATGGCGATCGCGGGCCGGTCCGGGTGGGCGAACTTGGCGCCGATCGCGTACGGCACGCCCGGGCCCATGGTGGCCAGGGTGCCGGACAGCGAGCCGCGCATCCGGCCGCGGAAGCGCAGGTGGCGGGCGTACCAGTTGGCGGCGGAGCCGGAGTCGGCGGCCACCATGGCGTCGTCGGGCAGCAGGTGGTCCAGGGCGTGGACCGCGTACTCGGGGTTGATCGGGTCGGCCTCGACCTCGGCCCGCCGCTCCATCACCTCCCACCAGCGCTCGGTGTTGTCGCACACCGTGCGCTGCCAGTGCCGGTCCTCCTTGCGGACCAGCAGCGGCAGCAGCGCGTCCAGGGTGCGGGCGGCGTCGCCGACGAGGTTGACCTCGTACGGGTAGCGCAGCCCGACCATGAACGGGTCGAGGTCGATCTGCACGCCCCTCGCCTGCTCGAACTCGGGCAGGAACTGGGTGTACGGGAAGCTGGAGCCGACGGTGAGCAGGGTGTCGCAGTCCCGCATCAGCTCGTACGAGGGGCGGGTGCCCAGCAGACCGATCGACCCGGTGACGTACGGCAGCACGTCGGGCAGCACGTCCTTGCCGAGCAGCGCCTTGGCCACGCCCGCGCCGAGCAGTTCGGCGACCTCCTCGACCTGTCGGCGGGCGCCACGGGCGCCCTGGCCGACCAGCATCGCGACCTTGCGCCCGGAGTTCAGCACCTCGGCGGCACGGTGCAGTTCCTCCTCCTGCGGCACGACCGTCCACCGCGGATCGCCCAGGCTGGAGGGCACCATCTTGAACGCGTGCTCGGGCGGGCTGTAGTCCAGCTCCTGGACGTCGGCGGGCACGATCACGGCGGTCACCGTGCGCCGGGCGGCGGCGGTGCGCATCGCCCGGTCCAGCACGTTGGGCAGCTGCTCGGGGACGGTCACCATCTGGCAGTACTCGGCGGCGACGTCCTTGTACAGGCTGAGCAGGTCCACCTCCTGCTGGTAGGAGCCGCCCATCGCGCTGCGGTCGGTCTGCCCGACGACCGCGACCACCGGAACGTGGTCCAGCTTGGCGTCGTACAGCCCGTTGAGCAGATGGATCGCGCCCGGCCCCGACGTCGCCGCGCACACCCCGGTGCGCCCGGAGAACTTGGCGTAGCCGACGGCCTCGAAGGCGGCCATCTCCTCGTGCCGGGCCTGGATGAACACCGGACGGTTGTCGGCCCGACCCCAGGCCGCGAGCAGCCCGTTGATGCCGTCGCCGGGGTAACCGAAGACGTACTCGACGTCCCAGTCGCGCAGTCGTTCCAGGATCTGGTCGGAAACCTTCGGGGACACAGCGTTCCTCCTTCGCTCCTTCACGGCCCGGCCCCCCGCAGCGCGGCTAACCGCTGCGGGGGCCCGGAAACGCCGCGCGGAGGAAAAGTCGGGCCGGTCCCTCCGACCGGCCACCCGCTCGACCCGCGTTTGACCGGCCCGGCTGCGGCTAGACGCGCCGACGAACAGGAGGCGAGGCGATCACCGTGACGGCACCGGGCACCGACCGCGAGACCCGCCCGGCCCGTCACCGGACGGGACGGCGGGAGACCCCCGACGAACGGGCGGACCGGCGCTGGACCGACCTGCTCCAGGAGGTGCGGGTCGCCCAGACCGGCTCCCAAGTGTTGTTCGGGTTCCTGCTGAGCGTCGTCTTCATGCCGCGCTTCGCCCAGCTCGGCGGCTTCGACCGGGGACTGTACGTGGTCACCGTCGTCCTCGGGGCACTGGCGACCGGCTCGCTGGCGGCCCCGGTGGCCTACCACCGGATCTTCGCCGGCCACCGGCTGAAACCCGAGCTGGTGAACGCCGCGGCCAGGCTGGTGGACGTCGGCCTGCTGCTGCTCGCGCTGACCATCGGCTCCGCCCTGCTGCTCCTGCTGCGGACGGCCACCGGATCGGCGGTGGCGGGCTGGATCACCGCGGCGGTCATGTTCTGGTTCGTCTGCTGCTGGCTGCTGATCCCCATCCGGCACCTGCACCGGCACGACGACCGGTGCACCGGGCCGCCGGAGGACGATCCCGACCCCGGCTCCCGTCCGTCGGGTTTCGGCGGGGACGGTTCGGCCAGACGCCCACCATGAGGATCCTCAGCCGCTCCGAACCCCGCACCGTCGTCATCACCGGCGCGACCGCCGGGATCGGCCGGGCCTGCGTCCGCGCCTTCGCCACCGGGGGCGACCGGCTGGTGCTGGTCGCCCGGGGCCTGGCCGGACTGCGCGCCGCCTCGGCCGAGGCCCAGGCCGCCGGCTCGCCGGTGCGCACCGTGCTGGCCGACGTGGCCGACCCGCAGGCCTGCGAGGCCGTCGCCGCCCGTGCCGAGGCCGAGTTCGGGCCGATCGACGTCTGGGTCAACGACGCCTTCGCCTCGGTCTTCGCGCCCTTCACCGAGATCAGCCCGGCCGAGTTCCGCCGGGTCACCGACGTCACCTACCTCGGGTACGTCAACGCCACCCGCGCCGCGCTGCGCCGGATGCTGCCGCGCGACCACGGCACGATCGTGCAGGTCGGCTCGGCGATCGCCTACCGGGGCATCCCCCTGCAGACCGCCTACAGCGGCGCCAAGCACGCCATCCAGGGCTGGCACGAGGCCCTGCGCTGCGAACTGCTCGCCAGCGGAACGGCGGTACGGGTGACGATGGTCCAGATGCCCGCCGTCAACACCCCGCAGTTCGACTGGGTGCTCAACCGGCTGCGCGGCCGCGCCCGCCCCGTCGCACCCGTGTACCAGCCCGAACTCGCCGCCCGCGCCGTGCGGTTCGCCGCCGACCACCCCGGGCGGCGGGAGTACTGGGTGGGCGGCAGCACCGTCGGCACCCTGGTCGCCAACGCGCTCGCCCCCGGCCTGCTCGACCGCTACCTCGCGCGCACCGGCATCGACGCCCAGCAGGAGGACGGCCCCCGGCAGGCCGACGGCCTCGCCAACCTCTGGACACCGTCGGACACTTCCGACGACCACGGCGCCCACGGCCGCTTCGACGACGAGGCCCACGAGCGCAGCACCCAGCTGTGGGCCTCCCAGCACCACGGCCTGCTCGCCGTCGGCGGCGCCGTACTGCTCGGTGCGGCGGCGAGGGGGCTCGCACGCGGGGCACGGTCCGGGCCGCCGGAGCCGGGCTGACCTTCGAGCCGTGCTGACCTTCAAGGGGTGCCGGGCGTCGGCGCGCGGGTGGTCCGACGGGCCGCCCGGAGCACCCGGCCCGTCAGCGAGCCGTCCCCCCGCCCCGCCGCGGCTCGGCGGTGGTCCGGCGCCAGTCCAGGTACTGCTGGCGGACGTACTCGCGCGCGCCGTCGCCGTCGGCGGTGACGCGGTTGTGTTCGGTCAGCTCCCCGGCCGCTATCCGCGCCCGCACCACCTGGTGCGGCTCGGCGTCGCCACCCGCCAGGGCGATGCGGTCGGCCAGGGCGGCGGCGCGCAGCAGGTACTCGCGACGCTTGCGGGGCGGGCTCTTGACGGTGCTCCGGTGGGCGGCCAGGTCCTTCTCCTCCTCCGCGATGTCCGGGGCGTGTGCGTACGCCTCCCCCGCCGTGGGCACCGGCCCGTCCGGCACCTGCCGCACCGGCTCGGGCGGCAGCGGCGGCAGGCCGTAGGCGTGGAGCACGGCGTTCGCGAACTCCGGCTGGTCGACGGGCACTCCGTGCCGGCCGAAGACCGCGAACAGCTCGGCCAGGGCGCGCGGTTCGACGCCGCGTGGCCGGTCGTCCTCGGTGACGTCGATCCGGCCGAGCTGCGGGCCCCAGAACCGGCCCGGCGGATCCACCAGGCGCAGGCGCAGGGTCACGTGGTGGCCGCTGGTCTCGATCTCCTCGCCGAACTCCATGGCCAGGCCGCTGATCTCCGACCAGGCGTAGCGGCGCGCGACCAGCAGCCGGACCAGGGTGAGGCCCTGCTCGTCCTCCCGTAGCCGGAAGGTGTGCGGCACCCCGACGGCCGCCGCGCCACCGATCAGCACGCCGATCAGGGTGGCCGTCCCGGCGCCGGTGGCACCGGACAGGCCGAACGCGAGCATCGTCGCCACCGCCAGGACGCAGCCGATCCCGATGTTGCCTCCCCACTGCCGCATGAACGACAGCCGTACCGTTCGCATCCCGCCCCCTGATCGACCGTGCGTGTGCCTCCACGGTCCCGGGGATCACCGGGCCCGGGCAAGCGCCGACGGGGAGCTGTGACGGCCCCGTGACGAACCCGCCACACGGCGGCCGCCGAGCGCCCTACCGCCCGCGCAGCCGCCGGACGAGGTCGCGGGCGGCCTCCGGCCAGCTCGGGTGGTCGAAGGCGAAGCCCGCGTCGAGCAGGCGGGTCGGGACGACGCGGCGGCTCTTCAGCAGCAGCTCGGTGTCGGAGCGCAGCGCGAAGGCCCCCAGTTCGGCCATCCAGCGGGTGGCGGGCAGGGCCAACGGCATGCCCCAGGCGGTGCGCAGCTCGCGCATGAACTCGCGCTGGGGCAGCGGGTTCGGGGCGGCGAGGTTGACCGGACCGGTGAGGTCCTCGCGGGCGATCAGGAACTCGACGGCGCGGGCGAAGTCCCGCTCGTGGAGCCAGGAGACGTACTGGGCGCCACCCGCGACCGGCCCGCCGACGCCGAGCCGGGCCAGCCAGGAGAGCGCGTCGAGCGAGCCGCCGCGCTCGGGGCCGAGGACGGCGGCGGTGCGCAGCGCGACCCGGCGGGTGTGCGGGGTGTCGGCCTCGGCCAGGGTGCGCTCCCAGGCCCGGGCGACGTCGATGCTGTACCGCCAGGCGGCCGGGGCGTCGGGCTCGCTGCCGCCGATCAGGCCGTCCCGCTCGTCGTTGGGGGCGTCGTGGCGGTGGGCGTAGACGGTGGCGGTGCTCATCTGGAGCCAGCACGAGGGCGGGCGGCGGGCGGCTGCGACGGCCTCGCCGACGATCCGGGTCGACTGCACCCGGGAGTCCATCATCTCCTGCCGGTTCGCCTCGGTGTAGCGGCAGTTGACGCTGCGCCCGGCGAGGTTGAGCACGACGTCGGCGCCGTCGATCTCGGCCGCCCAGGCGCCGAGGGTCCGTCCGTCCCAGCCGACCTGCCGGGGTCCGGCGGGCCTGCGGCTGAGCACGACGACCTGGTGCCCGGCGGCGGTCAGGCGCCGGTCGAGCAGCGTCCCGAGCTCACCGGATCCACCGGGAATGACGACCTTCATGGGTTCCCCCTCTTGCCTCGGTTCCTCGGAACCCAGCGTAGCCCAGCGTTCTGAACGCGTTCAATTCTACGCCCCGATCCCCTCCGAATGTCGACCGTGATCGTCGGTCAGCAGAGGTGGACCTTGTGCCGAAGCACTCCGGTACCTACCGTCGCGATGTATCGGCTCGATACATCAAGCCGGAATCAGACTGTCGATCAGCGGGGGCTTCAGTGACGGGAATCAACGACGACACCCGGCAGCACCAGGACGACGCGCGTGGCCGGGCGGCCGCCGGCCAGGAGTCGGCGCAGGATGAACGGCGGCTGCACAGCTCGTCGTTCGGGAAGAAGCCGCGAGAGGTCACCACCCGACGGCGGCGACGGTGTGGGCGGAAACCCGGGCACCGGCCCGGGACGCCCCATCAGCGGTTGTCACGGCGGGGAACGCGCAGGGCCAGGACGGCGACGTCGTCGTCGTTGTCCGAGGGCCGGACGCGTTCGAGGAGCCGTTCGCAGAACGGTTCGAGCCGGTGGTGGGCGAGCGCCGCGGCGTGGCGGCGGAGCCGGTCGAGGCCGGGGTCGATGCCGTGGGCCCGGGACTCGATGAGGCCGTCGGTGTAGAGCAGGAGGGTGGAGCCGGGCGGTAGCCGGACGGAGGCGTTGCCGCGGGTGGCCGTGGTACCGGTGCCCAGGAGCAGGCTGTGCGGCGCCCGGAGGAAGTCGGCGCGGCCGTCGTGGGTGACGACCAGGGGCGGGGGGTGGCCCGCGTTGGTCCAGGTCCAGATCCAACCGCCCTCCGGGTGCGGAGTCAGGCGCCCCAGGACGAGGGTGGCCATCAGCCGGTCGGTGACGCGGCCCATGGCGTGGTCGAGCTGGTCGACCACGCCGCTGGGCGGCCCCTGGTGGGACCAGGCGAGGGCGCGGAGCATGTTGCGCAGCTGGGCCATGCCCGCGGCGGCCTCCAGGTCGTGGCCCACGACGTCGCCGATGACCAGGACAGTGGCGTCGCCGGGAAGGGTGAAGACGTCGTACCAGTCGCCGCCGACCTGGGAGGCGTCCGGCGCGGACAGGTAGCTGGCGTGCAGTTCGACTCCGGGCAGGTCGGGGAGGTGGGGCAGCAGGTGGCGCTGCATGGTCTCGGCGACCCGTCGCTGGCGTTGGTACAGGCGTGAGTTGGAGATCGCCACACCGGCCCGGCGGGTGATGTCCTCCAGCAGCGAGAGGTCGCGGGTGGCGAACCGCACCCGGCCGTCGCCGCGTCCCAGCGTGAGCGCGCCGAGGACCTCCTTGGCACCGCGGACGGGGGCGACGGCTGCCGAGCGCATGCCCGTGGCGGCGAACAGTTCGTGCTGGACGACGGCGATTCCGGAGTCGGGTCGGCCCTGGTAGACCTGCGGGCCGGCCAGGGAGGCGGCGGTGCCGCGCAGGGCGCGTGACAGCGGCATCGGGGACTGCGGTGACACCGCGGGTATCGGCCCTTCCAGCTCCGGGTGCCGGGCCGGGCGGCCGTCCCGGTGCTCGACCACACGGGTGCGCCAGATGTCGCCGGTGTCGTCGATGAGGTCGATCACCATCCAGTCGGCCAGGCGCGGCAGCACCAGGTCTGCCAGCCGGTCGACCATCTCCTCCTCGTTCATCGTCGACGTCAACGAGGTGGTGGTCTCGGCGAGCAGGGCGAGCCGCTCGAGTTCGGACAGCTGCCCGGGCTCGTCGGAGGCCGTGTCGGCCGGGCGGAGATGGAACAGCACCAGGGTCGCCGGACCGCCGGCCGTCCGGTAGGGGGTGGCGGTCCACCGCACCGGCACCAGCGCACCGTCACCGCACACGAACCACACGCTCGCGCCACTGCACGCGGCGCGGGACAGGATGGCGTCCATGAGCGGGCACTGCGCCCGCGGGAGCGTGCTGCCGTCCGGCTGGCGGTGCAGCAGCTCGTGGTGGTCGCGACCGACCACGTCCGCGCGGTCCATCCGCAGCAGCCCGAGGGCACGGTCGTTGACCGCGACGATCCGTCCGCTGTCCTCGACCACGTACCCGCCGAGGTCGCCGACCTCGGGCGCCGCGCCCGACGGCTCGGTCTGCCTCGGTTCCTGCCCTCGCATGAGACGCGCCCTTCGCCCATCGGATGGAGAGGATGGAAGGTGACACCAGTAGATCACGCGGTTGCCGCACGACCGATCCAGGCGCCGGTACGGCCGGCCGGTTCGAGGCGGTCGGCCGGGAAATCGGCTGGAAGTGCGGGTTGATGACGCCGACGACGGTCAGGCCGCGTACGTGCGCCTCGACCTTCTTGATGCCCGCCCTCTCCCCGAACGGGCTATCCCGCATGGTCGAGTCCCTCTCCGCGCGCAGATGGTGAAGCAGGGTGCGCGGCGCGACGCTTCCGTAGATGCGCCGAGCTTCGCCCGAGCCGTCACACCACCAGGTATCCGCACCTCTTCCCGGATTCCTGACGACGGGAGTAGGGAAATGCAGCAAAACCGGCTTCTGCTGTTCACCGACGACGTCCGGGACGAGGAGATCCGGTCCCGGCCGGCCACCGAGACGAGCGACACGATCCTCGGCGCGACCGCGGCGCAGCTCGACCAGGCGCACAGGTCTCCGGTGATCGCGAAGGTGATCACGGCCTACCGCGTCCGGTACGGAGCCGGGCGGTGACCGGCAGACCGCCCGTGCCGCTGACGGGACGGCGCGTGCTCGCCCTGGTCGACGGGGAGCACTACCCCGACGTGGTCCGGGAGACCCTGCGGATGTTGCCGTGCCGGATGGTGGGTGCCCTGCTCGCCGGCGGGACGGAGAAGCTGCGGCAGGCGCCGGACTTCGGCGTGCCGCTGATGACCGGGAGCCTGACGCAGGCGGTGTCCGCGTGCGGGGCCGACCTGGTCCTCGACCTGTCGGACGAGCCGGTGGTCGGCGGCCCGGAGCGGATGGCGTACGCGGCGCGCGCGATGGCCTGCGGCGTCCCGTACGTCGGGGCGGACTTCTGCTTCGAGCCCCCGCGGCTCGCGCCGTTCGCGCTGCCGTCCCTCGGCATCGCCGGCACCGGCAAACGGATCGGCAAGACCGCCGTCAGCGGGCACGTCGCGCGCCTGCTGGCCGGGCGGTGGAACGTGGTGGTCGTCGCCATGGGCCGCGGCGGCCCCGCGGATCCCGAGGTGGTCACCGCCGAACCGGGCCTCGCCGACCTGCTCGCCCGGTCCCGCACCGGCCACCATGCCGCCTCCGACTACATCGAGGACGCGGTCCTCGCCCACGTCCCCACGGTGGGGGCCCGGCGCTGCGGCGGCGGTTTCGCCGCCACCCCGTTCGCCTCCAACGTCGAAGCGGCGGCCGAACTGGCCGCGAAACTCGCACCCGACCTCGTCATTTTCGAGGGCAGCGGCACCATCCTGCCCCCGGTCGACGTACGCCGACGGATCCTGGTCGTCGGCGCCGACCAGGATCCCGACCGCGTCCTCGGCTACCTCGGCGCCTACCGGATCCTCGTCTCCGACCTGGTCGTCCTCACCCTGCCCGACCCCCACCTCGACACCAGCGCCGTACGCACCGCCATCCACCGGATCCGGGACGTACCGCTGATCGCCACCGCGCTGCGCCCGCGACCGGTCTCGGACGTGGCCGGGCATCGCGTGGCGTTCTTCACCACCGCCGCGCCGCACGTCCTGCCCGGGATGGTCGACCACCTGCGGACCAGGCACGAGGCCCGGGTCGTCCACGCCACGAGCGCCCTGGCGGACCGCAGGCGCCTGCGGGCAGAACTCGCGGACACGGAGGCGGACCTGTACCTGGTGGAGCTGAAGGCCGCCGCCGTCGACGTGGTCGCGGAACACGCCCAGCGGCGCGGCATCCCGGTCGTGTTCTGCGACACCGAGGTGACGCCGCTACCCGGGGAACCGGACTTGGACCAGGCCGTCCTCTCGCTGGCACGTCAGGCCCTCGGGTGAGCGGCGAGCGGTGGAACGTGCCGGTGCACACTGCTGCGCCGCCGGCCGGCACCGTGTGCCCCGGAACGTTCGAGGACGGGGAGGCGGAGGACCGGCACGCCTTCCGCTACGCCAACCCGGGCTGAGTTCAAGGGTCGTGGCGATCGCAGTGGTCATGACCCCCGTCGTGCCCGTCGCCGTCGTGCCCGTCGTGCCCGTGGTGCCCGTGGTGCTTGATCGCGGTGGTGTCGTTGGCGGTGTGGATGGTGGTGTCACCGCCTCCGGTGACGGTAGCCGTGTTGGTGACCTGCGCAGGGGCGTCGCAGGAGACGTCGACCTTCAGCGTGATCGGCGGGTAGTCGTGCCCGGCAGGCAGGACGTCGCTGCGGGTACAGGTGAGGGTGGCCAGAACGCAGTGCCATCCCTTCCCGGTGATCCGGTCGGCCCGAAGACCTGCGGGGAGGGTGTCGTGGACGGTGACCGTGGTGCCATCGGTCGGGCCGGCCGCTGCGGCGTTACCCACAGTGATGGTGTAGACGCCGTCCTCGCCCCGGACGAAGGCGTCCGCGTGACTCTTGGCGATGGTCAGGGAGGGGCCGAGTACCGTGAACGTGAGGCCGGTACTGCCGGTGGCGGCGGCGATGTCGGTGCCGCCGGGGTCAGTGGTGGCGCTGCCACTGGATTCGGTGAGGCCGGTGGCGGCGGTGTCGATCACCGGCACCGCGCGGCCGTCGACCTGGGCGACGGAGGCGCGCTGGACCGTGGCGGTCCAGACTGTGGCCAGGACGATCGCCAGGACGGCCGTCCCGGCCATCATGACCGCCCCCGTCTTGCGGACCCGTACCCTCAGCCACCGTCGAAACATGCCGCCCGTACCTCCCGGGCCGCGGCTTGTTTCAGCCCGCCCTCTCCCATGCCTGAACACCGACATCTCCGCTTCCAAACCGACGACAACAAGCCGTTACTGTTCGTGATCTGAATCTCACTCTGTACTTCGGTGAGTGGGCTCGCGAACACAACACGGTGGTGATCGCGGCGAGCACACGAGACCCGACGGACAACCCGACGAACACAGCGGGTGGGCCCGTGGTGCGCCGCAGAGCGCCGGCGAGGATGATGCCGGCGCGAAAGGAGCGGTGGCGCGCTCCATGACGGCCCTCATGCGTCACCCACGGAGCGGATCAGCCGGGTGCGGGGGCGGGGCTCGGTCGACGTGGTCACCGGCGGCGCCGGAGGAACTTGAAGAGCAGAAGGCACAGGGCGGCGACGAGGGCCGAAAGCCCGGCGACCACAGAGGAGGGGAAGGGCACTTGCTGGGCGGCCGACGCAACGACTGCTCCCGTGCTACCGGGAGTCGTCGGGAAGGTGACGGTGGCGCGCGTGGTGTGCTCGACCAGGCCGCTCCTGAGCGTGAGTTCCACGGTCGAGGGGCTGTCCGGCAGCTGTGCGTCCAACGGGACGACCACCTCCGCAGCGTCACCCGGAGCCAGGGTGGTGCCCGTCCTGGCCGGGAACGGTCCGGCGCGCAGTCCGCCCGAGCCGTCGAAGACGGAGAGTGCCCCGCCGATGTCCAGGGCGCGGCCCCCCGTGTTGTGGATCCGGGCGTGAACCTCCCCCCGCCCGTCGCGGGCTCGGGCCGGACGGAGCCACTCGATCTCGAAGTCCGAGGGTGGCTCACCACCGGGACCGACGTCGATGTACATGCGGACGCCCACCCGGCCCTGGAACGTCACATTGTGCGAGCGGTCCGTGGGGGTGTCCGTCTGCGCCCAGATGACGCCGTACCGCTCCCCGGCGGCGGCGTCCCCGGGCACCCGGATGGTGGTGCGCACCCGCACCGTTTCGGAGGCCGCCAGCTCGAGGTCCGCCGTGTCGAGTGACGTCCAGCCGGTCAGCTCGTTGGGGGTGCGCTCCGGCGCGAAGGTGAACTCACCCTTCGCGATGGTGGCCGCCGCGGCGTAGACGTTGACGTGCATCGGCGTGGACGACTCGTTGGTGACCTCCACCCGCCGCTCGATGGTCGAGCCGGGCGCGACGTGGTCGACGATGTAGGCGTGCGCCCTGGGATCCGCGCGGCGGCTTTCCGGAGCGTCGAGCAGCTTGATGCCGATGGTCTTCCCCGCTGCCGGATCCCGGGGGGAGGACAACCCGGGAGCCGCACGCCCCGCTGCCGGCACCACCCCGGCCGCCTGTACGAGGGCCAGCGCCAGCAGCAGAACCCCGCACCGGCGCGCCCCCTTCATTCCATCAGGCAACGGACTGGGTCAGCGTTCCGGTGTAGGTCCCGGAGACGGCGCTGGCGGGCACGTTGACGGAGATCGTCGGGTTCCAGGACGCGGTGTTGTCTCCGACACCGCTGGTCCCGGTGAGCACCGTCTGCGCGGTGTTGCTCAGCGTCACGTTCGTCGGAGTGACGGTGATGGTACCGGTCGTCGTCACCGCCCCGACCGTGTAGGTGGCGTCGGTGGCGGGTAGCGTCGACGCACCGTTCGTGAAGTCCGTCTCCGCCGCGGTCACCGTCCAGGAGGCCGAGGCGAGGGCGCGATCGTCGCTGACGGTACAGGGCCCGATCGGCGCGCTGACGACGGTGCCGGGCGCTCCCGAGCCGAGGTTGGCGCTGGCCGGCACCGACAGCGTCAAAGCGCCGGACGTGACGGTGAACGTGACTGTCGTGCTGGGGTCGGCCGCCGCGACGGCGAGGCCCGGCTGGACCGCGACGAGAGTCACGGCTGCGGCCGCGATGGACATGATTCGTGCAAGCACACTAGCTCCCGAAGTAGCTGCCCGCGAGCGGACACTGGCAGACGTCGCGTCAGGGAATCGGGCGCGGCCCTGTTCACGCAAGCCGACGCGCGCCACGCTCCGCCACACGAATGACCGCATTTCAGCCGGATCGAAGCCCAGCCCGTCTCGCCGCCACCCTCACGATCCATCGAATGGGGCCTGCGCGTCCCGCGCTGTCTCAGCCTGCGCGACGCCGCGTCCCACCCCGGCGCCATCGCGGCCCCCGACGATCTGAGTGGCGGACGGCGCCGACCGCCTGGTCACCGATCGCGGCGGTGGACGTGCCGACCGGCTCCGTCGCGTGAGGTTCGGCGTTCCCGCGGAACTCACTCCCGGCCGGGCCCGGGCCACCGCGTGCCCCGGGCAGGTTACTGGTCGTGCGCCTTCGGGCACGCCTGCCCGCCCCACGCGCGGGCCTTCGCGATACTGCCGCCACGGCCCGGGAACCCACCGGTCCCTCCGGCAGTCGACGAGCGAAGGGGGTTTCGGCCCGCCGCCGGCGGTTGGCCGAGCAGGCGACGAACGCAGCGCGGACCAGGAGAGCAGACGATGAAGGTTGCCGACTACCTTGGTCACCGTCCCCGAGCAGCTGCCGAACGTGCTGGACCGGGCCGTGCGGGTGGCCACCACCCGGCGCACGGTGACCGCGCTGGTCATTCCGGCCGACGTGCAGGAGCTCGACCAGGCCGACACCGGCCGCCGGACCGTGCACCTGGCCGAAGCCCTCGCACTCGACGACCCGGTGCCCGCCGACCGCCCCGAGAAGGCCGTCGCCCGCCCGCAGACCCACCCTGCGGCCGGACGGCTCCTGACCGCCACCATCGCTGGCGCCCTGACAGCCGTTGCCGCAAGGGCCTGCTGACCGCTCGCCACCGTCTGAGGAGGACGCCGTGAAGTCGCCGAAGCCACCCCATGCCCCCTGGGCCTCGCTGCACGATCGAATGCACCGCGAAACCGGCGCCTACGCCGGGGATGCCGACCGGCCGCTGGCCGCCTACGCCGGCCTGATGGGCGCCTACGCCGCCACCGTCGCGGGTCTGTCCCTCACGGCCCGGGCCACCGGCCGCGACCTGCCCGCTCCGCGCCCGTGGGACGTCGCGTTGAACGCCCTGGCGACCCATCAGCTGGGCCGCCTGATCGCCAAGGACCCGGTCACCAGCCCCCTTCGGGTACCGTTCACCCACTTCGAGGGCACCTCGGGGCCGGCTGAACTGGAAGAGGCGGTACGCGGCACCGGCGCCCGCAAGGCGATCGGCGAACTGCTCAGCTGCCCCTTCTGCACCGGCCTGTGGATCGCCACCGGCATCACCGCCGGAACCCTCTTCGCGCCCAAGGCCACGCGCCTGACCACCGCCACCCTGTCCGCGCTGGCCGCAGCCGACTTCCTGCAGTTCGCCCGCACGGCCCTCCAGCGCGCGGCCGGCGAGTCGTGAGCACCTCGACGCCCCCGACCGGCGAGGGCCTGCACGTGTGGTCCTCGACCTCCCCACCGACGCGCATGCTCGAGAGCCACGCCACCGCGAGTGCGGCGGCGCGACCCTAGGCCCGCGCGCCACCGCCCCCACCCCGGACCGGAGGGAAAGACCCGAGTGCCCAAGAACAGCGCACCGGACCCGCACGCGCTACGCGACTACGCCCTGCTCGCCGACGGCCACCGCGGCGCCCTGGTGGGCCCGCGCGGTGACATCGTGTGGATGTGCGCGCCCCGGTGGGACAGCGACGCCGTCCTCGCCGCCCTCATCGGCGGCCCCGGCTGGTTCAGCGTCACCCCCACCGGCAGCTTCGTGTGGGGCGGCTACTACGAGGCCGGCACCCTGATCTGGCGCAGCCGCTGGGTCACCACCGGCGGGATCGTGGAGTGCCGCGAGGCCCTCGCCTACCCCGGCCGCACGGACCGCGCCGTCCTGCTGCGCCAGATCACCGCCGTGGACGGCCCGGCCGAGGTGACGGTGAGCCTCCAGGTGGCGGCCGGCTTCGGCGAGCACCGGCTGCGGAAGGTCCGACGCGACGAGGACGGGTACTGGACAGCACGCGCCGCAGGCCTGCACCTGCGGCTGACCGGGCTGCCGGACGCGAAGAGCGAGGACTCCCGGCCGTGCCCCCGCCTCACGGCCCGGCTGCACCTGGAGCCCGGCGAGCGGCACGACCTCGTCCTGGAGATCTGCGAACGGCCGCTGGAGGAACCGCAGGAGCCCGCGCGGCTGTGGCGGGCGACCAAGGGTGCCTGGACGAAGGACGTCCCCGACCTGACCGGGGCGCTGGGCGGGCGGGACACGCGGCACGCGTACGCGGTGCTGCGCGGCCTGACCGGGCCGGCCGGCGGGACCGTGGCCGCGGCGACCACGAGCCTGCCGGAGCGGGCGGAGCAGGGCCGCAACTACGACTACCGGTACGTGTGGATCCGCGACCAGGCCTACGTCGGCCAGGCCGCGGCCGCCGCTGGCGCCGACGACCTGCTGGACGACTCGGTGCGCTTCGTCACCGCCCGCCTCCTCGAACACGGCCCGCGCCTCGCGCCCGCCTACACCGTCACCGGCGGTCCCGTCCCGGACCCGCGCACCCTGGACCTGCCCGGCTACCCCGGCGGGTTCGACGTCGTCGGCAATCGGGTCAACCGCCAGTTCCAGCTCGACGGCTTCGGCGAGAGCCTGCTGTTGCTCGCGGCTGCCGCCCGCCGGGACCGGCTCGACACCGACGGCCGGCGCGCCGCGCAGGTGGCCGCCGACGCCATCGCCACCCGCCACCGGGAGCAGGACGCCGGGATCTGGGAACTGGACTCCGACCGCTGGACCCACAGCCGGCTGACCTGCACGGCCGGACTGCGCGCCCTCGCCGGCGTCGAGCCCGCGTCCGGCAGCGGCCGGGCTGCGAACTGGGAGGCGCTGGCCGACCGGATCGTCGCCGAGGCCGACCGCGACTGCCTGCACCCCACCGGTCGCTGGCAGCGCTCGCCGTCCAGGACGGGCGTGGACGCCGCCCTGCTCCTGCCCGCGCTCCGCGGCGCGATCCCGGCCGACGACCCCCGCACCCGCGCCACTCTGGACGCCGTCCTGGCCGACTTGTGCGAGGACCACTACTGCTACCGCTTCCGGCACGACAGCCGGCCCCTTCGGGACGCGGAGGGAGCGTTTCTGCTGTGCGGGTTCCTCGTCGCCCTCGCCCACCACCAGCAGGGCAACGAGAAGGAGGCGCTGCGCTGGTTCGAACGCAACCGCGCCGCCTGCGGACCGCCGGGCCTGTACGCGGAGGAGTTCGACGTCGCCCAGCGCCAGCTGCGCGGCAACCTCCCCCAGTCCTTCGTCCACGCCCTCATGATCGAGACCGCCGCCCGCCTGACGCCCCACGCCTGAGCGTCCACCCGGAGTCCGCCGATCCCCACGGCCACGCCATCGCGGTGGCCGGGGCACGGGGGTGGTCGGGCGGGTGAGGGCGGCTTCGGCACCGGGGCCGTGCGGCTTCGCATCGAGGCCGCGGGGCAGACGGGCACCGTCCGTGCCGCCACCCGGTGGGGTGGCGGCACGGGTTCGTCGTCTCGGGTCCCGCCGGGTCAGCCGGTCGGGAACACGGCCTTCTGGACGTCGCTGGGGTTGTCGAACTCGCCGGACGGCAGGTGCTCCAGCTCATCCATGATCATCTGCTCCGCGCCGTTGTCCTGGGCGCAGCGCACCAGCTCGTCACGGCTGGAAGGGTAGTGGGCGCCCTTGAGCGCCTTCTGCAGTTCGACGGGGCTGATCTCGGTCATGGGAGCCTCCAGGACGGTCGGTGCCTTCCTTCCGACGCATCCGTGTGCCCGAAAAGCGGCGTTCCATGCACTGTGCCGGGGCGCGGGCGAGCTACGGGGCCCGGGCGGGTCGGCGCAGGAGCAGGACCAGCACCGCGGCGGCCACCACCGCGGCCGTGACCAGCCCGGCGGAGGCCAGCGCGCCCCGGGCGCCCCTGACCCATTCCGGCTCCCTCCGTCTCGGCCGCACTCGAACGGTCGTATCCGTCGGCGCCGCCGTTCCGAGCGGCGCCGCAACACCGCCGGCGTGAGCCATCGGCCCGCCGCCCGCGGCAGCGGCTGGTGCCGTCGCGCCGGCCGGGAGACCCCGGCCGGAACGGTCGGTGACAGCTTCGGCGCCCGCCCGGGTCGCGGTTCCCCAGGGGAGCCGTGAAGCTCTGGCAGAGGCCGCAGCTGTCATCCGACCGGCAGCGCACAGAGACCCGGTCTCCCGAGCAAAGGCGTGGAACCATGCGTGTCCTCGGCATCGACGCCGTCTTCCACGACCCCGCCGCCGCCCTTCTCGTCGACGGCACCACCGGCGCGGCGGCCGGGGAAGAGCGGTTCAGCCGCCGCAAGCGCGGCAAGCGGCCGCTACCTTCCTCCGCCCGGGAGCCGGAGGAGTCCGAGCTGCTGACCGGCCTGCCGGTGGTGGTCGACACCAGCCTCGACACGGCGGGCCGCCCGATGGCCGACGACATCCGGGACGCGCCGGAGTGCTTCGGGTCCTCACCCGTGGACCTCCTGGCTCCGGGGCCCTCCGCGGTCCGGCGCGAGGCGTTGTTCGCGGCGGGCGGCAAGGGGGCGCGGCGGTGAACCGGATCGACTACGCGGTGGTCGTCCCGACCCTGGGGCGTCCGTCCCTGACCACCTGCCTGGCCGCGCTGGCCGCCGGCGCGGGACCGCTGCCGGCCCGCGTCGTGCTGGTGGACGACCGCCCGCTGAGCGACTGCCGGCCGCTGCCGGTCGAGGTGCCCGCCGCCCTCCGGGACCGGCTGGCCGTCGTGCCGGGCTGCGGCAACGGCCCGGCCGCCGCGCGCAACGCGGGGTGGCGCAACGCCCCGGAGCCGTGGATCGCGTTCCTGGACGACGACACCGTGCCCGGTCCGACCTGGGCCTCCGACCTGGTCGCCGACCTCTGCGCGGCGGATCCGCGGACGGCCGGCGTGCAGGGGCGGATCGTGGTCCCCGCCCCGGCCGGCCGACGACCGACGGACTGGGAGCGCACCACCGCGGGCCTGGCCACCGCCCGCTGGATCACCGCCGACATGGCCCTCCGCCGGGCGGCGCTGGCCGAGGTCGGTGGGTTCGACGAGCGGTTCCGCCGGGCGTTCCGGGAGGACGCGGACCTCGCGCTCCGGCTGCTCGACCGGGGCTGGCGGCTCACCACCGGGCAGCGGACCACCACCCATCCGGTGCGACCCGCCGACCCTTGGGTCTCACTGCGCCTCCAGGCCGGCAACGCCGACGACGTGCTGATGACCCGTCTGCACGGCCGCGACTGGTGGCAGCGGGCCGAGGCCGCCCGCGGCCGGCTGCCCCGGCACCTGGCGGTGACCGCGGCGGCGGCCGCCGCGGTCACCGCCGGACTCGCCCGGCGTCCCAAGGCCGCCGGCCTGCTCGCCGCCGCCTGGCTGCTGGGCACCGCGGAGTTCGCCACCGCCCGCATCGCGCCCGGCCCGCGCACCGGCGCCGAGGTCCGCGCGATGCTCGCCACCAGCGCGCTGATCCCGCCCGCCGCCGTCTGGCACTGGGCCCGCGGCTCACTGCGCCACCGACACGTGCCGGCCTGGACCAGTGCCGCCGGCGGCGCCCGCGCGACGCCCTGCGGCCCGCTGCCGGACCCTCCGCCCGTACCGCTCGCCCCGCGCTCCACCGCCCCCGATAGCACCGGATGACCTTCCGGGCGGCCTTGACGGCCGGCCCCCGCAATCCGCCGGCGCACCGTCGGCCCGGCCGCGGGCCCGTTCCGGCAGCGTGCAGGACCGGTCCCGCGGCACCGAGGAGAAGGTGACACCGTGAACATCCTGCTCTGGCACGTGCACGGCTCGTGGACCACCGCATTCGTGCAGGGGCCGCACACGTACCTGGTACCCGCCACCGCCGACCGCGGGCCGGACGGCCTCGGCCGCGCCCGAACCGTCGACTGGCCGGCGTCCGGCGTGGAGCTGCCACCCGAGCGGTTCCGCGAGGCACCGATCGACCCGGTGGTGCCGCAGCGTCCGCACGAGGAGGAGCCGGCCGCACGCTGGACCGGGCGCCGTCCGGGCCGCGACATGCCTGCGGTGTACCTCGAACACAACTGCCCGCCCGGGGACGTGCCGGACACCCGGCACCCGGTGGCCGACCGGGACGACCTGACGCTCGTCCACGTCACCGGGTCCGACCGGCTCTTCCGGGACCGCGGACGGACCCCGACCCCGGTGATCGAACACGGGATCGCGGCCCCGGGCCACGGCTCGGTACTGGAGGCGCTGCGGCACCTGCCGGAGCGGACGTCCACCGCGGCCGGGCGGGGCGAGCCGTGACGGCGGCGGGGAGCCGGGTCGGCCTGGTCATCATCACCCGTGACCGCCGCGACCGCCTGCTCCACACCCTCGACCGGCTCACCGCCCTGCCCGAGCGGCCGAGGATCGTCGTCCTGGACAACGCCTCCCGGGACGGCACGGCCGCGGCCGTGCGCGGGCGGCACCCCGGGATCACCGTCGGGCGGCTGCGCCACAACCTGGGCGCGGTGGCGCGCAACCTCGGCGTGGCCCGGCTCGACACCCCCTACGTCGCGTTCAGCGACGACGACTCCTGGTGGCGCCCCGGGGCGCTGGCCGCCGCGGAGTCCCTCTTCGACCGCCATCCGCGGCTGGGCCTGCTCGCGGCGGCCACCGAGGTGGGCCCGTCCGCGCAGCGCGATCCGATCGACCGGTTGCTGGCCGCCTCCCCGCTCGGCACCGGGGCCGACCTGCCGGGCCCTTCGGTCCTCGGGTTCCTCGCCTGCGCCAGCGTGGTGCGTCGACGTGCGTTCCTGGGCGTCGGCGGGTTCCACCGGCTACTCCACTTCGGCGGTGAGGAGACGCTGCTGGCCTTGGACCTGACCGCGGCCGGCTGGGGCGTCGCACACTGCCCGCAGGTGGTGGCTCACCACGAGCCCGGCGACGACCCCCGCCCGGGCCGGAACGCCCGGGTGCGCCGCAACGACCTGCTGACCTGCTGGTTGCGCCGGCCTTGGCCGCATGTGATCAGGGAGACCCATGCGCTGGTCAGGGCAGCCGGGGGTGACCGCCAAGCGGCCAGCGCGCTGCTGTCGGCCCTGCCCCGGCTGCCGGCGGCCGCGCTGCAGCGCCGGGCGCTGCCGCCGGAGCTGGAGGAGGCCCTCCTGCTCCTGGGCGGCGGGACGACCCGAACGGAGCCGGACCGGTGACGGCGCCCGCCGCCCGGATCGGCGTCGTGGTGATCACCCACAACCGCCGCGACGAGGTGCTGCACACGCTGGCCCGGCTGTCCGCGCTCCCGGAGCGGCCGCCGGTGGTCGTGGTCGACAACGGCTCGGCGGACGGCACCGCCGGGGCCGTGCTCGACCGGTTCCCCGGGGTGCGGCTGCTCCAGCCGGGCCGCAACCTCGGGGCCTGCGGCCGCAACCTCGCCGCCCGCACAGCCGACTGGCGGTACCTGGCGTTCTGCGACGACGACACCTGGTGGGAACCGGGGGCGCTGGGTCGGGCCGCGGACCTGCTCGACGCCCGTCCGTCGGTCGCCACGGTGACCGCGCGGATCGTCGTGGACCTCCCGGGCCGGCCCCTGGTCGAGGACCCGATCGTGGCGGAACTGCGCGACTCGCCGGTTCCCGGGCCGCCCGGCCTGCACCGGCCGGTGCTCGCCTCGTTCCTGGCCGGCGCGACGGTGGTCCGGGCCACCGCCTTCCGGGCGGCGGGCGGCTTCTCGCCACGCCTGTGGCTCGGCGGCGAGGAGGAGCTGCTGGCCGCCGATCTCGCCGCGGCCGGCTGGTGGCTGGTGTACGCGGACGAGCTGACCGTCCACCACCGCCCCTCCGCGGCCCGGGACGCAACCCTGCGGCGGCGCCACGGCATCCGCAACACGCTGTGGTTCAGCTGGTTACGGCGACCGGCCGGGCGGGCGCTGCTGCGCACCGCGCGACTGGCGTGCACCGTGCCGCGGGACGCCGTCTCGGTCCGCGCCTTCGCCGACGCCGCCGCCGGACTGCCCTGGGTGCTCCGCGAGCGCCGTCTGCTGCCGGACCGGGTCGAGCACGGGCTGCGACTGTTGGAGGGCCCGCAGCGCGCCTCGCGGGCACGGCGCTACGTCGGCTGAGACCGGCCGGCAGACGGGCGCCCGGCCGCGGAGCGTCCGCCGGTCAGGTCCGCGGCGCCCCGAGGCGGCGCGGTGGCTCCGGCCGGCGGCCTCCCAGCCTGCGCCGTCCAGCGTGCCCCGGGCGTCGATCCCACACGGCACCCGCCTCCGCCCGCGGAGCACAGCCGGGTCCTGCGACCGGAGGGTCGACCGCCAGAGCCGGAACCCCCGCCTCCAGAGTCAGGACGAGGCCGTGCAGCCGGGTGATGAGGACGACGTCGAGCCGGCTCAGTTGCGCGCGGAGCTGGGCCGGGGTCGCGGGCAGGCGCCAGTCCTCGCTCGACAGCCGGGTGTCGAGCTCGATCCGGGCCCCGTCCAGCCCGCGCAGCCAGGCGCCGAGCGAGTCGGCCAGTTCCTAAAGCTGAACCAGCCAGTGAGCAGGACCCGCCGTACGCGAGGCCATGCCCCGAGGGTCTGGGTGGGCGGCTTCGAGGAGGGGCCGCATGCGGGCCAGGAGCTTCTCACCCACGGCGTCATCCTATGGACGACAGGCGCCACTTGTCATTGGGTGGACGACGTGCTACAACAAATATCAGGTGAAGCGCACTGGCACCCATCGATCCGTGGAGGTGTTCCGCGATGCTGATGCGCACTGACCCGTTCCGCGAACTGGACCGGCTGACCCAGCAGTTCCTCAACACGACCGGCACCTGGTCGCGGCCGACCCCGATGCCGCTGGACGCCTACCGCGCCGGCGACGAGTACGTGATCTGCTTCGACCTGCCCGGGGTGGACCCGGAGGCGATCGACATCGACGTCGAGCGGAACATGCTGACCGTCAAGGCCGAGCGCCGCCCCCGCCACGAGGGCGAGAGCGTGAAATGGGAGCTCACGGAGCGCCCCCTCGGCGTGTTCTCCCGGCAGGTCATGCTCTCCGACACCCTCGACCCCGAAGGGATCACCGCCGACTACGACGCCGGCGTGCTGACGCTCAAGATCCCGGTCGCCCAGAAGGCCAAGCCCCGCAAGATCGCCATCGGCCACAGCGGGGAACGCAAGGAGATCCAGACCTGATCGACAGCACCCGGACCGTCCCGTGCCGCTCCTGAACTCCCCCCGAGGGTCGGCACGGGACCTTCTCCTCCGGGACCGGACCCGGTCGCGGCGTACGGTGGGGATATGGGCGGCCAGAAGCGCCGGTGTGCGTCCGTAGCCCCGCCTCCCCCGTGCGAGGTGTGCGGGCGCGAACAGGTCTGGCTGCCCGGTGAGGTGAGCGTGATCAACGGGCGCGCGGCCCGCGCCTGGACGGCCGGGCACCTCTCCGAGGGCCGTGGGCGGTGTTCGGGCGCCCGCGCAGGCGAGGAGGCGGTGGCCATGCCCGTTCACCAGCGCTACGCGGTGACCCTGCCCGGACCGGTCGGCGCGCACGGCCGCCCCCTGGTGCTCCTGGTGCACCTGAGCAACGATGTCGCTCCGGGAGGAGGCCACGTCTGGACGGACGCCGCGGGTCAGTGGCGGCTGCGGATCGAAGACGAGGTAGCGACCGTGCTGTCCGCGCCCGCGGAATACGTCGGCCACCACCCCTGCTTGCACGCCGTCCCGATGCCCTGAACCTGCCGGAACAGCGCCGTCAGCGCCGCCGTCCCTCCTCCAGCAGCCGGACGGAAGGTCTTGCCGGCGCCTGGCGCGGCGCCCAGGTACACCTTGCACCGGCCGCGGGCGGGGCCGAACCCGGTCGGCGGGCCGGATGTGGTCCGATGGCCCACCGCATGGCCTCGCTTCGGGGCCCGCCGGTCAATCGATCCGGGCGAGGGCGAGGTTGAGGGTGACGACGTTCACCCGCTGCTGCCCCAGGAAGACCAAGGTGCGGTCCTGCCGGTGCTCGTCCACCAGCCGGCGGACCAGTTCCGGTGCCAGGCCGCGGGCCCGGGCGACACGGTTGACCTGCTCCTCGGCGTAGGCCGGGGAGATGTGGGGGTCGAGGCCCGACCCACTGGCCGTGACCGCGTCCGGCGGGACCAGCTCCGGGTCGACGCCGTCGAACGCGGCGACAGCGGCGCGGCGGTCCTCGACGGCCTTCAGCAGGACGCCGCTGTTCGGGCCGAGGTTGGAGGCGCCCGAGGCGCTCGGGTCGTAGCCGGTGCCCGCCGCCGACGGGCGGGGCTGGAACCACCTGGGGTCCGGTTGCGGCTGCTCCTTCGGGTCGTTCGGGTTCCGCTTCGGCAGGTCGAAGGCCTGGCCGAGCAGGGCGGAGCCGACCGCCTGCCCGTTCAGCCGGACCTTCGAGCCGTTGGCCTGGTGGGAGAGGGCGAGCTGGGCGAACCCCGTCAGCAGCAGCGGGTACGCCAGACCGCAGAGCACGGTGAAGACCAGCAGCAGGCGCAGGGCCGTCGCGTGGAGCCGGAGCCACGTCCTCATGGGAACTCTCCTTCACGGCCGCCCGTCGGACCGTGTCCGACGGGCACGGCTAGTAGAGGAACTGGGTGACCAGGTCGATGAGTTTGATGCCGACGAACGGCAGGACCAGACCGCCCGCGCCGTAGAGGGCGAGGTTGCGGCGCAGCAGGGCGGAGGCCGAGGAGGGCCGGTAGCGCACGCCGCGCAGGGCGAGCGGGATCAGGCCGATGATGATCAGGGCGTTGAAGACGATCGCCGAGGTGATCGCGGACTGGGGGCTGTGCAGGCCCATGATGTTGAGGTGGCTCAGGCCGGGGTAGACCCCGGCGAACATCGCGGGGATGATCGCGAAGTACTTGGCCACGTCGTTGGCGATCGAGAAGGTGGTCAGCGCGCCGCGGGTGATCAG
>NZ_JBSFKF010000047.1:0-50947 GCF_053598415.1 Kitasatospora sp. NPDC001132 | reverse complement strand
TGACCGGGAGCCGACGTCGAGACGGAACCCGGCGCCGTGACCGGGGCCCGGCGCCCAACTCATGGCCGGGGCCGCCGAGCACAGACCCAACCGTCTGCTGTGCAGGAAGTCGGCGGGGCCGACTTCCTGCGCTCATGGGCGGGTGGCTTGGGTGCGGCAGTGGGTGAGGGCGTAGGTGATGCGGCGGTCGGAGGGGAGGGTGGTGGCGAGGAGTTCGCCGGCGGTGACGAGGGTGGTCCAGTAGAGGGCGGGGTTGCCGGTGTGGGGGAGGGGGTGGGCGGCGGTGAGGGAGAGGTAGGCGGTGGTGAGGTTGCCGGTGGTGAACCAGCGCTGGAGGCCGTGGCGGTGGCCGGGGCGGATGCCGCCCATGGCGTCCATGGCGACCAGGAAGTGTTCGACGACGGCGAGTTCGGTGTCGGTGAGGGATTTGGGGACGTCGAAGACGCCGAGGGCTTCGAGGAGTTCGCCGGTGTCGCTCGCGGAGTCCGGGTGGTGGTCGGCGAGGAGGGCGTCGTAGCAGTCGGCCAGGCGGCGGCTGGTCTCGGCGCGGGGGATGTCGAGGGCGAGGCAGACGGCGCGGGCGACGGGCAGGGGCCTGTGGCCGAGGCGGGCGAGGAGGGCATACGTCGCGGCGGGGGTGGCGCCACGGGAGAGGGTGTGGCGGGCGAGGGTGGCGAGGTTCACGACGATGGTCCTTCAGACGGCGGGGGCGATGAGGGCCCAGACGAACTTGCCGATGCCACAGGGGCGGGAAGCGCAGCCCCAGCGTTCGGCCAGTTCGCTGACGCGGAACAGCCCGCGCCCGTGCTCGTCGTCGGGGGCGGCGGCACGGAGAGTGGGGTGGTTGGTGCCGGCATCGTGGACTTCGAGCCGCAGGCGGGAGCTGACGAGGGCGAAGCGGATTTCGATGCGCCGGTCGTCGGGCGCGTCGGAGTGCTGAACCGCGTTGGCGAAGAGTTCGCCGAGGAGGAGTTCGGCGGTGTCGCGATAGCGATCCCCGGAGGGCAGCCCGGAGAGATAGGCCCGGAGCAAGTAGCGGGCCAGCGGCGTGGATTCGGTCCGCGAGTCGAGGCGCGCGACGAACATGCGAGGACGGCGAGACGTGAGCATGAGGGAACACCTCGAAAGGGGCGGGAGAGGGAAGCAGTCGCACCACTGCTGGTGATTGAGCGATGACGAACAGTCAACCGACCTGCCCTGTGATCGGCTATGGTCGAGCCGAGCCAGGGCGTTGAAACCCTTGAAATCCGCCTGCAAGGGGAACTTTCGTGCGAACCCACCGTGCGCCGAACCACAAGCTCGCCTCGTTGATGACCGAAGCAGCATGGGGAAACGGCGAGTTGGCACGGGCCGTCAACCGGACCGGCACCGAGACCGGGCAGCGGCTGAAGTACGACGCTTCGGCCGTCTCCCACTGGCTCGGCGGCACCTCGCCTTCGGTGAAGGCCCTGCCGGTGGTGCTGGAGACGCTGGCGCGGAGGCTCCGGCGGCCGATCACCGCCTTCGAGGCCGGATTCCGCGAGATGCCTACGCCCGTTGACCAGTCGCCGGATACGGTGTCAGGACTGATTGACCTGGGGAGCCTCGACATGGACCCATCCCGGCGCGGAGTACTCACGGCCAGCCTCTACTCGGCGGCCCTGACCATTCCGAACTGGCCCGACCTGGTGGGCCGCTTCGAGAGGCTGCGGACCGACCCGCACCTACGGATCGGCATGGCGGAGGTCCAGACCGTCACGGCGATGACCGAGCGCATCAGCGACCTGGACGACCAGTTCGGCGGCCGATTGGCCCGCCCGATGGCCGCCTCGTTCCTGGTGAACACGATCGTCCCGTACCTGCGGGCGGACGCAAGCGAGGACGTCCGCAGGGCGATGCTGTCGGCTGCCGCCGACCACTGCTACCTGACCGGCTACATGGCCATGGATGAACGCCACGACTCCCTGGCCCAGCGCTACTACCTGAAGGCTCTGGAGCTGGCCGGGCACGCGGGCGACCACCTCACGTACTGCACCACCCTGCGGGGCATGAGCGTCCAGGCCGTCGATCTCGGCCACGGCAGTACCGCCCTGCGGTTCGCGGACGCCGCCTCGGCCGCTTCGCCACAGGCCGGCCCCCGCATGAGGGCCTTCCTCGCCGGCCAGCAGGCGCATGCCACCGCCCAGACCGGGGACAAGGCCGGAGCCCTGTACCACCTGCGGATAGCGGAAGTCGCGATGGAGCAGGCCGAGTCCAAGGCAAAGGCATTCGGCTCCTACGATCCGTCCTCCCTCGCGTACCACGAGGCCAAGGTCCGCTGGGAGCTCGGGGACAAGGCCGGTGCGATCACCGCGATGGAGGCATCCGACCGCTTGCGGTACTCCGTGTACGTGCGCAACCGGGTGCGGATGACCGGCATGCTCGCAGAGTGGAAGTTGCAGGCCGGCCGGCTCGAAGAAGCCTGCGCGGACTGGCACCGGGCCCTCGACGACTACCCACACGTCCAGTCCGGCCGAGCCGACGACCGCTTCCGCTCGATGCTCTCCGCGACCAGGCCGCACCGCCGCAACCCCCATGTACGCGGGCTCCTCGAGCGCGCCCGCCCCATGGCGGGCCGCCAAGGGTCAACGCGAACGGTACGGGAGGCCATGGCATGACCAGCGATGAACCGAGCGCGCCCGTGCAGGCCGCACCTGCTCCCACGGGTGAGGACTACTCGGGGGTCTGGATCAGCCACTACGAGTTCTTCAGCAGCAGCCGGGAGAACACGTTCACCGGCCTGCACCACGTCGTCCTGTCCCAGCGCGGGAACCGGATCACCGGCCGGTCCCTCCCCGGCGCGTCGTCCAATCCCGATTCACCGCTGTCGTTCGACCTCACTGTCGACCGGAACGTCGTGACGGGCTCGTGGGTGGAACAGACCGCGCAGGACGGCTACTACCAGGGGGCCAGGTACCACGGCGCCATTCAGCTGCTGGTCGATCCGACCGGGCGCCGAATGGCCGGCAAGTGGGTCGGCTTCGGCAAGGAGTTCGACGTCAACTCCGGGCCCTGGGAGCTGCGCCTGCTGGACAGGTCCACGGCTGACGACGTCCTGGGCCGCTACAGCGTGCCGCCGGAGGCGTAGCACCCCAGGAGGAACCGGCATGGCGATCGAGGCGGAGCTCAAGGCCGTCGTACGCGACCCCGAACTCGTCCTCGCACGATTGGAGAAGTCGTACGGCGCCGGGCGCGCCGAGGTGTACCGCGACACGTACTACGACGCCCTGGACGGCAGCCTGATGGGAGCCGACCGCGAGCTGCGGATCCGCACTGTTCACGGGCCCGACGACACTCGCACCGTGCTCACGTACAAGGGCGCGCGGGTGGACGAGGCGTCCGGGTCGAAGTGGGAGGCCGAGACCCGGGTGGAGGACGCCGAGGCGGCCGACGAGATCATCCGGGGCCTCGGCTTCACCCCACGCATCCGGTTCGAGAAGCGGTGCCGCAACTACGACTTCGAACGCAGCGATCGGCACTTCCTCGCCACGCTCGTCCGCGTGCCGGAACTCGACGCGACATTCATCGAGGTCGAGACCGCTACGTCAGCCCAGGACGGCCTCGAAGCAGCGCTGGACGCCGTGCGGGCCGTGCTGGCGGACCTCGGGATCAGCGAGGACGACCTGACAACGGAGCTTTACACGGACGCGGTGGCCGCCGCTCGTACCTGATCCCGGGGGAGCGCGGGCGGCCAGTGCGTGTCACGCCTGCGGGCTGTCGTACGCCGCCCTACTGGCTGGGGCCGCCATACCCAACGTTCGCACTCCGTGTAGCCGGTATGCTACTTTCCGCATCATCAACAGAACATAGGAGACCCCGGCGGTGATGGAACACCCCGGGGTCGGGCACCAGGAGCTGGAACTCCAGATGCAGATTCATCGTAGCGCGCACGCGCGCGCGTTCACCGTTCTTCCGAACGGCCTGTTGCAGGATCGTCGGCTCAGTTACACCGCTCGTGGCCTGCTCGCCGACCTCCTTTCCCGCCCCGACGGGTGGCGGGAGGACGGGCGGCAGATGGCGGACAGCAGTCCGCAGGGGCGGGGCGCCATCCGGCGGGCGCTCAAAGAACTCAAGGACGCCGGGTACTACCGGGTCGACACGGTCCGGCTGGCCGACGGAACGGTCCGGTCCGAGGCCCACGTCTTCGACACCCCGCACCCCGCACCGGCTGCCACCCGCCCGGCTTCCGGTGGGCGAGGGACCGGCGGCGCTGTCGCCCCTCCCGTAAAGGACCCGGGACAAGAACCCACCCTCCCGGATGAACGGACGCGGGCGGCCGTGGCGACCCTGTTCCGGGTGATCCGGCCCGAACCGCGCCTGCGTCTCGGTGAGGCCGAGGCGCAGGCGCTGGCACCGCTCGTCGCGCAGTGGCTGGAACGAGGCTGCAGCGAGGCCGAGTTGGCGAACGCCCTGATCCCCGGACTGCCGCAGCCGATGCACTCCCCGGCGGCGATCCTCCGCGACCGGCTACAACGCAAGCTGCCACCGGAACGCCCCGAAGCCCCGCCCGCCTCCTACGCCGAGTGCGGCCGCTGCCACGATCCGGTGCCCCGGCCCGGCATCTGCCGCGCCTGCGCGGGCCTCGGCACGAGGGGCATCGCGGTCGGCAGCGGGGCGCGGGCCACCCCCGAGGGCGTCGCCCGTGCCCGCGCGGCCCTGCGCGGGCGGCTTCAGCCGGCCTGAGGCCGTTACGGGCGGGTGCCAAGTGCGTTGACGAGGGCTCGGCGGAGGACGGCCGTCTGGCCGGTGACGTCGCCCTTCTTGGCGGTCGTGCCGTCGGTGAGGGCGACGGTGTGCTCGCCGAGGAAGGTGTAGTCGGCGCGGTCGAAGATCCACTGAACCCGGACCCGTCCGCGCGACCGCGACGCCCGCCGCCACGGCGCCGACACCCCCACCACCGCCCGGCAGGCCTGACCCCGCCCACCCGCCGCCGGACTGTCAGTGCCGACCGCCATGATTCCCCCATGACCGAGACCGCCGCCCCGCTCACCTCGCCGTCCGCGTACGCCGACGCCGTCACCACCGCCGTGCAGGCCGCCGCCGCGTACTACGCCGACGGCTCCACCCCGCTGGGGGACGACGAGTACGACGCCCTGCTGCGCGACATCGCCGCGTACGAGAGCGCCCACCCCGGCGAGGTGCTGCCCGAGTCGCCGACCGGCAAGGTGGCCGGCGGCGCCGCCACCGGCGACGTCCCGCACAGCGTGCCGATGCTCTCCCTGGACAACGTGTTCTCCGCCGAGGAGTTGGAGTCCTGGGCCGCCGGCCTGGAGCGGCGCCTGGGCCGGCCCGTCGCCGCCTGGTGCGTGGAGCCCAAGCTCGACGGCCTCGCCGTCGCCGCCCGCTACCGCGCCGGGCGTCTGCAGCAGGTGATCACCCGCGGCGACGGCCTGGCCGGCGAGGACGTCACCCACGCCGCCGACGCCATCCTCGGCCTGCCCGCCGAACTGACCGAGCCCGCCGACATCGAACTGCGCGGCGAAGTCCTGCTCACCCAGAGCCAGTTCGAGCACGCCAACCGGGTGCGCGCCGACCACGGCGCCACCCCCTTCGCCCACCCCCGCAGCGGCGCCGCCGGCACCCTGCGCGCCAAGGACCGCCCCTACCGGATCGAGCTGACCTTCTTCGCCTACGACGCCGTCGGCCCCGGCGACCTCGCCCACAGTGCCCTGCTGGAGCACCTCGCCGCCCTCGGCGCCCACACCGCCGCCGCCACCGCGGCCGCGCCGCGGCACTGCGCGGACATCGCCGACGTCCAGCGGCGGATCGACGAGATCGCCGCCCTGCGCGCCGAACTGCCCTTCGGGATCGACGGCGTCGTCGTCAAGGCCGACCTGGCCGCCGACCGCGCCGAGGCCGGCTCCGGCTCGCGCGCGCCACGCTGGGCGGTGGCCCGCAAACTGGCCGCCCAGCACAAGGTCACCCGGCTGCTCGAGGTCGAGTGGAACGTCGGCCGCACCGGCATCATCGCCCCGCGCGCCGTCCTCGAACCGGTCGTCATCGACGGCGTCACCGTCACCTTCGCCACCCTGCACAACCCCGCCGACATCGAACGACGCGGGCTGATGATCGGCGACCAGGTCTTCGTCTACCGCGCCGGCGACGTCATCCCCCGGGTCGAGGCCCCCGTCCTCGACGCCCGCACCGGCGACGAGCAGCCCATCGCCTTCCCCGAGGCGTGCCCGCGCTGCGGCGACGCCATCGACACCACCGAACAGCGCTGGCGCTGCATACGCGGCCGCAACTGCCAGGCCGTCGCCTCCGTCCTCTACGCGGCCGGCCGCGACCAGCTCGACATCGAGGGCCTCGGCGGCACCCGCGCCGTCCAACTCGTCGAAGCAGGACTCGTCGCCGACCTCGCCGACCTGTTCACCCTCACCCGCGAGCAGCTGCTCACCCTGGACCGGATGGGGGAGACCAGCGCCGACAACCTGCTCGCCGCGATCGCCACCGCCCGCACCCAGCCGCTCAACCGGGTCTTCTGCGCCCTCGGCATCCGCGGCACCGGACGGACCATGTCCCGCCGGATCGCCGCGCACTTCGGCAGCATGACGGCGATCCGGGCCGCCGACGCCGAGACCCTGGCCGGCGTCGACGGCATCGGCACCGAGAAGGCCCGCGTCGTCGCCGCCGAACTCGCCGACCTCGCCCCGCTGCTGGACCGCCTCGCCGCCCTCGGCGTGGGCACCGCCGTCACCACCCCGACGGCCCCCGCGGCGGCGGGGGAGAGCGGCACCACCGAGGCGGGCCCGCTGGCCGGCGAGGCCGTCGTCATCACCGGCAGCATGACCGGCGCCCTCGCCGACCTCTCCCGCAACCAGATGAACGAACTGATCGAACGCGCCGGCGGCAAGGCCTCCTCCTCCGTCTCCAAGCGCACCACCCTCCTGGTCGCCGGCGAGAAGGCCGGCTCCAAGCGCGCCAAGGCCGAGGAACTCGGCATCCGCATTCTCACCCCCGAGGAGTTCGCCGCCCTGGTGGCCTCCCACCTCCCCGCCTGACGCCCCGGCCGGCGCTTCCCGCCCCACCCGGGGGTCCGGCCCCGCGGGGCCGGACCCCCGGGCTCACTCCGCGGACTCGGCCGACTCGGCGGACTCCACGAGGCGGAACACCCCGACCTCCCAGCCGAACCCGACCACCAGCCGGTCCGCCGCGGCCGTGGCCAGCGCGCCGACCGGCAGCGGCAGCACCAGGTCGGGGCCGACCGGGGCGAGGGTGGCCAGGTCCCAGGTCCGGACGGTGCCGTCGTCGCCGCCGGTGACGAGGACCGGGCGGTCCGCGACCCGGGCGGTGGTCAGCGCGGGGGTGTCGTCCTCGGAGGCGCGCAGGGGCGGGCCGAGCAGGGCGCGGGTGGCCAGGTCCCAGACGTGCACCAGGCCGTCGTCGCAGGCCGCCGCCACGACCGGGCGGCCGTCGACCACCGCCGTGGCCAGCGCCTCGACGACCGATCCGTCGCCCTCGTCCTCGTCCTCGTCGTCGTCCCAGTCCTCCTCGCCGTCCGCCTCATCCGCCTCGTCCGGGGCCGACGCCTCGTCCCAGTCCTCCTCGTCGTCCTCGTCATCCGCCTCGTCCCCGCCGCGCGGCGAGGCGCCCGGGAGGTCGATCGGCTCGCCGAGCGCGGTGCCGGTGGCGAGCTCCCACACCCGCAGCGTCACCTCGTCCGCGGTGACGGCGACCGGCCGGCCGTCCAGCACCGCCGTGGCCACCGCGGTCACCTCGGACTCGTGCCCGGCCAGCGGCCCGTGGAGGACCTCCCCGGCGGTGAGGTCCCAGACCCGGACGAGGCCGTCGGCGCTCCCGGTGACGGCGAGCGGCCGGCCGTCCAGCACCGCCGTCGCCACGGCGCCCACGGTGTCGTCGTGGGCCAGCGGCGAGCCCGCCGACTCTCCGGTGGCCGGATCCCACCGCCGGACCGCCTTGTCGTACGGCTCGACGGTGAGCACCACGGGTCGGCCCCCGACCACCGCCGTCGCCACCGCCTCCACCGGCTCTCCGGACTCGGCGAAGGGCGTGTCCGCCTCGGCGCCGGTGGCCAGGTCCCACAGGCGCACCGAGCCGTCCTGGGCGGTGCTGACCACCAGCGCCCTGCCGTCGACTTCGACCGTCGCCGCGGCGGTCACCTCGTCGCCGTGCCCGGGCCGCGGGTTGCCCACGGAGCCGCTGTCGACGGCCGGGTCCCAGCGGTGCACCCGGCCGTCGTCGGTACCGACGAGCACCACCGGCCGCCCGTCCGGCGTCACGGTCGAGGCCAGCGCCCGGGTCCGGCCGCGGGGACCGGCGAAGGCCTGGGCGAACTGCCGCCCGGCGACCGGGTCCCACAGCCGCACCATGCCGGAGTCGTCGCTGACGGCGACCGCCGCCCCGGCCCCGGTGGCCACCGCCGCGACCTCCTGCGGCCACTCGTGCGCGGCGACGAGGCGCTCGCCCACCGGGCGGGCCGTCGCCAGGTCCCACAGGCTGGTCGTGCCGTCCCAGGCGCCGACGGCCACGGTCGGGCGGCCGTTGACGTCCACCACGGCCAGCGCCTGCACCGCGCCGCCCCCGGTCTTCACCGGCGGCAGGAACTGACGCCCCTTCGCGAGGTCCCACACCCGGACGACCCCCTGGAAGTCGCCGGTCACCGCCACCGGCCGGCGCAGCACCACCGTCGTCACCAGCGCCGTCGGCCGGCCCGTCCGGCGGTCGGCGGGGCCGGAAGGGTCGCGCATCGGCTTGCCGACCGGCTGGCCGGTGGCCAGGTCCCAGACCCGCACGCTCAGGTCGTCGCCGCAGGTGACGGCCACGGGACGGCCACGCACCACCGCCGTGTCCACGGCGGTCACCCAGTCGAAGTGCCCGGCCAGCGGAAAGTACAGCAGCCGGTGCGTCGTCAGGTCCCAGACCCGTACGACCTCGTCGGTCCCGACCGACACCGCCACCGCCCGGCCGTCCAGCTCGGCCGCGGCCACGGCGCGCACCTGCCCGGTGTGGTCGGCCATCGGCCCGCCGACCGCCTCGCCGGTGGCCAGGTCCCACAGACGCACGGTGCCGTCGTCCCCGCCGGTGACCACGACCTCGCGGCCGTCCACCGGCACCGGGACCGCGGCGAGCGCCGACACCCCGTCCCGGTGGCCGACCACGCTCCAGCGGCAGCCGCCCAGTTGGGCGCCGCTGGCCCACTCGGCGCGCCGGCGCGGGAAGCGCTCGTCCGCCACCGGAACGGCCTCGATCCGCGCGGCCAGCTTGCCGTCCCCGTACCGGAGGGCATCGAGTGCCAGCAGCTGGCGGCGCACCGCGGGGCCGGCCTCCCGGTGGCGGTGGGAGGAGGCCTCGTACACCGCGGCGCCCACCCGCCCGAAGCCCCACGCCTCGGGGAGCAGGGCCAGCACGGTCGCGGGATCGGCGTTCACCAGGAACGCGCCGTCGGCGAACGGGATGGAGCCCAGGTAGACCGCGACGGAACGGCGCAGCTCGGGATCCGGGCCCCGGGCGGCGCGCAGCCACAGCTCCACGGCCTCCCCGACGTCGCCGTCCTCGCTCACCATCACCCCGAGCCGTTCCTCGGCGAGTTGGCGGTAGGGCTCGATCTCCGTGGTGACGGCGCCGCGCAGCAGCCGGTGGGCCTCGGCCCGGTCGCCGTCGAAGCGCGCCCGGTCGGCCGCGTCGATCGCCGCCGCGACCTCGACCAGGGCCTCGGCCACCCGCGGGGGCAGGGAGGACAGGTCCACCAGCTCACCGGGGCGCGCCCACGCCCTGGGGTCCTCGTCGACGGGCCGCACGGGCGGCGCGTCCTGCCCCGCGCGCGCACGGCGGCCGCCGAGCAACCGGCCTATCCAGCCGCGATGTTCCCTCGAGTCGGTCATCACTCTCCCCACTCCCGTACCGAATCCGACCTACCCTACCGACCTGCCCACGGGCCCTACTGCGGAGTGCCGTTGGCGGCGAGGCGGGCGCTCATCTCCGCGTGGGCGCGCCGGGAGTGGTCGTTGGCCGGGTCGTGGACGAGGCGCAGGTAGTCGTAGAGGATCCGCACGCACTCGTCCCGGCCGGCGCAGGGCGCGTCGGGGGCCAGGCCGAGGCGCCCGGTGATCTCCATCAGGCTCCCGTCGTCCGTGGCGTACACCGGATGCCAGACGAGCCGCACCGCGGGGTCGAGCGCCATGACCACGCGCAGCTGCGGCACCTCCTGCGCGATCAGGACGCTCTCCGGGTCGTACGCCCGCAGGAAGATGTGGACGGGGCCGCGGGCGCGGCTCACGAAGGCCTTGGACAGGACGTTCCACATCGGCGTCTTGAGCATCCAGTCCGGGGTCAGGGTCAGCCTGTCGACCACCGCGCCGAAGGCGGTGGCCTCCAGCGGGGTGTGGCCCTTGCCGCGGGCGTAGTCGCTGAGTTCCCGGCCGCCCGACCACAGGGCCAGCGTCGGCGTGTCGATCTCCAGGTAGTCGCCGACGACCTTCACCAGCTCCTGGTACCAGCTGTTCGACGCGCGGTGGTCGCGCTGGGCCTGGCGCTCGCTGAACCGCGCCATGGCCTCGTCGTTGAGCTGCCCCTGTTCGGCGATGCCGCCGAGGACGAGCTGCCAGGCGATCTCCGTGACGTCCCGGGAGAAGCCCGCCCGGGCCATGTCCTCGCGGAACGTGCCCCACTCGCCGTGCGAGACGGGGTCGGCGGCGTCGCGCCGCGCCTGCTCCCTGACCCCGGGATCCTCCAGGCGCTGCAGCCGGCGCGTCACGGCCGCGTTGCCCACCGTCCGCTGGAGGGCGGCGAGTTCGGCGGGGTGCGGGGCCCGCCCGGGCGCGGCGGGCGCCGGGTCCTGGCCCCGGGCCGCACGCCTCCTCGGCGCGGCCCCGGGCGTCGGCGCCGCCGAGCCCCTCACGGTCTCTCGCACGCTCCCGGCCTCCTCCGTCACCGCCCGGCACGCCGACCCTACGCCCCCGGCACGGCCCCCGCGAGGGCCGAAAGGGCAGGCCCCGGGCACCGGTCGGCGCCCCACCGGCGGCCCGCCCCGCGGGGCGCAGGACCAACAGCCGATGGCCCCCCGCCCGGCGGGGCGCAGGACCAACAGCCGATGGCCCCCCGCCCGGCGGGGCGTAGGACCAACAGCCGATGGCCACCCGCCCCGCACCCCGGGTGGAATGGCCGGATGAACCACGCACCGCACCCCGAGCAGCCGCCGACCGGCCTCACCGCCACCCAGCGCTCCGCCTACCTCGACCGCATCGCCCTGCCCGACCCCGGAACACCCTCCCCGCAGGCCCTCGCCCGGCTCCAGCTCGCGCACCTGCGCACCGTCCCGTTCGAGAACCTGAGCATCCACCTCGGCGAACGCGTCGACCTCGACCCCGCCGCCCTGCAGGAGAAGGTCGTCGCCCGCCGCCGGGGCGGCTTCTGCTACGAACTCAACGGAGCCTTCGCCCGGTTGCTCACCTCACTCGGCTACCGGGTGAGCCTGCTGGCCGCCCGCGTCTTCGACGGCGAACGGCTCGGCCCGCCCTTCGACCACCTCGCCCTGCGGGTCGACCTCGACGAGCCGTGGCTGGTCGACGTCGGCTTCGGCCGCTTCAGCCGCCACCCGCTGCGCCTGGACGAACGCGGCGAACAGGCCGATCCCGAGGGCGCGTTCACCCTCCTCCCGACCGGCGGGCACGGCGACCTGGACGTCCTGCGGGACGGCGCACCGCAGTACCGCCTGGGCCCGCGCCCGTACGAGCTCGCCGACTTCGCCCCGACCTGCTGGTGGCAGACCACCTCGCCGCACTCCCACTTCACCCGCTCGACGACCTGCTCGCTGCCCACCGCGGACGGCGGCCGGGTGACCATCAGCGGCAGCCGCCTGATCACCACCACCCCGGCCGGCGGGCGCACCGAGCGGGCCCTCACCGACGACGAGGCCCTCAGCGCCTACCGCACCCGCTTCGGGATCACACTGGACCGCCTCCCGGCCCTCCCGGCCTGAGCGCCCACCGGCCGCCGTCTGCCCGTGGCGAATCCGCTGCGGGCAGAGGAACCGCCCCCGGGCGCCCTCCCGGGCCGACAGTGGAGTCGACGGCAACCCCGTTCCGACGAGGAGAGGTCAGATGACTCCACCCACCACGCCCCCGCCCCGCGCGGCGGACGGCGACACCCCGCCCAGCGCCTTCGACGACCACCTCGCGGCGCAGCTGCTCGCCCAGCGGATCGTGCTGCTCGGCACCCAGGTCGACGACGTGTCGGCGAACCGGGTGTGCGCGCAGCTGCTGCTGCTGTCGGCCGAGGACCCGCGCACCGACATCTGCCTGTACATCAACAGCCCCGGCGGGTCGGTCAGCGCGGGGCTGGCCGTCTACGACACCATGCGGCTCGTCCCGAACGACGTCTCGACGCTGGCGATGGGCTTCGCCGCCAGCATGGGCCAGTTCCTGCTCACCGCGGGTGCGCCCGGCAAGCGGTTCGCGCTGCCGAACGCCCGGATCATGATGCACCAGCCCTCGGCGGGCATCGGCGGCACCACCGCGGACATCGAGATCCAGGCGGAGAACCTCCAGTACACCAAGCGGGTCATCGAGCGGATCACCGCCGAGCACACCGGGCAGAGCGAGCAGACCATCGCGCGCGACGGCGACCGGGACCGCTGGTTCACCGCCGAACAGGCCAGGGAGTACGGGCTCGTGGACAAGGTGGTGGAGTCGGTCGCCGACATCCGCCCGGCCGCCGCCCGCCGACGGATCGGACTGTAGACATGGGCTCGTACACGGTTCCCTACGTCATCGAGCGCACCGCGCAGGGCGAGCGCACCTACGACGTCTTCAGCCGGCTGCTGAACGAACGGATCATCTTCCTCGGCACCGAGATCGACGACGGCGTCGCCAACGTGGTCATCGCCCAACTCCTGCACCTGGAGTCGGAGAACCCGGAACGCGAGATCTCGATCTACCTCAACTCGCCCGGCGGATCGTTCACTTCGCTGATGGCGATCTACGACACCATGACCTTCGTGCAGGCGCCGATCTCCACCTTCTGCGTCGGCCAGGCGGCCTCCACGGCGGCGGTCCTGCTGGCCGGCGGGGACCCGGGGCGGCGCTTCGTGCTCCGGCACGCCCGGGTCCTGCTCGGCCAGCCCGCCAGCGGCGGCCGGCAGGGCACGGTCTCCGACCTCAGCCTCGCGGCCAAGGAGATGGTCCGCATCCGCGCGCAGGTGGAGGACGTCCTCGCCCGGCACACCCGCCACGACGCGGCGACGCTGCGCGCGGACATGGACCGGGACAAGGTGCTCACCGCCGAGGAGGCCGTCGCGTACGGCATCGCCGACCAGGTGCTGAACCGGCGGCACGCACCCGCCTGACCCTCGGGCGGCCGCCGGTCCGGCCGGGGCCGGTCAGGCGGCCAGGGCGAGGCCGTCGTAGCGCCCGGTGGGCGAGGTGCGGCCCCGCCTCGCCTGGCCCGCCCGGCCCGCCGGGCCCGGGGCGTACCGGGTCAGTTCGTCCTGGGCGAGCGAGAGCAGGTCCCCGAGGCCCAGCCCCAGCGCCCGGGCCGCGGCCGCGAGGACCTCGGAGGAGGCCTCCTTGCGCCCGCGCTCCAGCTCCGACAGGTACGGCATCGAGATCCGGGCCGCCTCGGCGACATCCTTCAGCGTGCGCTCCTGGGCGAGCCGCTCACGCCGCAGCACGTCGCCGACGACGTCGCGCCACAGCGGATCCCGCCGGGCGCGGGGCCGCTCGCCGGACGCGGGCGGCGAGGCCTGCGGACGCAGGGGGATGACGCGGGCTTCGTTCGACGCATGAGTGCTCACCCCTTCAGCCTAGGCAACCCGGGCCCCGGGGGAAGAGCACGGCGTTCTGCCCTGGGTGAATCCCGCGGCGGCAGGCAGGCTGACGGCACGTCACCGCGGGTCGGCCCGCACCCGCTTCGCGTAGCAGCGCAGGTGGGCGTGGACGTCCTCGACCTCGAAGAAGAATCGAGCACCCTGGTGCCCGCCTTTTCGTGGACGAGCCGGGGGACCGCACTCCCAGTCGTCGCAGCCTGTCACCGCCGGGCCTTCGGGCGGCGGGCGGCGCCCCCGGCCCCGAGGGCGGGGCCGGCGCCCCCGGCCCCGCCCCGCCGCGCCGCCGCCCGACACCTGATGTGGTATCAACCACTGGAGGAAAACCGCAGCTTGGCGCAAAACCGGACCCGCCGGCTTGACGGAATTCGCCAGCCCCGCGCCCCACCCGCACCAGGCATTGACCCGGGCATGACGTCGTGTGAGTGTTCGGGCACCCGAGCGCGGACGGCCCGCACGGCCGTCCCCACACACGGCCCCGCGGCGCGCCACCAGCCCCTGTGCCGTCCGCGGTCGAGGACCCCCACACGCGAGGAGCCTCGATGCAACACAGAGTCACCGCAGGCCGGTTGCTGACCACCGCGACCACCCTGACCGTGCTGGCCGGCATGATCGCCGCCACCGCGGGGCCGGCCACCGCCGCACCCGCCCCCACCCCGGCACCGAGCGCTCCGGCCGCCGCCGTCAACGCCGTCAACGCCGCCGACGCGGCCGCGAGCGCCGGCCTCGACGCCCTGGCCAAGGGCCCCGACGAGACCTACCAGCGCAAGACCGTCACCCCCTGGCTCGGCGGCCTCTACTCCGTGTCCTACGAACGCACCTACCACGGCCTGCCCGTGGTCGGCGGCGACGCGGTCGTCCTCGCCGACGCCCAGGGCAAGGTCCGCGCCCAGCAGTCCGCCACCACCGGCCCCCTCGGCGCCCCGACCACCCCGCAGGTCAGCGCCGAACACGCCGAGAAGACCGCCCGCACCAAGCTCGCCGCCGTGGACACGGTCGACACCCGCCGCCTGGTCGTCCGGGTCAAGGACGGCAGCAGCCGCCTCGCCTGGGAGACCGTCCTCAAGGGCCGCACCGAATCCGCGCCCAGCACACTGCACGTCTTCGTCGACGCCACCACCGGCGAAGTCGTCGACAGCTACGACGACGCCCGCGCCGGCACCGTCAACAGCAAGTGGAACGGCCCCGGCCCGCTGACCATCAGCACCACCAACTCCGGCGGCTCCTACTCGCTGCGCGACCCCAACCGACCCGGCCTCAGCTGCTCCGACTACAGCACCGGCCAGGTCTTCTCCAAGTCCAGCGACTCCTGGGGCAACGGCAGCCCCTCCACCAAGGAGACCGGCTGCGGCGACGCCATGTGGGCGGCCCAGAAGGAATGGGACATGCTCCGCGACTGGCTCGGCCGCAACGGCCACGACGGCAACGGCGGCAGCTGGCCGATCAAGGTCGGCCTCAACGACGTCAACGCCTACTGGGACGGCAGCTCCGTCTCCATCGGCCACAGCCAGAGCGGCGAGTGGATCGCCGCCCAGGACGTCGTCGGCCACGAGTTCGGCCACGGCATCGACCAGTACACCCCCGGCGGCGCCAACAACGAGAACGGCCTCGGCGAGGGCACCGGCGACATCTTCGGCGCGCTCACCAAGGAGTACAACAACGAGCCCGCGCCCTACGACTACCCCGACTACCAGGTCGGCCGCATGATCAACCTGGTCGGCCAGGGCCCGATCCGCAACCTCTACCAGCCGTCCCTGGTCAACAACGACCCGAACTGCTACTCCTCCGCCATCCCCGGCACCGAGGTGCACGCCGCGGCCGGCCCGCTCAACCACTGGTTCTACCTGCTGTCCAACGGCTCCAACCCCGGCGGCGGCAAGCCCACCAGCCCCACCTGCAACAACTCCACCGTCACCGGCATCGGCGTCAAGCAGGCCGGCCAGGTCTTCTACGGCGGCATGCTGCTCAAGACCAGCGGCATGACCTACAAGCGCTACCGCACCACCACCCTGACCGCCGCCAAGAACCTCGACCCCACCTGTACCTTCTTCAACCGGACCAAGGCCGCCTGGGACGCCGTCAGCGTCCCCGCCCAGGCCGGCGACCCGACGTGCAGCAGCAACGGCGGCAACGACTTCTCGCTCACCCTCGGCCCGGCCTCCGGCTCCGTCCAGCCCGGCGCCACCACCACCTCGACCGTCGCCACCGCCGTCACCTCCGGCACCGCCCAGAGCGTCACCCTGACCGCCTCCGGCCTGCCCGCCGGCGTCACCGCGAGCTTCAACCCCTCGTCCGTGCAAGCCGGTTCGTCCTCGACGCTGACCCTCTCCGCCTCCGCGACCGCGGCGAGCGGGACCTACCAGATCACCGTCACCGGCACCGCCGGCACCACCACCCACACCGCCCAGTACACCCTCACCGTCGGCGGCGGGGGCACCCCCGACCCCGGCGGGACCTGGGCCGCCGGCACCACCTACCAGGCCGGCGACGTCGTGACCTACAACGGCGTCGGCTACCGCTGCCTCCAGGGCCACACCGCCCAGGTCGGCTGGGAGCCACCGAACGTCCCGGCCCTGTGGCAGGCCGTGTGACCGGCACCCGCTGACACCCGGTGAAGCCGCTGCGCCGCGGCCCGTCGAGGGGGACGGGCCGCGGCGCAGCCATGCCCGCTGTGCCCACCGGGGCCCGGGACGGGCACAGCGCGCCCGCACCGGCCCCCACCGGCGGTTGTCGGGCCGGCCCGGCGCCCCGCGTCCGGTGCGCGAGGGGCCGGGCCGCCCTTCCCCGGGTCCGTCCCCTACGGTGTCGGCGCCGGGCTCACGGCGGTGGTGGTCGGGGGCCGGCCGGCCGGAGCGGACCGGATGGTGTCGAACACCTGCCGCACCTGCCGCAGCGTCGACTCGGACGGCTGCCGCAGACAGGCCGTCACCTCGACCACGACCGGGGAGCCGGCGCGGTCGACGGCGCGCAGGCCGCCCAGCTCGCGGTTGCCGCCGAGCGCGGCGCACTCCTGCTCGAGGTAGCCCGACTCGTTGAACCCGGACGGGCTCGGGCCGAGCTTCTCGGCCAGCCCCCGACCGTCCTCCCTCAGCCGGAACCCGACGACCGCGCCATCCACGGGCAGCAGCCCGGAGATCGGACAGTAGACGGCGCCCGGGGTGCACGACGGCCCCAGCGGCTGGGTGCCGAGGTAGCCGAACTTGTCCTGCGGCGCGGCGGCCGTCAGGGCCAGGACGTGCCAGTTCACCGGCAGGGCGACGACCATCTCCGGCAACCGCGGGAAGTAGAACGTCGGCTCGGGAAGGACGGACGGAGTCCCCGTCGGCGCCTGGACGGGCGGCACCGCGGGCGCCGGGGCGGACACGGAGCCCGCGGGCCCCAGCCCCACCCCCCGCACCGGGCCCGGCGCGAGCGCGGGCGCCGCGGCCAGGACGGCCGCGGCCAGGCCGACGGTGAGCCCGGCAGCGAGCCCGGCCGCCCGCCGGCGGCGCCTGGACCGCTCGACCCGGGCGAGGACACGCTCCACCCGGTCCTGCGGAGAGGCCAGGGCCGGGACGGCCCGGTGGAGCATGACCCGCAGCTCCTCCTCGTCGTGCCCGCCGTCGCCCGGCCCGAACGGGTCGAGCAGCTCAGTTCCGGTCACGAGGTCCCCCGTCCAGCAGGAGCTCCCGGGCCGGCAGCCGTCCGCGCAGGGCGGCGAGCGCCCGGTGCGTCTGGCTCTTGACGGTGCCCGTGCTGCAGCGCAGCACCTCGGCGGTCTCCTCGACGCTCAGGTCCTCGAAGAAACGGAGCACCACCACGGCCCGCTGGCGCGGCGGCAGCGACCGTACCGCCTCGGCCACCACCTGGCCGAGCACCACCCCCTCGAACGGGTCCTCCTCCGGCTGCGGCTCGGGCATCTCCCCGTGCGGCAGCTCCCCGGTCCAGCGACGCCGCCACCAGGAGACGTGACAGTTCACCAGGACCTTCCGCAGATACGCCTCGGGCCGGTCGGGCGCGATGCGCGCCCACTTGGGCCACACCTTGGCGAGCGCCGTCTGCAGCAAGTCCTCGGCCTGGTGCGGGTCGCCGGTCAGCAACCAGGCCGTCCGCAGCAGCTTCGGCCCGCAGGCGGCGACGAACTCCTCGAAGTCCGGAGGTATCGCGTTCGTCATCCTGCCGTCGTCCCCGCCATGGTGCCCGTGCCGTCCCCGTCTGCCGTGGCGGCCGGTCCGGCCGCAGTGTCGTTCTTCCTCTCACGGCAGCTCGACGCGATGGGAGGCCGTTCGGGTTGCCTGCGGACGCGGACTCGCGAACCGGCCCGGAACCGGCCCGGCCCTCCGCCCCGCAACCGCCCGCTCCCCGCCCGGGCAGGAGCCGCCGGAACGCATGTCCTCCAGGCCCTGTCGACTTCACTGGACACCGGTGCGCAACTCGACCAGTCTTCACCACCATGACGTTCCCCCAGCACTCTCCCGGTGCCGTGCGCACCACGCTGCTCGAGGCGGTCACCGCGGTCGGCGACGAGGCCGTCCCCCTGCTCGCCGGCTGCCGCGGCGACACCCGGATCCCCGGCGCCCAGTGGACGGTCGCCGAGGCGGCCGCCCACCTGGCGATGGCCAACGAACTGATGGCCGCCCTGGCCGCCGGCGAGGAACGGCCGTACGGCGACGGCACCCCGGGCGCGCTGGCCGCGGCGAACGCCGCCTCACTGGCCGAGCGGACCGAACGCGACCCCGCCGTACTCGCGGAGCAGATCGCCCGGCAGGCAGGGGAGTTCGCCGCGGCGGCCGGCCCGCGCACCGGCACCGAACCGATGCTCACCCCACTCGGCCCGATGGACCTGGACACCCTCGGCGCCTACCTGCTGACCCACATGCTGGCCCACCTCTACGACATCGCCGTCGCCCTCGGCCGGCCACACCCGATCGACCGGCGGCGCGTCGCCCTGACGATGCCGTTCCTGCGCACGGCCATGCCCCTGGTGACGGACGCCCGCACCGCCGCCGGCCACAGCGCCTGCTACCGGCTGCGGCTGCGCGGCCAGGGCGGGTTCACGGTGACCTTCACCGACGGCACCGTCGTGGTGGGCCAGGAACCGCCGCGCCGCCCGGACTGCACGATCCTCATCGAACCGGTGGCGTTCTTCCTGCTCGCCCTGGGCCGCTGCTCCACCACCGGCGCCATCGCCCGCGGCAAGGTGCTCGCCTGGGGCCGCCGGCCCTGGCTGGCCCCGTCCTTCCCCGGCCTCTTCACCGCCCCCTGAGCCGCCGCCCCCACGGCGTCCCGGGCTGCTCCCTGCCCCCGCTCTTCCCGTACGTCCCCGGGCCGTCCTCGCGGCACCGCCCGCAGGTGCTCCAGTGGGGCCGGCCGGAAGCGGGGGAGCGGTGGGGCGAGGGCCGTGCCGCGGGTGCGCAGCCCGCACCCGCACACCACCTCACCCGGCCGGTCGGGCGTTCGACCGTGGCCGTTAGCATCGCGCGCATGCTGGCGCTGCTCCACACCTCGTCCGTCCACGTCCCGGTCTTCGACGCGCTGCGCGACCGCGACCACCCCGGGTTGTCTCTGCGGCACGTCGTGTCCGAGGAGCTGCTGGCCGGGGCCCGGGCCGGCGGGCCCGAGTCCGTGGCGGGGGACATCGACCGGGTGCTCGCCTCGGCGGTCGCCGAGGGGGCGGCGGCGGTGTTGTGCACCTGCTCGACGATCGGCGGGGTCGCGGAGGCCCGGGCCGAGGCGCTGGGGGTTCCCGTGCTGCGCGTCGACCGTCCGATGGCGGCGGTGGCCGTCGCCGCCGCGCCCGGCGGGGGCAGGACCACGACGCGCGTCGCGGTGATCGCCGCCCTGGCCGGCACCGTGGGCCCGACGGTGGCCCTCGTCGAGGAGGAGGCCGCCCGGTCCGGCCGGCCGGTCACGGTGACGGCCACGGTGGTCGAGGGCGCCTGGGACCGGTTCGAGAGCGGTGACCACGCCGGCTACCTGTCCGCGATCGCCGCCGCCGCCGACGCCGTCGACGGGGCGGACGTCATCGTCCTCGCCCAGGCGTCCATGGCGGCGGCCGCGCAGCGGACCACGACCGCCACACCGGTCCTGTCGAGCCCGGCCCCGGGCCTGCGCGCCGCTGCCGCTGCCGCCGCGTCACGCCGCCGGCCGGGTCAGCCGGCGGTCCGCTCGGCGGAGGCCGGCAGCGCGGTCGCGACGTCGACGACCGCGTCGGCCGGGGGAGGGGTGAAGGCGAGCGCCTTCCCGTAGTCGCGGTAGGTGAAGTCGAACGGCTCCGCGTTCCGGCCCGAGCGGAGCCGGGTGACGTACGGCTTCCCGGTCCCGCTGACCTCGGCCTGGGCGCCGTCGTGAGCCTCAAGCCCGACGGCGTCATCGGCCCGGACACCTGGCGCCGACTCGTCGGCTGACACCGCACCGGGCGCCGCCGCCCGCCCTTCGCGCCGCCCGGGGCCCGGACCCGGGCCCCGGGCGGCGAACGGCGTGGCGGAGCGCCGCTACGCGCCGCCGGCGATCCGGCCGAGGTCGGCCCAGCCGCCGGCGCCGTCGCCCCCGCGGTAGGCGTAGGCGGTGACGGCGCCGCCGGCGTCCGTCAGGAGGTAGTCGGCGTGGGTGTCGCCGTCGAAGTCGACGAGGGCGACCTGCTCCTGGCGGTCGGTGACGCCGGTGGCGATCCGGCCGGTGGGCAGCCAGCCGCCGTGGCGGTCGCCGCCGTGGTTGAGCCAGACGTTCACGGAGCCGTCGGGGTTGATCAGGAGGTAGTCGGCCTTGCCGTCGCCGTCGAGGTCGGCGAGCCGCACCCGGCTGCGGTCGGTGGTGACGCCGGTGGCGACCTGGCCGATGCCGTACCAGCCGCCCGCGCCGGCCGGGTCGCCGCCGCGGTTCAGCCAGGCCTTGACGGCGCCGCTGTCCTCGATGACCAGGTAGTCGGTGCGGCCGTCGCCGTCGAAGTCGGCGAAGCGGACCTGGTCCTGGCGGTTGGTGACACCGGTGGCGACCCGTCCGAGGGGTTCCCAGGGGGCGACCTGGTCGCCGCCGTGGTTGAGCCAGACGTTCACGGAGCCGTCGGGGTTGACGACGATGTAGTCGGCCTTGCCGTCGCCGTTGAAGTCGGCGAGCCGCACCCGGCTGCGGTCGGTGGTGACGCCGGTGGCGACCTGGCCGATGCCCTGCCAGCCGCCCGCGCCGGCCGGGTCGCCGCCGCGGTTCAGCCAGACCTTGACGGCGCCGCTGTCCTCGACCGTCACGTAGTCGGGCTTGCCGTCGCCGTCGAAGTCCGCCCACCGCACGCGCCCGCTGCCGCCCACCTCGTTGCCGGCCCGGGGGGCCGCGGGGCGGGACGCCCAGCCGTCGGCGACGGCCCGGTCCAGCGCCCGGTGGAAGACCTCGGCCATCTTGCGGTAGCCGCCGTCGTTGGGGTGCAGCCGGTCCGGGAGGTCGGTCGCGGCGTCGAGGTCCGCCGGGTCCACGTACCGGAAGTGCCGGCCGGCGGCCCCGCCGGCCGGGCTCTGGCCCCGGTCCTGGAGCGCGGCGAACTCGCGGTTGAACACGGCGGTCTTCTGCTCCAGACCGGGGGTGGCGGTCAGCAGGCCCTGCACGACGACGGTCACGCCCGGCTTGTCGGCGAAGATGCGGTCGACCAGGTCGGACAGCCGCTGGGCGGCCTGCACCGGGTCGGCGTTCGCGTCCCACTTCAGGTCGTTGATGCCGAGGTGCAGGAGGACGACGTCGGGGTCGGCGGCGGACAGCCAGCGGTCGATGTCCGCGCGGACCTGGGCGATCCGGTAGCCGCTGTGCCCCTCGTGGTCGGGGTCCGCGACGGCGCCGGAGGAGGAGGTGCCGACCAGGTCGACGGTGTACGGGGACTGCTGGGCGGTCAGGTCCCACAGGGGTGCGCGGTAGCCCGCGCCGGTGGTGCTGCCCGCCCCGTCGGTGATCGAGTCACCGAGCGGCATGACCTTGATCGGGGTCGGGGCCGGCGCCGGGGTCGCAGCGGTGGCGGAGGCCACGGCGGCCGGCGCGGCCGGGGTCCCGGCCGAGGCCGCGGCCGCGGTCGGGGTCAGGGCGGCGGTGAGGGCGGCCAGGGCGATCAGGGAGGCACGTTTCACGTGGGTGTCCAGTCTTGGGAAGGCGAGGGGAACACGGGACGGGCCCGAGCGACCGCCGCGCACGGCGGTCGCTCGGGCCCGTCCACGCGGATGGTGGATCCGGTGGCGGAACGGCCGGGGATCCGGGGCCCGGGCCCGGGTTCAGCCCCGGGCTCAGGCGCCGGAGGCGATCCGGCCGAGGAAGTCCCAGCCGCCGTGCCCGTCGCCGCCCTTGTTGGCGTACGCGCTGGTGCTGCCGTCGCCGGCGTTCCAGAGGTAGTCGGCGCGGCCGTCACCGGTGAAGTCCGTCAGGAAGACGGCGTTGTTGTCCGTCGTCAGACCGGCGGCGACGCGGCCGACGGGCTCCCAGGGGGCGACCTGGTCGCCGCCGCGGTTGAGCCAGACGTTCACGGAGCCGTCGGCGCCCACGACGATGTAGTCGGCCTTGCCGTCGCCGTTGAAGTCGGCGAGCCGCACCCGGGAGCGGTCGGTGGTGACGCCGGTGGCGACCTGCCCGATGCCCTGCCAGCCGTTGGGGCCGGTGAGGTCGCCGCCGCGGTTCAGCCAGACCTTGACGGCGCCGCTGTCCTCGATGACCAGGTAGTCGGCGCGGCCGTCGCCGTCGAAGTCGGCGAAGCGGACCTGGTCCTGGCGGTTGGTGACACCGGTGGCGACGCGGCCGACGGGCTCCCAGGCGCGGACCTGGTCGCCGCCGTGGTTGAGCCAGACGTTCACGGAGCCGTCGGGGTTGACGACGATGTAGTCGGCCTTGCCGTCGCCGTTGAAGTCGGCGAGCCGCACCCGGGAGCGGTCGGTGGTGACGCCGGTGGCGACCTGGCCGATGCCCTGCCAGCCGCCCGCGCCGGCCGGGTCGCCGCCGCGGTTCAGCCAGACCTTGACCGAGCCGTTGTCCTCGACCGTCACGTAGTCGGGCTTGCCGTCGCCGTCGAAGTCCGTGAAGCGCAGACGGCCGGTGCCGGCCTCGTTCACGGCGGCGGAACGCCGGTCCCGCAGGGCCGTGATCCACGGTCCGAGGTCGTCCACCCGGGTCTCGTAGGCGCCGGTGCGGGCCTCGGCGGAGGTGAGGCAACCGCCCTGCCAGGAGCGGCTGGTGACGGCGACGACCTCGGCCTTGCCGGCCGACTCGCGGACGGCGGGACCGCCGGCGTCGCCCAGGCAGACGGTGGCGTCGGCGGGGGCCTTGGCCGCCACGTCGATGCCGGTGGCCTCGACGGTGCCGACACTGAACGCCGCCGTGTGGGGAGCGGCGGGGACCCACTCCGTGCGGGTGCGGCCGTAGCCGGTGACCTTCAGCTCCTCGCCCTGGACCGGGGCGGTGGCGGCCACGGCGACCGGGGTGATGCCGTAGGCGGGCAGGTCCAGACGGGCCATCACCAGGTCGCGGTCGGCGCGCGGCACCAGCTCGACGACGTCGGTGGTGTGGCCGCCGGTGCCGTTGAGGTCCCCGCGCCCGACCGTCACGGTGGTCCGCTTCTTCGGGGCGCCCGCCGGGACGGCGAGGGACTGGGCGGGGTCGTCGGCGAAGCAGCTCGCGGCGGTGAGCACCCAGCGCGGGTCGACCAGCGTGCCGGTGCAGCCGCGGCCGCCGATGTCGAGCTTGGCCACGTAAGGGCGGTCCGACAGGCCGGAGTTGGACGAGGCCGGCCCGGTGGCGGTGATGTCCAGCAGGGTGTGGGGGCGGCTCTGCGGGTCGGCGGCCTCGCCGACCGCCGTCCACAGGCTCTTGTCCACCTTGAACGAGGTGGTGGTGCCGTCGACGGACATCGACACGGACACGTCGCGCACGCCGTCGCTCTGGATGCCGTGCACCCGCGGAACCTCGAGGCTGAGGCGCCCGACGGTGCCGGTCATCCGGAAGCAGATGTCGTCCCGGGTCCGCGCCATGATCCGCAGCAGGCCGCCGCCACCGGCCGAGCAGGTGGTGAGCGTGATGTTGCCGTTGCCGGACTTCAGGCGGATGCCCGACTCGGCCAGGATGCGGTCCGCGCCCGGGTAGGAGTAGTCCTCGACGGTGAACGGTGCGGTACCGGTGGTCGACGCGTGGGCGACCGGGACGCCGGCGGTTCCGGCGAGAAGCGTGAGACCGGCCGTCGCGGCGGCGGCCAGGATTCGAGAAGAGGCCCTCATTCGGGCTCCTCACCCCCCATGGATGTGGTCTTTTCCGTCATGAAGTGTCCCGCCGGCGCGAAGACCCGCGGGAACCCGGACGGACGCCGTGCACGGGCACGCGCATTCCAGGACCTGCCATCCCCCCACCGAACTGACGGGGACATTGATATCACCATCGGGGGCGGCCGCCGACCCCGAGATGTCCACGATGCAATGAATTGCGAACCAGGAGCGGAAAGTAATGCCTTGATCTCCCGTCAGCCAAGGAGCGGTATCCAAAGTTTCCGTCCGACGTGCCATCATGTGCGGTCGGACGGGCCGAACCGATCGGTCCTTCTACCGAACTGACGTGTTTTCGAGGGGATATGACACAGCAGATACCTGGGGGGCGCTGGAAGGCCGCATCCCCCCTACGGCCACGCAACGGACTGGCGGCCCGCCTCCTGGCGGCCGCCACCGTGATCGTTCTCACCACCGGATCGCTCTCCGGCACCGCCACCGCGACGGACGGGACACCCGGCGCGAGCCCGCGGGCCCAGGCCGTCGCCGCGTGGAGGACCGGCGGCGACTCCGTACGGGCCGCCGCCGAGATCGCCCTGGCCGGCACCGACGGCGACATCGCCGCCTTCCTGGACACCGGGCGCAGGATCGCCACCGAGCAGGACGAGCGGCTCGCCGTCCTCCAGCTGCTGAACGTCAGCGGGCCCGGCGTGCGCGAGGCCGCGCAGACCGCGCTCGCCGGAACGCCGCAGGACGTGCACGCCTTCCTGGCGACCGGCTGGAACGCGCCGCTGGCCGACGACCGCAAGGTCAGCGTGCTGCGCGCGATGAACACCGGCGGCACCGCGGTGCAGGAGGCCGGGCAGAAGGCCCTCAACGACGGCTCACCCGAGGCCGTCGCCCAGTTCCTCTCCGTCGACCTGCAGAAGGCGCAGGAGGAGGACGACCGGGTCCAGACCCTGCGGCTGATGAACTTCGGCGGCCCGCAGGTGAAGAGCGCGGGCAGCGCCGCCCTGAGCGCCGGCGCCGGCGCCGTACGGGAGTTCCTGCGGGAGGGCCAGTACGCGGCCCGCGCCCAGGACCAGGAGGCCATGACGGTCGGCCAACTCGTCGAGACCGCCCGCCAGGCCGGCCAGGAGGCCGCCAAGGAGACCGCCGCCGCGAAGGAGGCCTCGGGCCGCGCGGTCGACGCCGCGCGCCTGGCCAAGGAGGCGGCCCAGAAGGCGGCCGCCGAGACCGCCGCCGCCCAGGGCTCCGCCCAGAAGGCGACCGCCGCCGCCCACCGCGCCGCCGACGCCGCCGAGAGCGCGGCGAACGCCGCCCGCACCGCGATCAACGCCGCCAACGCGGCCAGCAGCGCGGCCCGCACCGCCTCCGCCGCGGCGTCCGCCGCCGCGTCCGCCGCGGCCGCCGCCGGGCGGGCGGCGGCCCGCGCCTACGAGGCCGCGTCCGCCGCCGCGAAGGACGAGTCCCAGGCCGCCGCCGCCCGGGACGCCGCGAAGGCCGCCCGGGACGCCGCGCAGGGCGCCACCACGGCCGCCGAGTCCGTGTACCGGGCCGTCGGCGCCCTGACCGAGGCCCTCACCTCGGTCGGCCAGGCGGTCGACGCCGGCCTGCACGCCGCCGCCGCCGCCCAGGCCGCCGCCGACGCGGGCGGCAACAGCGCGGTGGCCCAGGCCGAGGCCCAGCGGGCGAACGCGGCCGCCGCCAAGGCCCGCCGCCTGTCCGCCACCGCCAGCGCCGCCGCCGGCACCGCCAAGACGATGGCGACGCAGGCCCTGACGGCGGCCCAGCAGGCGCGCGCCGCCGCCACCGAGTCCGCCGGACACGCCACCGCCGCCGCCCAGGCCGCCGAGGACGCGGCCAACCACGCCGGTCAGGCCGGCAACTGGGCCAACCTCGCCACCGAGCACGCCAACGCCGCCGTCAAGGCCGCGGAGCGGGCCACCAGCGCCGCCAACCAGGCCGACCAGGTGGAGAAGACCGCCCGGGAGGCCGAGAAGGCCGCCCTGGAGAGCAACCGCGACCTCGCCATCGTGGCCGCCGAGGAGCTCAAGCAGCAGTACACCGAGCAGCAGGCCGCCCAGGCGACCGAGCGCGCCGAGGCACAGCGCCAGGACGAGGAGACCAAGCAGCTCCTGGCCGAGGCCGCCGCACCCGGCACCGAGCCCGCGACCGCCCTCGCCAAGGCCCGCAAGGCCGCCGTCCACCTGATGGCGACCGGCTCGCCGTGGACCGAGCGCACCGCCGAGGCCGCCCTGTCCGGCACCGACGCCGACGTCCGGCAGTGGCTCGCCACCGGACGCCAGGAGGCGGCGGCCCAGGACGACTACACGAAGATCGCCAACCTCGCCACGACCGGCACCCCCGCCCTCAAGGCGGCCGCCCTCGCCGCCCTCGACACCCCCGCGGACCAGCGGGCGGCGTTCCTGGAGACCGGCCAGCACACCGTGCTCAAGGACGACTACCGGGTCCAGGTCCTCGCCCTGATGAACGCCGGCGGCAAGGCCGTCAAGGAGGCCGGCTCGGCCGCCCTCGACGCCGGCACCACCGAGGCCCTGCGCGCCTTCGTCGCCACCGGCCAGTACCGGGCGCGCGAGGAGGACGACAAGGTCGAGGCGCTGCGGCTCAGCGTCCAGGGAGGACCGCGGGTCCGCGCCGCGGCCCAGGTCGCGCTCTCCGGTCCCGCCCCGCTGCTGCGCGACTTCGTCGCCGTCACCCAGTACGTGGCGGCCCAGCGCGACCAGACCGACGCCGTCCACGTCGCCAGCGTCCAGCGCCTGGTCGCCGAGGGCAAGGCGATCGCCGCGACCGCCACCCGCAACGCCGCCGAGGCCGCCGCCGCCGCGGCCACCGCGCGCGGCGCCGCCGCCGAGGCCGCGGGCTACGCCCGGCAGGCCGGCGACTCCGCGGCCGCCGCCCAGGCCGCCGCCGGCCAGGCCGCGGCCGCGGCCTCCGCCGCGGACGCCTCGGCCCGCCAGGCCGCCGCCTCGGCCGCCACGGCGAAGAACGCGGCCGCCTCGGCCGGCACCTCGGCCGCCCAGGCGACCCAGTCCGCCCACCGCGCCGCCAACTCCGCCACCGCGGCCGCCGCTTCGGCCCGCGCCGCCTACGAGTCGGCCGACCAGGCGTACAACTCGGCCGTCGCCGCCGGCCGGAGCGCCGCCGAGGCGCTCGCCGCCGCCGGCCAGGCGCTGTCCCACGCCATGGACCTGGCCCGGCAGGAGGCCCAGGCGAACGCCACCGCCCCGGCCGAGCCCGGCGACCCGGGCGGCTCGGACGACGGGTACGAGCCGGAGCACCCGGACGAGGAACTGGTCATGGAGGGCGGCATCTCCGCCGCCGACGCCGCCACCCTCGCGCTGGACATCGCCGGCATCTTCGACCCCACCCCGATCAGCGACGGGGCCTCGGGCGTCCTCAGCCTCTTCCGCGGCGACTGGACCGGCGCGGGCCTGTCCGCCGTCGGCTTCATCCCGTACCTGGGTGACGCCGCGAGCAAGCCCGCGAAGATCGCCAAGCTGCTGGCCAAGAACGAGAAGATCGCCAAGCGGGCGACCGACATGAAGTGGGTGGAATGGGCCGCCCAGAGCCTCAAGCACATGTCGGTGACCAAGCTCGGCGACGGCGTGGCCACGCTCAACTCCCTCGCCCGCGACGCCGAGAAGGCGTACAAGACGAACACCAAGCTGCGGGCCGCGGCGATCAAGCACAACCTGCCGACCGACCTCGAGGGCCCCGTGCCGTTCGTCCCGCCGAAGGGCTGGATGGGCAAGCCGGAACGCGGCGGCGGTTTCAAGGACGCCTACGGCAACCTCTGGAAGAAGGCGACGGACGGCAAGGACGAATGGGACGTCCAGGTGAAGAAGGGAACGAAGTTCTCCATCTTCTCCAGCGGCAAGAACCAGGGGAAGGACTTCGAGCACGCCAACATCGCCCCGGACGGATACGTGACGCACTGAATACGGTGAACCGCCCCGGGCGGTAACGCCTTTCGGCCCGGCCCCGATGGAGAAAACGACCATCGGGGCCGGCGCCGGCCCTAATCCCGCCAAATCCCTCAACAATGCCCCGCCGTCGGTGAATTGACCGGAACAACCGGCCGAATTCCCCGGCACCGCCGACCGCCGCACCCTGGAGACGACCTCGCATGGCCCTGGCCCCCCACCGCCTCGTCTGGATGAACCTCTGGCTGGAGGCCCCCGCCGAGCGGGACGCCGCGCTCACCCGCGAAGTCGCCGCCGCCCTGGCCCCGTTCGGCCGCGTCACGGTCACCTCCCGGGGCCCGTACCCGCGCACCCCCGAACTGCTCGGCTACGACGTCGAGCTGGTGCCCACCTCCGCCACCGCCGACTGCCTGCGCGCCCTGGGCCTGAGCCCCGACGAGGACGGCGACTGGCCCGCCTGGGAACGCACCGGCGCCGAGACCTTCCTGCACCCCGCCGTCCGCGGCGCCCAGGTCGGCGAGGAGGAGGCCGCGACACCACCGCCGTTCGAGAACGGCGACGTGGTGACCGTCCTCGACAGCCCGACCGCCCGCGAGGAGGGCCTGGTGGGCGTCCAGGCCGTCGTCCACAACTCCTTCTACCTCCCCGACGAACCCGACCCGCTGCTGCGCCGCTGGCACCACCAGGTGATGCCCGAGGGCCGGGAGATCCTTGAGCCCTTCGAGAGCACCGACCTGCGCCCCACCGGCCGGCGCACCGCCGTCTCGGACGTCCCCGACCCCGTGCACATCGCCCACGCCGGCCCGCAGGCCTGAACCGGCCCCCGCTCGACCGGCCCGGGCGCGCTGCCTGCACGGGCAGCGCATCGTGCCCGCCCACCCCTTACCCGCGAGCGCCGCACCGGGTATGCAGGGAGGGCACGACGAAACGGCCAGTCCTACGAGCGGAGTCCCATGTACGCGCACGAGCCGGCGAAGCAGGACAGGCAGCCGCAGCCCGCCACCAGGGCCGCGGCCACGAGGGCGGGACGGGCCCCGGACGGGCGGGCACCCGGGGAACTCCTCGGACTGCAGCGCACCGCCGGCAACGCGGCCGTCGTCCGGATGCTCCAGCGCAACCGCCACCGGCAGGGCGACGCCGAGCCGGTGCAACTGTCCGCGGTGCACGACGTGCTGCGCGCGCCGGGCAAGCCGCTGGACGGGACGCTGCGCCGGGAGATGGAGTCCCGCCTCGGCGCCGACTTCTCCGACGTCCGCCTGCACACCGGCTCCGCGGCCCGCGCCTCCGCCGCCGAGATGGGCGCCCGCGCCTACACCTCCGGCAGCCATGTCGTCATCGGCGACGGCGGCGGCGACAAGCACACCCTCGCCCACGAACTGACGCACGTCATCCAGCAGCGCCAGGGCCCGGTGGCCGGTACCGACAACGGGTCGGGACTGAGCATCTCCCACCCCGGGGACCGCTTCGAGCGCGAGGCCGAGGCCAACGCGCACCGGGTGATGAGCCGCAGGCCCGAGCCGGGCGACCGGGACACCCACGGTGACCGGGACACCCAGGGCGCGGCGCGCGGCAACGGCGCGACGGCCGTCCAGCGCTTCTCCGAGGTCGACACCGAGGAACTGGGACCCGTACGGGTCTCGCAGAGCGGCCTCTACCTCATGACCGTCGAAGCCGGCGCGGACACCACCGTCCTCTGGGTCGCGGAGGGCGCCCCGGCGCCCCGGTACTGCAAGTCGACCGGGCAGAGCGGGCAGATCGCGGGGCGCACGTACACGCAGTACGAGCCGTCGACGGCCTTCCTCGCGGACTGCGCCCACACCGCCGAGGAGATCATGCACCAGCAGCGGCTGGCCCTGGGGCAGGACGCCAGCGAATTCGCCCGGGGCGGCCACCAGTTCGGCCTGGGCGACCAGGAGAACGCCCAGGGCGCCACGGCCTACGCGAACGCCCGGCCCGGCGGCCCGAACGCGAACGGCGAGGAACGGCCCAACCCCGGCCAGGCGTTCGCCATCGTGGAGACCGCGTGGCACGGGGACCACGAGCGGCCCGCCAACACCAGCGGCTGGCCCTACCACGTGGCCGCCGTCGTCGCCGTCGACGGCGACGACCACATCACCGTGGAACAGGCCGCCGACGGCAACGACGCCAAGGCCCGCGAGGGGCACGAGGGCATCATCGACATGTACACCGCCGGCACCGACCCGACCACCGGGCAGGCACTGCCGCACAGCTTCCACGGACGCAACACCGGCGGCCCCGTGCAGCACTTCTCGGCCGGCGCGATCACCGTCATCCTCCAGCCGATCAACGTGGGCGGCCTCAGGGGCGAGACCGGCCGCCGCAAGCTCGTCTGACCCGACCCGACCCGCCCCCGTCCGCCCGAACCCCGAAACTCCTTTCCCGCCCCCGTTCCCGCTCTCACCCCGAACGCCCGCCCCCGGCCGGTCCGGTGCCCGGGGCGGCCGTTCCCGGGCCCCCACCGCCCCCGCAAGGGGCCGCCCCGCCGAAGGACTCATGACCCCGCCCGGCGGACCCGAGGGCGCCCTCCCGGACTGCCGCCGCACGCGGTCTGGTGCCGACGGGCCCCATCACTCATTCTGATGTGATGCATCTCACACCGATGCCGGCGTGCCTCCCCGCCGTGTGGGGCGCCGTCGTGCGCTCGCTAGGCTGCGCGTGTGACGAGTGTGATGTGTCGGATGTCTGCAGTGCAGAAGGCGACACGAGAAGGCGGCATGTCCGAGGAGACGGAATTGCCGGGGCGCCATTCCTCCGGCCCTTCCCCGCAAGAGTTGTGAGTGGACGTCAGCCCTGCCGCGAGACCTCTCGCGAGCCCTCCGGAAGAGGGGGGATCTCCCGCCGGGGACCCGGTCGCGGAACTGTTTGCCGCCCTGCCCGCGGACTTCTTCCTGGAGAGGGGCGAGATCGTGGCGGAGCTGTGGGACCGAACGGCCCGGCCGCCCGCCGGGACCGGAGAGCCGGTGCCGCCGTCGAGGGAATACGACATCGTCTCTCGGTGCTCCTGGTTCCTGTCCGAACACGGCACGTTCGGATTCGCGACAGGGGAGGAGGCCGGCGCGGGAGCCGGAGGACAGCATGACGGCGGTTGTCGGGTGTCCGGTGCGCCCTGGAAACTGCCGGAGCGGGCGCTAGGCCGTTCGGGTGAGTTGGATTTTGTCATTGCTTTGACTGCGGCCGGTCGTGGTCGGTCTGGAGTCGGACATTTCCTCCCCGACCGGCGTCGTATCTGCGGCTCTGCTTGCTTTCGGGTGGCACTTGTGTGGATTTTATGTTTCGACTTACGCCAATGACGCCTTTGCCAGGGAGACAGTGCCTATACTGTGAGGGCAGTGGACGCTTCCGAACATCCATCACGCAAAGGGTGACGGCTGTGTGACCTTACGTGTGTTCTACGGGGGATGTCCTGAACTCGCCATTGGTGCGAGTGACGATCGGAAGGCTCAGGATTGCGAGTGTCACATGAAATGGACAATTACTGTTGAGGCTGCCAGCGGCAGTGTCGACGAGGTCCCGGCGACGATCACCGCGGTGATGCAGAGCAGTGTCGATGGGACGCCGCGGATAGTTGAGCTGATTGTCCGCGCCTCGGAGGAGGGCGGTATCCCGCCGAGGGCCGCGCTCGACATCGACTTCGAGATGCTCGCCCAGGCGGTCAGCGGGGTTTCCGGGCGGGCCGCTTCCCCCCGGCCGAGGCGGGGGAGCGAGGAGACGGTGGCCGCTCCGCAGCACGCGGCCGAGGCCCCCGCCGGCCAGGGGCAGGCCGAACGCCCGTACCGCAAGATGCCCGACGCGGACGAGGTGAAGGCGGTCTTCCTCAAGACCGGCAGCGTGGGGAAGGTGGCGCACCACTACGGCGTACCGCGCTACACCGCCCAGTCGTGGGTGGACAGGCTGCGCCGCCTGGGCCACCTGGAGGAGAGCAAGCCCAGCGTTCCCAGGCGGGGACGCCGCTAGCGTCACGACGACGTTTCGGCCCGGGTGCCCGATTTTCGGGCGCCCGGGTTTTTTCGTTCCCAGGCCCGTATCCCGGCCCCGGTTTCCCGTGCCCGGTTCCCGGTCGTCGTCTTCCGCAGTCGACTCCCCACTGTCGACTCCCGGCCCCCGGCTTACGGCTTCCCGGTTCGAACTCGATGCGAATGCCCCTTCCGTGGAAGGTCGTTCGGCACGCTCGGGGGGAAGCGATGGCGTGCCCGCCGGGCGGTTCATATGGTGCAGACCGGCTGCACGGTGCAGACTGGCTGTGTGGTGCTGACTGGCTGTACGGTGAGGTCCGTCCGCAATTGCGCTGTGTGGTCCGGGAGTTCACCCGACGCGTGTGCTCCCACACGACGGAAACGCGCCACCCGCACCGAAATCTCCTGTAGGGAGCCATCAGGCATGACCTCAAGCAACTCACCGACCCGGGCTGAGAGCTCCGAGGGGGGCCCCTCCGAGGCGCCGCCACAGGCCGCCGGACGCCAGCGTTCGGTCCTGTTACGCAACCGCGATTTCGCCGTTGTCTGGACCGGTGAGTCGATCAGCCTGCTGGGCAGTGAGATCAGCGTGGTGGCGCTGCCGTCGCTGGCCGTCATCGGATTCGGCGAGGGCGCGGTCGGTGTCGGTCTGCTGATCGCCCTGCAGTGGCTCCCTTTCCTCCTGCTCGCCCCCGTGATGGGCGTGTTCACCGACCGGCTGAACCGGCGGATGATGATGCAGGTCGCCAACGTGGCCCGGTTCGTCGTCATCGGCTCCCTGCCGCTCGCCTGGGCGATGGACGGCCTGACGATCGGCCACCTGTACGTTGCCGCCGTCGTCAAGGGCTTCTTCGACGTCGTCTTCCAGCTCGCCTACCAGGCGTACCTGCCGCAGCTGCTGCCGCGCGAGGACCTGGTCGACGGCAACGCCAAGACCCAGCTGAGCCGTTCGGTCGCGCTGATCTTCGGGCGCACCGCGGGCGGTGGCCTGGTCGGCCTGATGGGCGCCGCGCGGGCGACCGCCCTGGACGCGGTCTCCTACCTGCTGGCCGGCATCACCCTGATGTTCGTGCGATTCCGCGAGCCCGCGCCGCAGTTGCGTTCGCGCGGTCTGGCCGCCACCCTGGCGGACCTGCGCAGCGGCTTCACGATGACCTTCGGCAACCGGCTGCTGCGCTACCTGACGCTGATGGCGACCTTCGGCAACACCGCCGTGTCCATGGTGCTCGCCATGCTCATCGTGTTCGGCTACGAGGACCTGGGCCTGAGCGCCGGCCAGGTCGGCCTGGTGCTGGGCGCAGGCGGCGTGCCGGTCGTGCTCGGCGCGCTGGTGTCCCGGCAGATCAACGCGCGCCTGGGCATCGGCCGCACTCTGCTGCTGACCCACTCGATGCTGGTGGTCGCGTTCGCCCTGCTGCCGCTGGCGCAGGTCGGCGGCACCGGCATGGCGATCACCGTCATGATCATCTCGCAGGGCATCTCGTCGTTCACCACCCCGGTGGGCAACGTCGGCGTGATGACGCTGATCCAGAAGGTCACCCCGCCGCAGGCGATGGGTCGCGTCGGCGGCGTCTCGCTTCCCCTGGTGTGGGGTGCCAACGCGGCCGGCCCGCTGCTGGGCAGCGCGGTGGCCGTGGCGTTCTCCAACGCCGCCGCCTTCTACCTGGCCGCCGCGATGGCGCTGGGCGCCGTGCTCTGGGTGCTCCTCGGGGGGGTGCCGAAGGTCGTCGACGACGTCCCCGAGCACCTGCGCGTGGTCGCCGACTGACCCCGGCCACCGAAAGGACGCAGCACCGAGCGCGGCCGGTCCTCCCCGGCGAGGACCGGCCGACCGGTGTTCCCGGCCCCGCGCGGCACCCGACGACCACGACGGAACCGACCACGACCTCACGGCCACGACCGCACGACCACTTCTGCCACGACTGCACCACGACGACCTCTGCATGACCTCCGCACGATGACCTCGGCACGGTGACCAGAGAGGACGACATGATCAGCCAGCAGGACGCCCCGGCAGGCCCGCACGCCGCTCCCGACACGACCCTGGTCTCCCGGATCGAGGAGTTCGCCCGCACCACCCCCCGAGCCCCCGCCGTACGCCACGGCGGCCTCGCACTGACCTACGAGGAGCTGGACCGCAGGGCCGGGCGGCTGGCCCGTAGCCTGGCGGAACACGGCGTCGGACGCGGCGACATGGTCGCCATGTACCTGGGCCGCTCGGTCGAATGGGTGGTCGGCATGCTCGGCTGCCTCAAGGCCGGCGGTGTCTGCATGCCGCTGGACCCGGCCGTCCCGGCCGAGCGCTTCCACCGGGCGGTCACGGCCGGGCGCCCCGCGGCCGTGATGACCGCCGCCCCCGGTCGAGCCTCCGGCACCCCGCTGCCCGCCGTCCCAGAGGGCCTGCCCGTGCTCGTCCTGGACGCCGCCGCCGCGGACCAGGACGACGCATCCGGCCCGAACCCGCACCACCCGCGACCGCTGCCGCGCCGCGAAGAACTCGCCTACGCGATGTTTACCTCCGGCTCCTCCGGGGCAGCCAAGATCGTTTTGGCGCAGCACTCCTGGTTGGCCCTCAGCGCCGCCCGCAGCGCCACCATCAACGCCACCACCGCGGCCGACCGCGGCTCCTGGCTGGGCGCCGCCGGCGCCGGGATCGCCCTGCACGAGGTCGGCGGCCTGCTGTGGCAGGGCGCGCAGATCGTCATCGGCGACCACGACGTGATCGCCTCCCCGCCCGCGCTGCGCGACTGGCTGCTCGCCGAGCGGATCACTCAGAGCTTCGTCATCACCCCCGTCGGCGAGGTGCTGCAGAACCTGCCCTGGCCGAGCACCTGCGACCTGCGGCTGCTCACCCTCGGCGGCGACCGCCTGAACGGATGGGGGCCGGCCGGCCTGCCGTTCGAGGTAGCCGTCTCCTACGGCAGCCTGGAGGCGTTCCAGATCGCCAACTCCCTCCACCCCTGGGACCGGCGCTGCACCCCCGCCACGGCCACCGCGGCCGACCGCGCGTCGACCCCGCCGGTGGGCCGCCCGATCGAGGGCGTCACCGTCCACCTGCTGGAGGAGGACGGCCTGACCCCGGCCGGCGAGGGCATCGGCGAGGTGTGGATCGAGTCCGACTGCCTGAGCCTGGGCTACCTCGGAGACCCGGCGCAGACCGCCGACCGCTTCCGCCCCAACCCCTTCGGCGCACCGGGCAGCCGCATCTACCGCTCCGGCGACGCCGGGCGCCTGCGCCCGGACGGCATCCTGGAACACCACGGCCGGATCGACGACATCGTCAAGATCCGCGGCCACCGCGTCGAGCTCGGCGACGTCGAATGGGTGCTCGGCCGCCACCCGGGCGTGCGCCAGGTCGCCGTGGTCGCGGCCATGGACGGCGACCAGCGCCGCCTGGTGGCGTGCTTCGTCGGACACCACGAGGTGACCCCGCTGGAACTGCGCAACCACGCCGCCGAAGTGCTGCCGGACTGGATGGTCCCCGTCGCCTACGTGCAGCTGGACGCGCTCCCGCTGAACACCTCCCACAAGATCGACCGCCGCCGGCTGCCCCCGCCGGACTGGACCCGCGGCCGCCCGTCCCGTGCCTGGCGCGCCCCCGCCCCGGGCACCGAGACCCGGCTGGCCGCCCTGTTCGCCGACCTGCTCGGCACCGACCGGGTCGGCGCGGACGACCACTTCCTCGAACTCGGCGGCGACTCCCTGCTGCTGGCCCGCCTCCAGGGCCGGATCGAGCAGGACCTCGGTGCCCGCGTCGAGATGACCGACCTCGCGGCCGACCCCACCATCAGTGCCCTGGCCCGCCTCGTCACCGATGCCGCCGCCAGCACCGCGCCCGCGCTCGCGCCCATCACCCCGCGCCGCCGCTGACACCACCACCGCACGACCCGGCGTGACCCGACACGACCAGGTACGACCCGACACAAAACCCGACACACCCTGCGACCCGGCACGGCCCGACGACCCTTCAGGACGCACCCGCCCACAGACCCCCGCAGACCGACGCACCGGCATGGAGACTGGCATGACCACCGAGGCCGCGGACGCCACCGACCGGTTGGTGACCGCATTCGACCACCACGACCCCGCCTACACCCCGCTCACCGCCCAGCGCGTCAACAGTGAGATCCGCGAACAGGGGGTGACCTGGTCACCGGCCTACGGAGGGATCTGGATCCTCTCGCGCTACGACGACGTGCGCGCCGCCCTGACCGACTGGCAGACCTTCAGCTCCGCCCGCGGCGTGCACTTCCCCCGGGCCGAGGGCATGCCGATGTTCTCCCCGATCGACTACGACCCCCCGCAGCAGCGCGAGATCCGCGAGCGCATGGCCGACCCCGTCACCCGCGAGGCCGTCGGCACCCTCGAACCCGAACTGCACCGCATCGCCCGCCGCCTGCTCGCCCGCATCGCCCGGCGCGGCCACGGCGACCTGATGGCCGAACTCGCCGAACCCTTCGCCATCGAGGTCCTCGGCGTCGCCTTCGGCCTCTCCGACGGCTGCCGCGCCCGCGTCCGCGAGGCCACCCGCACCATGTGGACGTACATCTCCACCGACCGCGACGCGAGCAAGTTCTGGCCCGCCTTCCACGCCCTGCTCGCCGAGGAGATCGACCGGGTGCGCAGCGCCCCCGACGGCAGCTACCTCGCCCGCCTCGCCGCCATGCAGCGCGACGGACGGCCGCTGGCCGACGAGGAGCTGTACTCGATCATCGTCAGCTTCTGCGTCGCCGGACACGACAACACCATGAACGCCATCACCCGCCTGGTCCACACCCTCGCCCTGGACCCCGGCCTGCAGCTGCGGCTGCGCCGCGAACCGCAGCTGCGCCCGGCCGTCGCCGAGGAGGTGCTGCGCCGCTGGTGCCCCACCGACCGGTTCACCCGCACCACCACCCGCGAAGTGACCGTCGCCGGCACCGTCATCCCGGCCGGCGCCCGCGTGGTGCTGCTGTTCGACGCGGCCAACCGCGACCCCGCCAAGTTCCCCGACCCTGACACGTTCGACCCCGACCGCGGCAACTCCCACCAGCACCTCGGCTTCGGCCACGGCATCCACCACTGCATGGGCGTGCACCTGGCCCGCGCCGAGTTCGCCGCCGTGCTGGACGAACTGGCCGACCTGCCGCTGTTCGACCCGGACGGGCCCAGCGCCCTGCACTTCGAGAACGGCCGTCACATCATGTTCGACCAGGTGCCGGTGCGCTTCCGCACCGGGGAGGAGCACTGCGCATGACCGTCGAGACGACGCCCGGCCCCGGTCCGGCGACACCGCCGCCCGCTCTGCTGATCGACCTGGCCACCGGCCTGTGGCGGGCCCAGACCCTCGTCGCCGCGATCGACACCGGGGTGTTCGCGGCGCTGGACACCGCCCCCGCGGACGCCCCCGGGCTCGCCGCCCGCCTCGGCCTCGGCGAACGCCCCACCGAGGTCCTGCTCACCGCCTGCACCGCGCTCGGCCTCCTCGAACAGCACGACGGCCGCTACCTCAACACCGCCGTCGCCGCCCACTACCTGGTGCCCGGCCGCCCCGACTACTTCGGCGACTACGTGCGCATGGTCACCGCCTACACCGCCCCCGGCTGGCTGCGCGCCACCGAGGCCGTGCGCACCGACGCCCCCAGCAAGCCGGTGCCCGACCCCGGCCGCAACATGTTCGAGGAGGGCAACCGCCCGCAGTCCTTCTGGGACGGCCTCTACGCCTTCTCCACCCTCACCGCCCGGGGGATGGCCGCCGCCCTCGACCTCACCGCCACCCGCCACCTCCTGGACGTCGGCGGGGGATCGGGCGCCACCCTCATCGAACTGTGCCGCCACAACCCGCACCTGGCCGCAACCGTCCTCGACCTGCCGCACGTGTGCGGGCTCGCCCGCGCCCGCATCGCCGCCGCGGGCATGTCCGGGCGCATCACCACCGCCCCGGCCGACTTCTTCACCGAGGCGCTGCCCACCGGGCACGACGCCGTCCTGCTCTCGATGATCCTGCACGACTGGGACGAGGAGCAGAACCGCAAGCTCCTGGGCCGCTGTCTGGACACCCTGCCCTCCGGCGGCACCCTGCTGATCAGCGAACTGCTCGTCGACGACGACAAATCGGGCCCCGTCGACGCCGCCCTCATGAGCATGAACATGCTGGTCGGCACCTGGGGGCGCAACTACACCGCCGCCGAGTACACCGCCTGGCTGTACGACGCCGGCTGCGCCACGGTGCGCACCGTGCGCTTCGACGCCCCCGGGGCCAACGGCGTCGTGATCGGGGTGAAGGCCTGATGGAACCCCACCAGCGGCGCTGGTTCCTGCGCGAGCCGTCCCCCGAGGCCCAGATGCTCCTGCTCTGTATGCCCTACTCCGGCTGCGGCGCCTCCATGTACCGGTCCTGGCCCGCCGTCATCGGCGCGGCCGAGGTCGTCGCCCTGCAGCTGCCGGGGCGCGAGAACCGCATGCGCGAACCCCACTTCGGCACCTACCAGGATCTCGCCAAGGCGATGCTCGACGACGTCGGCGACCTGCTCACCGCCCGCCCCTACGCCCTGTTCGGCCACTGCGGCGGCGCCCTGCCGGCCTTCGAACTGATCCTCCAGATCGCCGAACGCGGCCTGCCCGCTCCCCATCGCTACTTCGTCTCCAGCCAGGTCGCCCCCCAGGACGGCCCCTGGGGCCGTTTCCTCGGCCTCGACGAGCAGGGGCTGCGCGACGAGATCGCCGGACTGCTGGCCGCGATGGGCGCCGCATCCCGCGCCGGCGAACTGGTCGACCTGTTCATCGACGTCATGGAGGCCGACCTGGAGGCCAACCGCCGCTACCACCGCCCCGCCGGCACCGTGCCCTGCCCGATCACCGCCCTGGGCTGGAGCGACGACGTCGAGGTCCCGCACACCCTGATGGGCGGCTGGCAGCTGTGGTCCGCCACCGAGAAGGCGGTCCTGCCAGGCACCCACTACAGCTTCCTCGACGCCCCGCCCGAGCTCCTGGAGGTCCTCGCCCCCCGGCTCCACCCCGCCTGACCCGCACCCGCGCCACGCCGCACCACCTACGGACGACGGGACCCCGGCACCCCCCGGTGCCGGGGTCCCGCCGCACGTCCGCATGCCCGGAACCCGGCGACCACACCCCCGCGCGCCCCGCCCCGGTGCCCGGATCCCGAAGCCCGCGTGGCCCTGTTACAACGTCGACTCTGAAGTATCGTGTTGACTCTGAATCGTCTGTTGAGCAAAGTCTGTAACGAATCTGCACGCCTACTGGGAGGACCGCGGCATGCGTCAACAGAGCGAGTTGCTTCGACGACTGCGCCGACTGCCGGGGGAGCGGCGCGACGAACTGCTGGCCCAGCTGGAGGGCGTCAGCGCAGGCACCCGGTCGGCCCCGCTGTCCTACCGGCAGGAACAGCTGTGGCTGTTCGACCGCTTCACCCCCAGCAGCCTCGCCTACGGCCTCGGCTTCGCCCTGCCCATCGAGGGCCCGCTCGACGAGGACGCGCTGCGCGCCGCCCTCACCGACCTGCTGCGCCGCCACACCGTCCTGCGCTCGGTCTTCCCCGACGAGGACACCCACGGCGCCCAGCACGTACGGCCGGTGCCCGACCTGCGCCCGGAGACCGAGGACGTCCCCGACGGGCGGCTGCGCGAGCGCGCCGACCAAGTGGTGCGTGACGAACTGCGCCGCGGTCTGGACCTCAACACCGGCCCGCTGGTGCGCCTGCGGCTGCTGCGCGCCACCCCCGAACGGCACCTGCTGGTGCTCACCGGCCACTACCTCGTCCTGGACCCGCGCTCGGCCCCGGTGCTCCAGCGTGACCTCGCCCTCGCCTACCGTGCCCGCAGCGCCGGAACCGCCCCGCAGTGGCCCGGCGAGGCCGCCGACTTCGGCGCCTACGCCACCTGGCAGCGCCAGTGGTGCGACCAGGACGGCGCCCGCGAGGCCACCGACCACTGGCGCGCCACGCTGGCCGGCTGGGAGGGCACCGAACTGCCCGCCGACAACCCCCGGCCCCGGCTGCTCGACCTCGGCAGCGACGTCGTCCGCGTCCCGCTGCCGCCGGGTGCGGCCGCCGCCGCCGACGCCCTCGCCGCCGAAGCCGGCACCGGGCGCGAGGACGTCCTGCTAGCCGCCTTCCTGGCCGTGATCGCCCGTCACACCGCCCGCACCGACCTCACCGTCGGCCTGCCGCTCGACGTCACCGGCCCCTTCGACCCCGACCGCCTGGTCGGCGACCTCGGCAACCTGATGCCGCTGCGCGTCGAACTCGACGAGGCCCACACCTTCGCGAGCGTCGTCGCCCGGGTCCGCGACGCCCGCCGCTCCGGCGCCCGGCACGCCACCCTGCCGTTCAAGCTCGTCCTCGACGCCCTCGGCGTGGAACCGGACGCCGGGCGCCTGCCCCTGGTGCAGATCGGCTGCACCACCGCCCCCGAGCCCGCCGAGCCCGCCGACGCCGGAGACGTGCGTATCGGCTGCGAACAGGTCGACGCCGGCGCCGGCACCTTCGAACTCGCCCTGGAGCTCGGCGGCGGCGAACAGCCCACCGTGGCCGTGCGGTTCGCCACCTCGCTCTACCGCAGGACCACGGCCGCCCGCCTCCTGGAGCGCTTCCTACAGACCCTGGACGCCCTGTGCGATCGGCCCGACCGCCCCCTGGGCGACGCCCCACTGGGCACCGACGCCGAACGCGCCGACGTCCTGCGGCACTGGAACGCCCCGATCGGCACCCCGCCCGACACCCCGCTGCACGAGCTGTTCGCCGCCGTCGCCGCCCAGGGCCCCGACCGCACCGCCCTGCGCTGGCAGCACGGCACCCTCGACTACCGCGCCCTGGACGCCTGGTCCCGCCGCATCACCCACCGCCTGCGCGCCGCCGGCGTCGGCCCCGGCGACCTCGTCCCGGTCCTCATGGAACGCGGCCCCGCCCTGATCGCCGCCGTCCTCGGCGTCCTGCGCGCCGGCGCCGCCTACGTCCCCGTCGACACCGCCCAGCCCGACGAGCGCCTCGCCGTGATCCTGGAGGACACCGGCGCCCGCACCGTCCTCGTCACCGCCGCCACGGCCGGCCGCGTACCCCCGCAGCTGCGCCTGACCCTGGACACCGAGGCACCCGCCGACCCGCACGGACAACCGGAAGCCGACCCGGCGCCGGTGGCCGTGCCGCCCGCCGGCGCCGCCTACGTCATCTACACCTCCGGCTCCACCGGCCGCCCCAAGGGCGTGGTCGTCGAGCACCGCAACGTCGCCAACTTCACCCGCACTGTCCAGGAGATGTTCGCCCTCACCCCCGAGGACCGCGTCCTGCACTTCGCCTCGCCCGGCTTCGACGTCTCGGTGTTCGAGATCTTCGGCGCCCTGCTCAGCGGCGCCGCCCTCTACGTCCTGGACGAGGACCAGCGCCGCTCGGCGGAGGCCCTGGACACGGTGCTGCGCGAGGAGCGGATCACCGTCGTCGACCTGCCGCCGGTGATCATGGAACTGCTCGACCCGGACGGCTACCCCGACCTGCGGATCGCCTTCGTCGGCGGCGAGGCCTTCACCGGCGAGCTGACCACCCGCTGGGCCCGCGGCCGCGGCTTCTGGAACGGCTACGGCCCCACCGAGACCACCGTCACCGTGGTCGCCAAACGCTGCGAGGGTCAGTGGGAGACCTCCCCGCCGATCGGTCGGGCCATGGCCAACCACCGCGCCTACGTCGTCGACGCGGCCGGCGCCGGCATCCTGCCGCCCGGCGCCGTCGGCGAACTCGCCATCGCCGGCCTCGGCGTGGCCCGCGGCTACCTGGGCCGCCCCGACCTGACCGCCGAGCGCTTCCGCCCCGACCCCGACGGCCCGCCCGGCTCCCGCCGCTACCTCACCGGTGACCTCGCCGTCTGGGACGATACCGGCGACCTGCACTTCGTCGGCCGCGCGGACCGGCAGGTCAAGGTCCGCGGCGTACGCATCGAACTCGGCGAGGTGGAAGCCGCCCTGCAGGCCGTCGACGGCGTCGCCCAGGCCGTCGCCGAAGTCGCCACCGACCCGCGCGCCGGCACCCTGTTGGTCGCCTACGTCGTGCCCGAGCAGCCCGGTGAACTCCAACTGGACACCGTCCGCTCCGCCGTCGCCGCCCGCCTGCCCGCCGCCATGGTGCCCGCCGTCCTCGTCCCGCTGGAAGCCGTCCCGCTCACCGCCAGCGGCAAGACCGACCGCCGCCGCCTGCCCGCCGTCGAATTCGCCGCCGTCGACGACCTCACCGAGGCTGACGAGAACGACAGCACCGCCACCGAACGCACCATGCGCGAGGAGGTGTTCGCCCCGCTGCTGGGCACCCGCATCGGCAACGACGTCAACTTCTTCGCCGCCGGCGGCACCAGTCTCCAGGCCATCCAGCTCTCCTCCCGCGTCAAGGCCGTCTTCGGCGTCGTCGTCCCGATCGCCGACTTCTTCTCCACCCCCACCGTCTCCGGCCTCGCCGCCCTCGTCGACGCCGCCACCACCGGCCACGACGCCCACCGCGACGCCCTGGCCGCCGCCCTCGCCCTCGTCGAAGGCCGCGACGACGCCGAACTGGCCGAACTCGCCGCCGCCCTGGACGGCGAGGAGGCCCCGTGAACCCCACCACCCGTGCCGCGGACGCCACCGAGATCCGCCCGGCCGGCTATACCACCGACTCGCGCTGGGTCCGCCGCTGGGCCCGCCCCGGCGCCCGCCTGCGCCTGATCTGCCTGCCCTTCGCCGGCGGCGGCGCCTCCGTCTACCAGCGCATGGCCGCCCTGCTGCCCCCCTGGGTGGAGACCCTCGCCATCCAGCTGCCCGGCCGCGAGGACCGCTCCCGCGAGGACCCGCCCACCGACATCACCACCCTCACCACCGCCTGCGCCATCGCCCTGCGCCCCTACACCACCAAGCCCTACGTCCTCTACGGGCACTGCGCCGGCGCCCTGCTCGCCCACGAGATCGCCCACGAGATGGGCCGCCGCTTCGGCACCTGGCCCCAGCGTCTGATCGTCGCCGAACAGGGCGCCCCCCAGAACCCGCCCCCCGCCCACCCCCTGCACCGGCTGCCCGACGACCGGCTGCTCGCCACCGTCGCCGAGCGCGGCGGACTGCCCGAAGCCGTCGCCCGCAACACCCAGCTGCTGGAATTCCTGTTGCCCGTACTGCGCAGCGACTTCGCGCTCTGGGAGAACTACCGCCACACGCCACGGGCCCCGCTGCCCGTCCCGATCACCACTGTCCGCGGCGACAACGGCACCGTCACCGAGGACGACCTGGCCGGCTGGGCCGAGCAGACCAGCGCCGGGCGTACCGCCCTGAGCGTCGAAGGCGGCCACTACTTCATCGTCGGACTCACCCCGGCCGCGGCCCGGCGCATCGGCGAGCACCTGCCCACCAAGGAGGCCCGATGACCACCCCCGCCCCCGCCCCCGCCGGAGCGGACGCCGCCGCCCGCATCGCCGCCGGCACCCCCGGCGTCCGGGACGCCGCCGCCGTGCACGACCGCCGCCTGCGCACCCGCGCCCCCCACCCCGCCGCCGGCCTCGGCACCGGTCACGCCCCCGCCGGCACCCCGCTGCCCGCCGACCGGCCCGCCCTCGTCCACGGCCCCGAACCCGTCCTGCCCCCCGACGCCGTCACCACCCTGCCCGAGGCCCTCGAACGCGCCGCCCGCACCGCAGGCCACCGCGGCACCACCTACCTGCTGCCCGATGGCACCACCGACCGCCAGACCTACGCCCAGCTCTACGACGACGCCCGCCGCATGCTCGCCGGACTGCGCCGCCACGGCCTCGCCCCCGGCGACACCACCCTGCTCCAGTGCGCCGACAGCCGCACCTTCGTCACCGCCTGGTGGGCCTGCGTCCTGGGCGGCATCCGCCCCACCCCCCTCGCCCCGGCCCCCGAATACGCCACCGACAACGCCGCCGTCCGCAAACTCGCCTCCGCCTGGGACCTCCTGGGCCACCCCCCGGTCATCGCCGACCCCGGCCTCGCCGACGCCGTCCGCGCCCTGGGCACCCGCCTGCCCGGCGGCCACGACCTGCGCGTTCTGCCCGCCGACACCCTGACCGACGCCGAACCCGCCACCTGGCAGACCCCCGACCCCGACGCCCTGATCGTCAACCTCCTGACCTCCGGCAGCACCGGCACCCCCAAGTGCGTCCAGCACCCCCACCGCACCCTCGTCGCCCGCAGCTACGCGGCGATCGCCGCCAACGGCTTCACCGAACACGACGTCTCCCTGAACTGGATGCCCCTCGACCACGTCGGCGGCATGATCATGTTCAACCTCCGGGACGTCTTCCTCACCTGCGACCACGTCAACATCCGCACCGAATCGGTGATCCGCCGCCCCCTGCTGTGGCTCGACGCCGCCGACCGCTTCCGCGCCACCTGCACCTGGGCCCCCAACTTCGCCTACTCCCTCGTCGGCGACCACGCCGACGACATCGCCGCCGGCAGCTGGGACCTCAGCCGCCTCACCAACATCTGCAACGCCGGCGAAGCCGTCGTCGCCCGCACCGCCCGCCGCTTCCTCGAACTCCTCGCCCCCCACGGGCTGCCCGCCGACGCCATGGTCCCCTGCTGGGGCATGTCCGAGACCTCCTCCGGCGTCACCTACACCCGCATGCACCGCGACGACCCGGCCACCGCCACCATCGCCCTCGAACCCGCCTCCCTCGACGGCCACCTGCGCGAACTGCCCGCCGGCACCCCCGGCGCCGTCGTCGTCACCGAGGTCGGCGCCCCCGTGCCCGGCGTCACCCTGCGCATCGTCGACGCCGAACACCGCCTCCTGCCCGAAGGACGCGTCGGCCGCCTCCACATCACCGGCCCCACCATCCACCGCGGCTACGCCCGCAACGACCGCGCCAACCGCGAGAGCTTCACCGCCGACGGCTGGTTCGACACCGGCGACCTCGGCTTCCTCCACGACGGCCGCCTCCACCTCACCGGCCGCCACAAGAACATGGTCATCGTCAACGGCGCCAACTTCCCCGCCCACGAGATCGAAGCCGTCGTCGAACAGGTGCCCGGCGTCCGCCCCGCCTGCTCCGCCGTTGCCGCCCTGCCCGACGAGGACACCGGCACCGACGCCCTCATCGTCTTCTTCGTCCCCGACACCGGCGACGTCCCCGCCCTCGTCGATGCCATCCGCACCGCCCTCGCCCGCGACCTCGCGCTGCGCCCCACCCACCTCATCCCCGTCACCGCCCAGGAGTTCCCCCGCCAGAGCGGCGGCAAGGTCCAGCGCGAACGCCTCCTCGACGGCTGGCGCACCGGCCGCTTCGACGACCGCTGCTACGGCGGACAGAGCGACACCGACACCCCGGACGCCACCACGGCCCTCGCCGTCACGTGGGAACCGGCCCCCACCCCGCTGCGCGAGGGCCCCGCCGGACCCGTCATCGCCGTCACCACCGGCCCCGCCGGCTGGCTCCCCGAGCAGCTCGCCCCGGTCCGCATCCCCGCCGGCACCGACCCCGAACCCCTCGCCCGCGCCCTCGAAGAAGCCTTCGCCCGCACCCCCGACGGCGCCACCCCCCGCGTCCTGTTCACCGCCACCGGTGACCCCACCACCCCCCACGACCCCGACACCGGCGCCCTCGCCCGCCTCCTCGCCACCATCGCCGCCCTCGCCCACACCCGCCCCGACGCCCACCTCACCGTCCTCACCCGGCACGCCGTCCACGCCGCCCCCGGCGACCGCGTCCTGCCCGGCCGCCACGGCCTCACCGCCCTCGTGCGCACCGCCCGTTCCGAACGCCCGGTCGCCCGCACCACCCTCCTCGACGCCCCGCCCGACGCCACCCCCGGGCAGCTCGCCGCCCTCGCCACCGCCGAACACGACGACGACGTCATCGCCGTCCGCGACCACACCCCCCTGCGGCAACGGCTGCGCACCCTGCCCCTGCCCGACACCTACGACCTGCCCGCCGGCCTCCTGCCCCGCGCCGGCACCTGCCTGCTCACCGGCGGCCTCGGCGGCCTCGGACGCACCATCGCCGAACACCTCGTCGTCGCCCACGACGCCCGCCTGCTCATCGTCGGCCGCACCCCCGAGGACCGCCTCAACCCCCAGGCCCGCGCCACCCTCGACCTGCTCACCGCCCTCGGCGACGTCCGCTACCGCCAGGCCGACGCCGCCGACCCCGACGCCCTCGCCGACGCCGTCGCCGACGCCGAAACCGCCTGGGGCCGCGGCCTCGACCTTGCCCTCCACCTCGCCGGCGCCCCCGTCGCCGCCCAGTGGAACCGCCTCTCCGCCCACGAACTGCGCGTCGAGACCCGCCACTGGCTCGACCGCATGCTCCACCCCAAGGCCGGCGGCTGCACGGCCCTCGACCACCTGCTCACCACCCGCCCCGACACCGCCGTCGTCCTCTTCTCCTCCGTCAACGGCCTGCTCGGCGGCACCGGCTTCGGCGCCTACGCTGCCGCCAACGCCGTCCTCGACGGCTGGGCCCAGCACTGGGCCGCCACCGGCCGCCGCGCCCGCAGCCTCGCCTGGAGCATGTGGGACGGACCCGGCATGAACCAGGGCAGCCCGCTCATCGCCGCCGCCCGCCACCGCGGCCTCACCCTGCTCGACCCCACCGAGGCCACCCTCGCCCTCCTCGGCGCCCTGCACACCGCCCCCGTCCACCTCCTCATCGGCGCCGACCCCGCCAACGAGCAGATCAAGCCCCTCCTCGCCGCCGACCAACTGCGCGGCGGCACCATCGCCGTCGCCGTCGTCCCCCAGGACGGCCAGGACCCCCAGCGGCTGCGCGCCGACGTCGCCGCCCGCCTCGCCGACCACGGCATCTTCGCCCGCGTCGCCCTCACCCCCCGCATCGAACGCGACCGCAGCGGCGCCCCCGACCCCGCCGCGCTCCTCGCCGCCCTCAACGCGGCCGACACCGGCTACACCGAACCCGAGGGCCCGCTGGAGCAACTCCTCGCCCACGCCACCGCCGACGTCCTCGGCATCACCCGGGTCGGCCGCGACGACTCCTTCTTCAGCCTCGGCTGCGACTCCGTGCGCGCCGTCCAGCTCGCCGAGGCCCTCACCGCCCGGCTCGGCGACCCGATCAGTGTCGGCACCCTCTACGAATCACCCACCGTCCGCACCCTCGCCGCCGCCATCGACCGCTGAACCACCCGCGGGGGCCGGACCGTCGCCCGGCCCCCGCGGCGTGCCGTACGACCGCACCGACCGCACGGCGACCGCCGCAACGACCGTGCGACAACCACCCGGCGACCGCGCAACGCCTACGCAAAGACTGCACGCTGAGTTAACGTATCTTCATGAGAGACTACGAAGACTTCATGCCTCTCGCAGTCATCCAGGAGCACTTCTGGACCGCCGACGCCACCGCGGCCGAACAGGCGCCGCTGACCGAATGCGTCGCTCTGGCCCTCCCCGGACACCTGGACCCGACCGCGCTGCGCACCGCCGTCCGCGCCCTCCTCACCCGGCACGAGATCCTGCGCAGCGCCATCCGCCTGCACGACGGAGCGCCGGCCCAGACCGTCCTGCCCGTGCCCGAGGAACTGCCGCTCACCGAGACCGCCCTCACCGGCGCCGGCGCGGACGCCGAACGCGACCGGGCACTGACCCGCTTCGCCGCCACCGGCATCGACCCCGCCACCGGCAGCGCCATCGCCTTCCTCCACCTGCGCGGCCCCGGACCCGACGGCCACGACACCCTCGCCCTGGCCGTCCACCACATCTACGCCGACGCCACCGCCGTCCGCCTCCTCATTGCCGAACTCGCCGCCGACTACACCGCCGCCCTCACCGGCACCCCCTCACCCGTGGCCGACCCCGACCTCCAGTACGGCGACTTCGTTCACTGGGAACACGACACCCTGCTCCCCGCCACCCAGCACACCGACACCGCCTGGTGGCAACAGACCCTCCAGCACGCCCCCACCAGCCTCGACCTGCGCCCCGACCACCCCCGCCGGCGCCACCGCCGCGGCCGCGGCCGGCGCACCGAAACCCTCCTGCCCGGCATCGACGGCCCCACCCTGCGCCATGCCGCCCGCACCCTGCACTGCTCGCCCTACGCCCTGTGCCTGACCGCTTGGGCCGCCCTCATCACCCGCTCCACCGGCCATGACGACCTGATCCTCGGCGTCCTCGCCGCCAACCGCGGCATCCCCCAACTCGAAACACTGGTCGGACAGTTCGCCAACACCGTCCCGCTGCGCCTGGACCTCTCCGGCGCCCCCGACCTCTCCGGCGCCACCACCCGCTGCTCCGCCGCCGTGGCCGCCGCCCTCGAACACGTCCGGCTCCCGTTCAACCGCATCCTCCAGGCCGCCGCCGCCCCCCGCCCCACCGACCGGCCACCGCTCATCCAGCACATGTTCATGCCCCGCGCGGACGCCGTCGGCCGCCCCACCTTCGGCGGACAGCCCGCCCACGCCCTGGACGTCACCCGCGACCGCGGTCGCTTCGACACCGTCGCCGAAGTCGAACTCGACGGCGAACACGTCCGGTTCTGGCTCGAATACGACAGCGACCTCTACACTCCCGACGGCGCCCGCGCGCTCACCGAGGACTACGCCCGCATCCTGCGCCAGTGGCTGGACCGGCCCGAACTGCGCCTGCCCGACCTCGAACTCGGCACACCCGCCGCCCAGACCCCCGCCACCGGTACACCGGGAGAGGGGCCACGGCTGGACCTGCCCGACGGCACACTCCTCACCCTCACCCTGGACCACACCCGCGGCCCCGAGCACTGGCCCCTGCTCACCGCACTCGCCGGAGCCCGCGCGGAGGACCTCCACCTCGAACCCGGACGCTCCCCGCACCACCCCGCCGCCCTCCTCCTGGCCGGCACCCCCACCGGACTCACCGCCCGCCGGGACACCCGCGGCCGGTTGGAGATCGTCGCCGGCCTGCCCGACGCCGAACCACCCCTGGCCGAGGGCCGGCCCGACCCGGGCCGGCCCTCAACCCCCGGCCCGGCCGGTCCGGACCGCCTGCTCGCACTCGTCCTCGAACTCTGGTCCCAGGCCCTCGGAAACCCCGAACTCACCGCCGAGGACGACTTCTTCGCCAGCGGCGGACACTCCCTCCTCGCCACCGGCCTCACCGCCGACCTGGAGGAGACCCTCGGCATCAGGGTCCGCGTCCGCACCCTCTTCGAGTACCCCACCCCCGCCGAACTCACCGCCCACCTGCGCGCGGCCAACCCCGAACTCGACGCCATCCTCGACCTCGTCGCCGACCTGCCCGACGACACCTCGGGCAACGACACCGACGACGCCTCAGCGAGCGGCACCGTCCACGGCCCGGCATCCCGGCCCGACACCCCCGTCGACGTCCCCCTCCTGTCCGGCCAACGCCAGCTCTGGCTCGCCGAACAAGCCGACCCAGGCGCCCTCACCCACACCATCCCCCTCATCCTCGACCTCACCGGCCCCCTCGACCCCCAGGCCCTCGCCACCGCCCTCAACGACGTCATCGCCCACCAGCCCGGCCTGCGCGGCACCTTCATCGAAACCGACGACGGCCCCGTCCAGCGCATCCACCCCCACACCGACCTCGACATCCCCCTCCTGGACCTCAGCCCCCTCGACGACACCACCCGCGACACCGAACTGCGCCGCCTCGAGGACGACCTCGCCTACACCGGCTTCGACATCACCCGCGCCCCCCTCCTGCGCGCCCGTGTCATCCGCCTCACCCGCCACCACCACCAGGCCCAGCTCCTCTTCCACCACCTCGTCACCGACGAGGTCTCCACGACCCTCCTGCTACGCGACCTCGCCACCGCCTACCAGGCCAGGAGCACCGGCACCACACCACGACTGCCGGCCCACGAAACCGACTTCGCCACCCTCGCCCGCGCCGAACAGGACCTCCTCGACGGCCCCGAAGGCGACCGTCTGCGCCGCTTCTGGACCCGCGAACTCGCCGGCGCCCCCACCCTGCGACTGCCCACCGACCACTCCCGCCCCGACAAGCAGGCCTTCCGCGGCGAATTCCTCGAACGACCCCCCTCCGCCCCCGCCGCCACCACACTGCGCGACCTCGCCACCGCCTGCCGCACCACCCCCTTCACCGTCTACTGCACCGCCGTCGCCACCCTCCTGCACCGCCTCAGCGGCCAGCACGACCTCGTCATCGGAATCCCCACCGCCAACCGCACCCAACGCGGCGCCGAACACCTCATCGGCTGCTTCCTCAACGTCGTCCCCCTGCGCCTCGACCTCTCCGGCAACCCCCGCTTCGACGAACTCGTCCACCGCGTCAGCGCCGCCGTCCTCCGCGCCTACGAACACCAGCAGGCCCCCTTCGCCGACATCGTCCAGACCCTCCAGCCCCGCCGCACCCCCGGCATTCACCCCATCTACCAGGTCACCTGCGAACTCCAGCTCGAATCATGGATCCCCGACCGCTTTGCCGACCTCCACTGCACCTACCGCTTCCTCACCCACGGCACCGCCCGCTACGACATGGCCTTCCACGGCCTGCTGCGCCCCACCGGCCTGTCCGCGATGCTCGAACTCAACACCGACCTCTGGGACCGCCCCACCGGCTACCACCACATCGACCGCCTCCTGCACCTCCTGGCCGCCGCCGCCCGGTCCCCTCACACCCCGGTCGCCGACCTCCCGGTCTGACGTCCGTGCAGCCTCCGCCGGGGTATCGGCACCCGACGGTGCCCAGCGTCCGGGCGCACGTGCCCGTGGGACGGTTCACGCCGGTCTCCTGGTCGTCGCCGCCCGGCCCGGCGCCCCGTTTGCCGGGGTGCCCGACGGTGCCAGGCCCACCGGCCGGTGGCGGCGCATCCCACCAGACCGCCGCCCGGTCTGCTCGCCTGCGCGCAGGGTGTGGGTGTCGTCCGGACGGTGGGGGAGCAGCGGGCGCCTTGGCGGTGCCGCGAGGGTGGGCACGACTGCGTTTCCGGCGCCCCCCTCAGGCCGTGCGATCGACAGGTGAGGCAGCAGTCGGTGGACCCGGAGGCCGGATCAGGGAAAGGCCTCGCCCGCCATGCCGGCGGTGAGGGTGGTGCCGTCGGCCGGGTCGATGAGCAGGAACGATCCGGTGCGGCGGTTGTCGGTGTAGCTGTC
>NZ_JBSFKF010000046.1:0-51429 GCF_053598415.1 Kitasatospora sp. NPDC001132 | reverse complement strand
ACTGCAGGGGGGACCCTGTGGGAGAGTAGGACGCCGCCGAACAATTCTTCTGAAAAGCCCCTGATCCATTCGGATCAGGGGCTTTTCGCATTTCCCGGAAACCGGACTCGACGGGCTCGACGGCAGTCAGCCGCCCCGGCGGGACAGCCAGTTCCGTCGGCGCGGTGTGGCCACCGTGCCGACGGGCGGCGGATGGAGGGCGGCCACGGCGCTGCGGATCAGGATGCGCACCCCTTCGGCCGCTGTCTCCGCCGACATCGAGGCGCTCTTCTCCTGCCCGGATGCCTGGCTCGGCAGGTAGGGCAGGCGTGCGAACCCGCCGCGCAGCGCCGGGCGTTCGGTGGCGATCAGGTGGGCCAGCCCGTAGAAGACGTGATTGCAGAGGTGGGTGCCGGCGGTGTGCGAGAGGGTGGCCGGGATGCCGGCCTGCTGGACCGCCTCCACGCACGCCTTCACGGGCAGCGAGGAGAAGTACGCGGCCGGGCCGGCCGGCACGACCGGCTGGTCGACCGGCTGGTTGCCCTTCCGGTCCGGTCCCCGGACGGCGTCGTCGAGGTTGACCGCCACCCGTTCGACCGTGAGGTCCGGGCGGTTGCCGCCCTGGCCCGTGGCGATGACCAGGTCGGGTTCGAAGCGGGCCACCGCCCGGTGCAGTGCGGTGATCGAGTCGCCGAACACCCAGGGGAGTTCGGCGAACTCCAGGGCCACTCCGGCCGGCGGAGCGGCGGCGACCAGCCGGCCCGCCTCCAGGGACGAGTTCAGGGGATCGCGGCCGAACGGTTCGAAGGCGGTCAGCAGGACTCGGATGATGGCGGACCTCCTGGCCGATGGGAACGTACGGACCCGATTTGTGCCGTTCGAGCGTAGGGCCGTCCCGAATATCCCGGCAAGCCCCGACGGTTTCCGGTGGGCCCCGCGACCTGAGGTCGTGTCAGGTACGGCGCAGCGCACCGTCCGCGCGCAGGGAGGCCAGGGTGGGGTAGCCGTCGACGGCCATCAGCAGGTCGGCCTCGGCGAGCAGGGAGCGCAGCACGTGGACGATGCCGTCGGTGCCCTCCAGCGCCAGGCCGTAGGCGTACGGGCGGCCCACGCCGACGGCGGTGGCGCCGAGGGCGAGAGCCTTGACGACGTCGGTGCCCGAGCGGACGCCGGAGTCGAAGAGGACGGGCAGCCCGTCGGCGGCGGCGACCACGTCGGGGAGCAGGTCGAGGGCGGCCAGGCCGCCGTTGGCTTGGCGGCCGCCGTGGTTGGAGCAGTAGATGCCGTCGACGCCGCCGTCCCTGGCGCGGCGGACGTCCTCGGGGTGGCAGATGCCCTTGAGGAGGATCGGCAGGTCGGTGAGCGAGCGCAGCCAGGGCAGGTCGTCCCAGGTCAGCGGGTTGCCGAAGACGCCGGCCCACTCCAGGACGGCGGCCTGCGGGTCCTCCTCCGGCGCCTGGGCGAGGCGGGCGCGGAACACCGGATCGGAGGTGTAGTTGGCCAGGCAGTGGCCGCGCAGCTGGGGGAAGTTGGCGGTGGCCAGGTCGCGCGGGCGCCAGCCGGTGACCCAGGTGTCCAGGGTGACGACGATGCCCCGGTAGCCCGCGGCCTCCGCGCGGTGCACCAGGCTCTCGGCCAGCGCCCGGTCGGTGGGGGTGTAGAGCTGGAAGAAGCCGGGGGTGTCGCCGAACTCGGCGGCCACCTGCTCCAGTGGATCGACCGTCAGGGTGGAGGCGACCATCGGCACGCCGGTCCTGGCGGCGGCCCGGGCGGTGGCGAGGTCCCCGTGGCCGTCCTGCGCGCACAGGCCGATCACCCCGATCGGAGCCATGAACAGCGGGGTCGGCAGCCGCAGGCCGAACAGTTCCACCGAGAGGTCCCGGGTGCTCGCGCCGACCATCATCCGCGGCACCAGGCCCCACCGGTCGAAGGCGGCGACGTTCGCGCGCTGGGTGGACTCGTCGCCGGCCCCGCCCGCGACGTAGGAGAGCACCGAGGGCGCCAGGGCCGCGCTCGCCCGCGCCTCCAAGTCGGTGAAGGCCATCGGCATCGTCGGCAGCACACCGCCGAGCCCGCGCAGGTAGATCTCGTGCTGGTAGTCGCCGAACCGCCCGTGGAACGCCGGGGCCGTCCGCTCGCCGCTCCCCGGCGTGCTGCCCCCCTGCTCGCCGCCCACCCGCTCGCTGCCCATCCGCCGGCCGTCCTTCCGTCCGCACCCGCCCGGGACCGTCCCGGCAGGGTGCCGTCAGCCCACCCGCCCACCCCGCAGGACGTGCGGGTGGGCTGACGGCACCCCGGCATTCTCACCACGAACCGCGCCGACGACCAGGGTCGGGGCACGGGCGCGTCACGGCGCCGGCGCGGGACGGACCCGGTGGCCGTACCGCCACACCGCGGCCGAGGCGAGCAGCGCGACCGTCCCGCCGAGGAGCATGACCGTGGTGGGGGAGGAGCGGTCCACCACCACGCCGCCGGTCAGCGCGCCGACCGAGAAGCCGGCCTGGAACACCGAGGTGAACACCACGCCGGCGCCCTCCGGGGCGTGCGGGGCCGCGGCGAGGAACCAGGTGAGCGAGCAGACCGGGACGGCGCCGTACGCCACGCCCCAGAGCGTCAGCAGGACGGCGGCGCCCGGACCGCCGGTGCCCAGCAGCGGCAGCAGCAGGGCCGCGGCGGCGAGCAGGACGGTCGCCGCGCCGAACACCGGCCGCAGTGCCCGGGTCGCGCGGCCGCCGGCCAGGACGTTGCCGAGCAGCCCGGCAGCGCCGTAGACGAGCAGCAGGGTGGTGATCAGTCCGGTGCCGGCGTGGGTGGTACCGGTGAGGAAGGGGGTGACGTACGTGTAGCTGCCGAAGTGGGCCGGCACGATCAGCAGGGTCACCACGATGCCGGTACGGGTGCCCCGACCGGCCAGCAGTCCGCGCAGCACGCCCAGCCCGGTGGCGGTCAGCGGAGGCAGCGGCGGCAGCGACCGCAGGAGGGCGGCCAGGGCGACCAGGGTCAGTGCGGCCATCGCGAGGAAGGCCGCCCGCCAGCCGGCCAGCGAGCCGAGGAACACCCCCGCCGGCACGCCGAGCACCGAGCCGAGCGGCACGGCGGAGAAGATCAGCGTGTTCGCCCGGGCCCGCCGGTGCTCGGGGACGAGGCGCGGCGCGAGTCCGGAGCCGATCGACCAGAACGCCCCGATGACCAGGCCGAGGGCGATCCGGGCGGTCAGCAGCGCCCAGTACGCCGGGGCGAACGCGCTGAGCAGGTCCGCCAGGGTCAGTACCAGCAGCAGCGCGCAGAGCATGGTCCGCCGGTCCGCGCGCCTGGTCGCGACGGTCACCACGGGCGCGGCCACCGCGGCGACGATGCCGGGCAGGGTCATCATCAGCCCGGCCGTGCCGTCGGAGATCCGGAACGTGGCGCCGATCGGGGTCAGCAGGCCGATCGGGAGGATCTCGGTGGTGACGATGGAGAAGACCCCGGTGGTCACGGCGAGGACGGCGAGGGTGCCGCCGTCCCGGGTGTGGGGCTTCGGGACGGGCGGAGCGGAGCGGGGGGTGGTGCCGGTCGGCATGCCGGAGATCCTGTCGACGGGTGGTGGGTCTGTGACCCGAAGTCCACCAGTGCGAGCGGGGGTCGGGCTGGCGTGAATCCGACGTCAACGCTTCCGCGGCGGGGCCGCGTCCCGGCGCTCGTCGGCGAGGCGGCGCTGCTTGGCGCGGTGGGCGAGCGCGCCGAGGATGCGCTGCCAGGTCGGCGAGGCCTCGGCGATCCGGGCGAAGATCACCGCCTGGTTGCCGGGTCGGCTGCTGTCCCGGCCGTGGGCGAGCTCCCAGGCGTCCAGGTCGTCGATCAGCCGGTCCACCCGCGGATCGTCGGGCTCCCAGTCCAGCGACTGGTCGCAGAGCAGGAACAACCGGGTCGTCTCGGGGTCGTCGAAGCTGGCGTTCTTCTCCCGGATGCCCCGGCGCACGGCCTCCGGGTCCAGGACCTGGAGCAGGATCCAGGTGTCGCGTTCGAGCCGCACCGACCGTTCACTGACCCCGAGCGCGCGCATCCGGTCCAGGATGGCGACCACCTCGGGTGGCAGTGCGAGCCGCTCGCCGCTCGCCAGGTCGGCGATCCGGCGGCGGTGCTCGGCGAGTTGCTCGATCCGGCGCTCCAGTTCGCCGTCGAGGTCGGTGACGGCGGCGGCGAACTCCTCCGGCCGCGCGTTCAGCAGGGCCTGGATCCGGGCCAGCGGCACCCCGGCGTCGGCGAGCGTCCTGATCCGGATGAGGTCCACCGCGGCCTGCGCGCTGTACCGGCGGTAGCCGGAGCCGTCGCGTTCGGGCTCGGGCAGCAGTCCGACCTGGTGGTAGTGGCGGACGGTGCGCACGGTCACGCCGGCGGTCGACGCGAGTTGACTGATCGTGAGCACCGTCCGGCTCCGCTTCTGTCGAGGTCGGGGGGCTGAGGCCGAGGTCGCGGTGGATGTCGAGGGGGATCGCGGGACGAAGGGTCCGACTGGGCCGAGTGAGCCGGGTGAGCCGGAACGAGGCCCCTGGAGGGCAGCCAGAAGGCCCGGTCGGCGTCGCCCGGCCGGGTTTGACGGGTTCTCGCGACTTCCAACACCCTTCCACTAATCGAATAGTGAAAGGGTACTTTGTCGATGCCCGCTTCCGTCTCCCCGGCCGCCCGGCCTTCCCCGGCTTCCCGGCCCTCCACGTCCTCCCCGCCCGCGCAACCCGCCGTGCTCGCACTGGCCGTCCGGCGCGCGACACCGCTCGCCCGCCGCCCCGCCGTGCTCGCCTGGGCACTGGCGACCGGGTTCGCCGCGCTGTACGCCTGCGTCGGCGTCAACCGGCACCGGCGCGGCCTCAGCAAGGCCTACGACCTGGGCATCTTCGAGCAGGCCATCCGGGCGTACGCCCACGGGCAGGCGCCGATCGTGCCGCTCAAGGGGCCCGGCTACCACCTGCTCGGGGACCACTTCCACCCGCTGATCGCCGTCCTCGCCCCCGCCTACCGGGCCTTCCCGAGCCCGCTCACCCTCGTCGTCGCCCAGGCGCTGCTGATGGCGCTCGCCGTCGTCCCGCTCACCCGCTGGGCCCACGAGGTGGCCGGGCCGCGGGTGGCGCTGCTCGTCGGCAGCGCCACCGGGGCCTCCTGGGGGATCGTCCGGGCGGCGGCCGACGACTTCCATGAGATCGCCTTCGCCGTCCCGCTGCTCGCCTTCGCCGTCACCGCGCTCGGCCGGCGCCGACCGCTCGCCGCCGCGCTCTGGTCGCTGCCGCTGCCGCTGGTCAAGGAGGACCTGGGGCTGACGGTGGCCGCCGTCGGCGTGCTGATCGCCTGGCAGGCCCGGCGGGAGCGGCACCGCAGTCCGCTGCCCGGACTCGCCTTCGCCGCCCTCGGCCTCGTCGCGACCGCGCTCACCGTGCTCGTCGTGCTGCCGGCCTTCAATCTCGAGGGGGCTTCGACTACTGGCGGCAGCTGGACGGCGGCGGGCAGCCCGCCATCTGGGGGCTGCCGGTGCGGATCGGTTGGCCGCCGGTCAAGTGGCTGCTGCTGTTCCTGCTCGCCGCCACCGCCGGCTTCGCCGGCCTCCGATCGCCGCTCCTGCTGCTCTGTGTTCCCACCCTCGCCTGGCGGCTGACCTCGGGCAACTCGCACTACTGGGGAGTCAGTTACCACTACAGCGCGGTGCCGATGCCGATCGCGCTCGCCGCCCTGGTCGACGTCCTGCGGCGCGTCGACGTACGCCGAGCCAGGCGCGCGCTCGCCGTCAGCGCCCTGGCGACCGCCGTGACGCTGCCGCTCTACCCGCTGCACGAGGTGGTGATGCCCGAGGCGTGGCGCACCTCGCCCCGGCTCACCGAGGCCCGGGCGCTGCTCGGTCGGATACCCGACGACGCCACCGTGGCCGCCTCCAACCGGCTGGCGGCCCAGCTCACCGCCAGGGCGGAGGTCACCCTGGTGTGCCGGGCGCCGGTGGGCCCCGGGCCGCAGTGGGTGGCCGTCGACCTGCGCGACCCGAGCGTGCAGTCCCCGTGCGCCACCGCCGACACCGTTCGGATGCTGGGCGTCTACCGGGAGCGCGGCTACCGGCCGCTGGTCGAGCAGGACGGCCTGCTCCTGCTGCAACGCCCCTGAAGCGCCTCGTACGGGGCATCCCGGCGGCACCCCGCATCTCGGCGGCACCCCCGGGTCCGGCTTGACCCGCGCGCCGCAGTGGGCCACCATTCCACTATTGAACTAGTGAAAGGCCGGAAAGCCGGTGATCGAGTACCGCATCGAGCGGCGCAGCGGTGTCTCCACCTACCAGCAGATCGTGCAGCAGACCAAGCAGGCCCTGCGGCTCGGACTGCTCCAGCCAGGAGACAAGTTGCCGACCGCCCGTGAGGTGGTCGAGGCGACCGCGATCAACCCCAACACCGTGCTGAAGGCCTACCGCGAACTCGAACGCGAAGGGCTGGTCGAACCCCGCCCGGGGCTCGGCACCTTCGTCCGGCGCTCACTCGCCCGGCCGGGGGCCGCGGCCGACGGGCCGTTGCGCGCGGACCTGGTCGGATGGGTGGACCAGGCCCGCGCGGCCGGGCTGGAGCGTGAGGACATTGCCGCGCTGATGGCCTCCGTCCTGGAGCAGCGCTTCGACACCGGGGTCACCGGCCCCGGCAGCGGGGCCTGAGGCTCCGACGCCGGGGCCGCGCGCCTCGACACCGGGGCCCGAGACGCCCCGGCAACATCGAACGAGAACAGTGGGGGGACCGGGTGGACGACCCGACGACCACGGCGCCCGCGTCGGCGCCGGAGACTGCGCAGGAGGCGGCCCTGGAGGCCACCGGCCTCGGCAGGAAGTACCGGGGCGGCTGGGCGCTACGCGACTGCGACGTCACCGTCCCGGCCGGGCGGATCTGCGGCGTGGTGGGCCCCAACGGCGCGGGCAAGAGCACCCTGCTCTCCCTCGCGGCCAGCCAACTCAAGCCCACCGAGGGCCAGTTGATGGTTCTCGGTGCCCCGGCCGGCGCGCCCGAGCTGCGCGCCCGGGTCGCCTACGTGCCGCAGGACAAGCCGCTCTACCCGGGCCTCACCGTCGCCGAGACCATCCGGATGGGCCGCGAGCTCAACCCGGTGTGGGACGAGATGTTGGCCCAACAGATTATCGACCAGGGTGAGTTGAACCTCAAAGCGCGGATCGGTTCGCTCTCCGGCGGCCAGCGCACCCGGGTCTGCCTCGCCCTCGCCCTCGGCAAGCTCCCCGACCTGCTGCTGCTCGACGAGCCGATGGCCGACCTCGACCCGCTCGCCCGGCACCAGCTGATGGGCACCCTGATGTCGGCCGCCGCCGAACGCGGCACCAGCATCGTGCTGTCCTCGCACATCCTCCCCGAACTGGACGGCGTCGTCGACCACCTGCTCCTCGTCCAGCGCGGACGCATCCGGCTGGCCGGCGACCTCGAGGAGATCCTCGACGGGCACCGACTGCTCACCGGGCCGGCCGCCCGGGGCGCCTGCCTTGCCGCGGACTCGGTGGTCGAGCAGCGCGTCAGCGGCCGCCGGGCCATCGCCCTGGTCCGCACCGGCGACCCGCTGGACGGCGAATGGGAGAGCGAGCGGCCGAGCCTGGAGGACCTGCTGCTCGGCTACCTCCGCGGCCCGGCCGACGGCCTGGCCGGCCGGAAGAACCCGAACGAGGTGGCCGTATGAGCACGACCGTCCTGCCCGACCGCGCCACCGCCCGGACCGCCCCCACGGCCCCCGGCCTGCGCGGACTCCTCTGGCTGGTTTTCCGTCAGAACCGCTTCCTCTTCTGGGTCTTGGGTGTACTGCTCGTCCTGGCGGTGGCGGACCTCCTCTGGATCCACATCGCCTACGGCCGCATCGTGGACACCCTGCGCCGGACCGGCTGCTACTACCCCGATTCCTGGGACAGCGCCCGGTGCTGGAAGCTCGTCCAGCCACTCGACCGGCCGAACTTCTGGTACCTCCTGGTCCTCCAACCCGCCGTCGCCGCGCTCCCGTTGCTGTTCGGCATGTTCGTCGGCGCCCCGCTGCTGGCCCAGGAGTACGAACGCGGCACCATCCGCCTGATCCGCGCGCAGTCCGTCGGCCCGATCCGCTGGCTGGCCGTCCGCCTCGCCGTCCCCGGCCTCGCCGTCCTGGCCGCCGGCGGCGTGATCGCCGCGCTGATGACCTGGGTGTGGTGGACGGACATCGTGCACGGCCCGGTCGCCTTCGACCCGCCGTTCCAGGCCCTCACCTACCCGGCGCTCGGCCTCGCCCCGGTCGCCTGGTCCCTGTTCGCGCTGGCCCTCGGCGTCCTCGTCGGCCAACTCGTCCGCCGCACCGTGCCGGCGATGCTCCTCACCGGCGCCCTCGTCGCCGTCGCCCACGGCCTCGTCCTCTGGGCCCGCCCCTTCCTCTACCCGGCCGTGGACCGGGTGGCCGACCTGCGCACCACCCAACCCACCAACTCCTGGCTCCTCGACCGCGGCGTCGTCCTCCCCGACGGCACCCGCGTCAGCACCAGCGCCTGCAGCTTCCACTTCAGCACCGACTGCGACGGCGCCTCCGCCTCCTGGCTCCGCTACCACCCGGCCGACCACCTCGTCCCTATCCAACTCGTCGAAGCCGGCATCCTCCTGACCCTCACCGCACTCCTCCTGCTCGTCGTCTTCCGCCGCATCCGCACATAGGGCTTGTCTCCTGGATCCTTGCCGGGTGCCCGGCGCCCCCCAGCCTCCGGCCGGGAGGAACCCCCAGGGCACAAGCGCACCTCGCGGCGTTGTCGTCGGTCGCCAATGGCCCCCGGCCTTCGGCCGGGAGGTGCCCCCACCGCCGCCTTGCGATGCACGCACCCCAACGCCGCGCCCTGATCCGACAAAGTCCAAGAGACAGGCCCTGAGCCCCCACCGCCGGCCCGGCCGAGCGGAGCGACACCAACCGCGGCTAGGGCCCGATTCACCGAATCGGGCCCTAGCCGCGGCGCGTTCGGAGCGCACGAGGACTCCCGCAGTGCCGAACGCAGTCGGAAGATCTCACATTTGGCTTCTTATCCCCCTGGCGGATCAGGGGGACTTTTTCATGCCTCACCTCGCCCGATCGGAAATCAATTACATGTTCGACAGAGGGAATCGAGTTCTATTTCATGGGCTATTTGAGGTGATGGTCTGAATGGCTGCTGAGTAAATGTCGGCCATCACTCAGCAGTTAATCGGCCACTCTTCGCCGAGTGGTTTCCGGCGGCGCCGCCTGCCCCCATTCTGGAGCGTTCGTCACCGATCGAAGGGAGAATGGTGAGCGTTCCACGGCGACATGCGGGGGATCCCGATGTCATCGGTCAGACTGCTGCGCTGGTCGGCTTCCTGCGCGAGGTCGTGCAGAGCAGCCATCAGCGGCTCCGGGACACGCGTTCCTGGGGTCCGCTCTGGTTGGCCGACCTTCCCGCGAAGGTGCCCCGGCCATCCGGCGACGACGGCCGTCCGTTGCTGATCCTGGACCACGTTCCGCAGGCTGCGGCGCCGGAGCTTCCGCCGGTGCTGGAGGGATGGGTCGACGAGCGGCTCTGTCAGGACGCCGACGCCGAGGACCCGCCGCTCGCGGAGGAAGGCCCGTACCGGACCGGGGAGTCGGAAACGGGTGGTGAAGGCTGGCAGAGCGAGGCGACCGTCGTTCGGGATGAGGCTGCGGACGTCCTTCGGGCGTACGGACCGTGGCTCACGCGGTGGCGGCTCTGGGCCGAGCGGGAGCGGTCCGAGCGGTCGCAGCGCGAGCTCTACGAGAAGGTCTACCACTGGCACCAGCAGTTGGTGCAGCAGGATGACCAGTACGAACTGGTGCTCACGGTGGGCCTGTTGACCTTGAGGGAGCCGAGCGGCGGTGTGATCCACCGGCACGTGCTGTCCCGGCGGGTGGAGACCCGCGTGGACCGGCGGACTGCGCGGATCACCGTACGGCTCACGGACAACGGAGCGGTCCGCCTCGAGGACCGGGACTTCCTGGACACGGACGACGGCTGGGTGCCGGAGCGCGCGGCGGCGTACGACGAGGAGCTCTCCGCTCGGCCCCTCCATCTGTTGAGTGAGGAGGCGCTGGATTGTCTCTCGCAGTGGCTGGACCTGGTGCTGCCGCGGCCGGTGGCGTTCAGCACCAACTGGCGTCCTCCGGCGGGGCCGGAGTCGAGTGCCCGGCTCACCTTCGCCCCCGCTCTCCTGATGCGACCCAGGGACCGCAACGCGGTGCTGAACTTCTACGACCGCATCGCCGAGAGCGTGGTGTCCGAGCGCCGGGCTCCGCTCGGGCTCGCGCAGTTGGTGATGTCGCTGAACCCCGAGGACCGGGCGAACTGGGGCGGTCGGCAGGCGCCCGCGCTCTTCGGCGACGAGCCCCTGTTCCCGGGCAAGACCAACGCCCAGCAGCGCTCGGTGCTGCAGCGGTTGCAGCGCGACACCGGTGTTGTGGTGCAGGGACCACCCGGAACCGGGAAGACCCACACCATCGCCAACCTGGTCTCCGCGCTCCTGGCCCAGGGGCAGCGGGTGCTCGTCACCAGCGCCAAGGACCAGCCGCTGACCGTACTCCGGGACAAACTTCCGCCAGCCGTGCGGGACTTGTGTGTGCTCCTGCTCAGCACGACGAGCCAGGACGGTGCGAATGAACTCGAACGCACCATCAACGCGTTGAGCGACCAGGTAGCGGCCGGTGACACCGACCAGCTCCGGGACGAGATCCGTCGGCTGACCCAGCGCCGCTACGAGGTGCGCAGCAGGATCAAGCTGCTGACCGAGCAGGTGATCTCCTTGCGCGAGGCGGAGGTCTACCAGCATCCGGAGGTCGCACCGGGTTACTCGGGGACGCTCGCGGCGATCGTACGGAAGGTGCGGGACGAGGCGGTACGGCTGAGCTGGATCGGGAGGCTGCCGGACCGGGCGTCTGTGACACCGCCGTTGTCCCCGGTGCAGGCGGAGGAGTTGCTCGCCTTGCTGCGGGAGGGGGCGGGGCAGTGGGCGGAGTCCGGGGTCTTCCCGTCCGCGGACACGCTGCCGACCTCCGGCCAGGTCGCAACGGCCCTCGCGGCGAGCCGGCTGAGCGTCAACGGGCTCTCCCCGGCGGCGATCGAGGTGCGGAACGTCCTGGCCTCGCTGGATACCACCGTCACGGACAGGTTGACCGAGCTTCTGGGGCACAGCCGAAGCCGACTGCACCGCCTGGGTGCTCACCGGGAGGCCACACGCTGGGGAAACGAGAGCTGGGTGGACCGCGCGCTGACGGACCGGCTGGCCCGGCGCCACCCCGATCTCTGGCAGCGTGTCACCGATGTCGCGGGCGTGCTCCCCGAGGTGACCGAAGGCCTCGACCGTGCCGGTTTGCGGACGGTCGTCATTCCGGACGGCCTGACTCCCGAGCGTGCGCGCCGCATGGCGGCCACGATCCCGGCCTTGCGGGAGTATCTGTCCGGCGGCCGCCGGCTGCGGAACCGGTTCGCGTCCAGGGTGCAGCGGGAAGCAGAGGAACTCCTCGGCAGTTGCACGGTGGACGGAAGGGTACCGGCCGCCGACGGCGACCTGGGCGCTGTGTTGGCGCACCTTCACGCGCATGCTGCTCTCGCCGCTGTGGCGGCGCGTTGGGAACAGGTGGGTGCGGCGCTTCCGGACGCGCCGCTGGAGGTGCGGCTGGCGGCGTTGTCCGAACGGTACCGGCACCTCGCCGAGGTCGACGGTTTCGGCCGGATCCGCGAGCAGGTCGACGAACACCTGGTCCGTCACGGGGTCTACCTCGACCTGACCCGGCCCCAGGCGTGGCAGGACTTCGCCGAGGCCGTCGCTGCCCTGGACGGCAGGCAGCGGGCCGAGGAGGCGTCGGCGCGGCTCGACCGGTGGGACCGGCTCCTGCACGGTACGGAGGACGGCGTGGCCCCGCCGATCGAGGCGCTCGCCATGGCACAGGCTCTGCGCGACCGCGATGTGGACCGGTACACGAAGGAGCTCGAAGCGCTTGCGGCAGCGCAGCAGCGGGACCAACGGCGGCGTCGCTGCATGGAGTTGCTCGAAGGCCTGCGAGGCGCGTCGCCCGCGCTCGCGAACAGGATCGAAGCGGAGGCCGAGGACCCGGCCTGGGACGAACGGCTCGCCCGGCTCCGGGAGGCCTGGGCCTGGGCGAAGGCGTCCGAGTTCATCGACGATGAACGCGCACCCGGCCGGGAGCAGCGCCTCGACGGTGAGCTCACCGAGCACGAGGCGAAGCTGGAGGAGCTCACGGGCGACCTGGCCGCCGCACAGGGGCGGCAGCACTGCCTGGTACGGATGACCCAGGAACAGCGCTCGGCGCTCCAGGCCTACCGCACGCACATGGCTTCCTACGGTAAGGGGAAGGGCAAGAGCTCCTCCCACTTCAAGGCAGCCGCCCACAGCGCGATGCACGTCGCCCAGGGAGCGGTGCCCGCGTGGGTGATGCCCATCGCGCGGGTGGCTGAGATGATCAAGCCCCGGCAGGACGCCTTCGACGTGGTCATCGTCGACGAAGCCAGCCAGGCCGGCATGGACGCGCTGTTCCTGCTGTGGCTCGCACCGAGGATCATCGTGGTCGGCGACGACAAGCAGTGCACGCCCTCGGTCTCCGCGCTCGGACGCACCCAGCAGATCCAGGACCGGCTCACCGCACACCTGCCGGAAGTCCCGGCCCACCTGCGCCAGTTGTACATGCCGCATTCCAACCTGTACCAGCTGCTGTCGGCGCTCTTCCCGTCCACCATTCGCTTGCAGGAGCACTTCCGCTGCATGCCCGAGATCATCGGGTGGTCCTCGGCCACGTTCTACACACCGCCGGGCCTCATCCCACTGCGGCAGTACGGCGGTGAACGGCTGGACCCGCTGCTGACGCGCTACGTCGAGGGTGGGGTCGCGGAGGGACGCGACGGGCGGATCCGCAACCCCAAGGAGGCGGAGGCGATCGTGGACTGTCTCGCCGAGCTGGCCGCGGACCCGGCGTACGAGCACAAGACGATGGGAGTCATCGTGCTCCAGGGCTTCGGGCAGGTCAAACTGCTTGAGCAACTGATCGAACAGCGTCTGTCGGCCCCGGTCCGGGAACGCCACCGCATCCGGGTGGGAACCCCGGCTCAGTTCCAGGGTGACGAACGGCACGTGATCCTGCTCTCGATGGTGGTCGACCGAGTGCGGAAGATCGCCGGTGGCATGCGCAGCGAGCAGCAGGCCTACAACGTGGCGGCCAGTCGCGCCCAGGACCAGATGCGGCTCTTCTACTCGGTGCCGCCGGACCAGCTCAAGAGCGGGGACCTGCGGCTCAACCTGCTCGGCTACATGCAGAACCCGCCGACGGCGCTGGCGGAGGCGGCGGACCTCGGCGCTGTGCTGCCCGATGTCCGACGCCCACCCTTCGACTCTCTGTTCGAGCAGCAGGTCTACCTGCGGCTGAAGGAGCGGGGCTACCACGTGGTGCCCCAGTACCCGGCGGGCAGCAAACGCATCGACCTCGTGGTGGTCGGCGCGCGGGGCCGCCTTGGCGTGGAGTGCGACGGCGACTACTACCACTCGACGCTCGACCAGATCCGGTACGACCACCAGCGAGACCGTGAACTCCAGCGGGTCGGCTGGCAGTTCTGGCGTGTCCGGGAGAGCGAGTTCCGGTTCGATCCGAACGAGGCCCTGGAGGGGCTGTGGCAGGAACTCGACCGGCAGGGCATCCGGCCGGCGAACTACTCCCGGCCTTCCGCGCCGCCGGGGGACGCGCAGCCGTGGACACGGCTGGAACTGCCGGAGGGCGACGAGCTGCCCGACGAAGGCGGTGAGGACCACGAGCCGGAGGAGCCGCACGGCTCCCACGACGGGGCCGGCGCAGGACCCGTCCCCCACCAGGAAACCGACACCACCGAAGGAACGGCATGACCCAGACGCAGAGCCGGCAGGACGACCGCATGCTGGACGAGAACACCCTGGAGGAGCTCGCCCGCGTCGTCGCGGGCGACGACGACCTCCTCTACCGTCGCGGCTTCGAGATCGCGGCCTTCCTCAAGCGGGCCGGCTGGCAGGAGGTGCCCGAGTACGACGGCCAGTACCGCAGGGAATGGGCCACCGAACTGCTGATGTCCCGGCGAGACCAGCCCGGGGAGATCGAGAAGGTGCTGCTCAGGCTGGCCGACCCCCGGGAGTACTTCGAGGAGCCCGGCCTGCTCACCGAGGTCGTGGCAGCCGTCAACACCTTCCTCATCCACGAGGGGTTCCGGCTGGAGAACCCCGGCGGCAGCCCCCGGTTGGTGCCGTGCGACCCGGCGCTGGTCCACCCGACGCACTACGGCTCCACCGAACTGAAGGTCGTCATGACGGACCTCATCGCCGATGAAGCCATGGCGGAACTGCTCCAGTGGCGTCTGGACGAGGCCCGCACGTGCTACGCCAACGGTGCCCACGTCGCGGCGATCATCATGCTCGGGTCGCTGATGGAGGGGGTGCTCCTCCAGACCGTCGTGGAACGGGATCCGTCCCTCCTGGGCCGGGACTCCGAGGACAACATCAGTCTGGACAAGTTGATCAAGGCTTGTCACCGAGTCGGATGGATCGGTCCGGACGCCGAGAAGTTCAGCCACGAGCTGCGCAGGTACCGGAACTTCGTCCACCCCAAGGCCGAGTCCCGGCAGAGCCACCGGCCCGACCGCGACACCTTGAGCATTTGCTGGCAGGTGGTCAACGCGGCCCTGAACGATCTCGCCGACACCCACCCCGACCGTGCCCGGTAGCCGTACCGGGCACGAACCGTCAGCGCACCGCATGATCCGCAACCACTTCGAAGGAGAGACGATGGGGAAGAAGGCGGCAGCCGTGCTCAAGGACCTCGTCCGGCCGTGGAACGTGGCGATCCATTCGACCACTGGTCTGGCCGGGAGCGTCGCGGAGCTCTCGGATACGGACGACAAGGACCGGCGGGAGAAGAACCAGGAGCCGCTGCGACGCAAGCCGGGGCTGCGGGAGGTGTCGGCGAGCGACCGCGGGTACTCGATCGAGCTCACGCCATGGAAGCTGCTGCACACTCTCGGCCGGGCCAACGTTCTGGCACGGCAGGGAGCCGGCCGGGGGTTGGCCGAGCACTGGGCGAGCCTCAAGTACTGCCAGGCCTTGGACGGCAACCACGGGAGCTTCATGACGCTCTCCACGGAGGGCCGTAACCCGATGCGCCACTACAAGGCGGTCCAGTCCGGGGAACTGGGGATCGGGTTCGCCCTCGTCGCAGCCCAGGAGATCCTCGGGCGGCGGTATCCGGGCCACTCGGTGTCGGTCATCGACGCGGAGATCGCCCTCCGCGCAGGGTGGACGTTGACCGGTAAGGAGGGCTCCGCGCACCGGGCGGCCAAGCGCCCGCACTTCTTTCTGGAAGTGTGGAGGCCCGGAGAGCCCTCGAAGGTCGTACTCGTCGCCTGCAAGGGGAGGCACGGCAAGGCGGCGCAGGTGCACGCCCAGTTGTCCACTGCGGCGGTGCACGTCGAGGCGGTCCACATCGGACGCCCGGGTGAGACGCCAGCCATGGTGTTCGGTACCGAGATCCCGGGCAAGGAACCCATCACCGTCCACGTGCTGGAAGCAGCCGGAGACGGCGTTCTACACGTGCCCGGTGGAACGGACGGGGTCGACCTGAACCTCCCGGACGGTGTCGAACCGGAAGAGCACGCCGTCGTACCCGGAATCGACCTCGCGTGGGGGGCCACCGAGGAACCCCGCCTGGTGTCCGGCTACCACGTCAGGCCCGACGACTACCGGTGGTTCCGCCGAGTGCTGGCCCACGCGGACGCCGCCGGTCTGCTGGCGTTCACCGGTGGGGGCAAGCCCACTGCCCGTTATCTGTCGAAGAGCCAGGGGAAGGGCCACTTCGACCAGTACACGCATGCGGGTACGGGCATCGTCCAGGACGTCGTGCACTCGGTGCACGGCGTCGACTTCGTGGGCACCGACCACGTGTTCCGGCTGAACGGCACGCGTGTGGAGGCCTTCTCCGGGGTCGCGCGAGACCTCTTCGAGGATCTTGCGAAGGGCCGGGTCGAGCAGTACAGGCGCAGGGCCAACGCGCTGCGCGCGGAGTGGCCCGGCGAGCCCTGGGACGCCAAGTGGCGGGGGCCGGTCTCGTTGAACCAGGACGGGTCGGTCATGGCCATTCGCGTCCTGCGCTGAGGTCCGACCGTAGATTCGGGCGACCGGCGGTTTCGGTGGAGGGCCACCTCCACCGAAACCGCCGGCGCGTTGCGGCCCCGGACGGCTGCGGGTGGCGGGTGGGAGCATGGTGCTCCTGGGTGCGTGGAGCGGACGGAGCGGGCGGTTGGGGGAGCGGCGGCGGGTCGGGGTGGTGCTGGCCGAGGCGGAGGGCTTGCGGGCGGCGGCCGGGGCGGTGGTGGCGGATCACCGGGAGGCCGTGGAGCAGGTGCGGCCGGCGTACGCCGCGATCCGGGACCGGATGGTGGGGGAGGAGTTGGGGGCCATCCCGGTCGCGCGGCTGCGGGACGTGACCGAGGGGCGGCTGCGGGTCGGGGCGCTGGAGGCGGCCGGGCTGGGGACGGTGCGGCAGGTGCTGGAGGCCTCCGACTACACCCTCCGGCTGATCCCCGGCGTCGGGGCGCAGACGGCGGCGCAGGCGCGGGCCGCGGCCGGGCAGCTCGCCCGGGCGGTCGAGCAGACGGTGGCGGTGCGGCTGGACGTCGAGCGGCAGGACCCGCTGAGCACCGCCTTGGTGGTCGCGCTCCAGCGGCTGGTGGCCGCCGGGCCGGAGGCGAGGCGGGCCCGGGAGACCGCGGAGCGGGTCCAGGCCGAGGTGGAGCCGCTGGTGGCGGCCGCGCGGCCGGCCCGGGGCGTGCTGCGCGGGCTGTTCGCCGGCCGGGAGCGGCGGGCGCATGCGCGGGCGGCGGTCGAGCGGCTGGAGAAGCTGCTGGTCGGGTACCGGGCGCAGGAGGTCCCGGTGCTGCTCGCCCAGGCCTCGGTCGACCTGCTGCGACCGCCGCTCGACCCGATCGAGGCGTGGACGGACTTCGAGCTCCGCTCGGCCGACTACTACGGCGTGCTCGGCGGGATCGTCGAGGAGGCCGGGGTCGAACCCGCCGCCGCCGAGGGGTTCCTGCCGGAGGAGCTGTCGGACCGGGTGCGGGCCGAGCCGCTGGACGACGCCCACTGCCGGGTCTCGCTGCGCGGCTACCAGGCGTTCGGGGCGCGGTTCGCGCTCGCCCAGCGACGGGTGATCATCGGGGACGAGATGGGCCTCGGCAAGACGGTGCAGGCGATCGCCGTACTGGCGCACCTGCGGGCCCGGGGGAGCACCCACTTCCTGGTGGTCTGCCCGGCCGGCGTCCTGGTCAACTGGATCCGGGAGGTCGAGTCCCGCAGCACCCTGAGGGCGTTGCGGGTGCACGGCCCGGAGCGGGAGGCGGCGCTCGCCGAGTGGCTGCGGGACGGCGGGGTCGCGGTGCTGACCTTCGACGGGCTGCGCCGCCTGGAGGCGGCGGAGGTCGCGGAGGCGGTCACCGTCGGGATGGTCGTGGTGGACGAGGCGCACTTCGTCAAGAACCCCGCCGCGCAGCGCTCCCGGGCGGTGGCCGCCTGGGCGGAGCGGGTGGAGCGGGTGCTGTTCCTCACCGGGACGCCGATGGAGAACCGGGTGGAGGAGTTCCGCACCCTGGTGCGGTACCTGCGGCCGGAGCTTGTGCCGCTGGTCGAGCTGGGTTCGGCGGCCGCCGGGCCGGCGGCCTTCCGCAGGGCGGTCGCCCCGGCGTACCTGCGCCGCAACCAGCAGGACGTGCTCACCGAGCTGCCCGAGGTGGTGCACGTGGACGAGTGGGAGGAGTTCTCGCCCGCCGACCTCGCCGCCTACCGATCGGCCGTCGCGGCGGGCAACTTCCCGGCGATGCGCCGGGCCGGGTACGCGGACCCGGCGGAGTCGGCCAAGCTGAGGCGGCTGCGGGAGATCGTCCGGGAGGCGGCGGACAGCGGGCTGAAGGTGGTGGTCTTCTCGTACTTCCGGGACGTCCTGGCGGCCGTCCGAGCCGCCCTGGGGCAGCGGACGTTCGGGCCGATCGACGGCTCGCTGGGCGCGGTGCGGCGGCAGGAGACGGTGGACGGGTTCAGCGCCGCGCCCGGGCACGCGGTGCTGCTCTGCCAGATCCAGGCCGGCGGCGTGGGGTTGAACATCCAGGCGGCCTCGGTGGTGATCCTCTGCGAGCCGCAGGTCAAGCCGACACTGGAGGACCAGGCGGTGGCGCGCTCACGCCGGATGGGGCAGGTCCGCCGGGTGCGGGTGCACCGGCTGCTGGCGGTGGACAGCGTCGACCAGCGGATGCTGGACCTGCTGCGGGCGAAGGACCGGCTGTTCGACGACTACGCGCGGCGCAGCGAGGTGGCGGAGTCGACACCGGAGGCGGTGGACGTGTCGGAGCCGTCGCTGGCGGCGCTGATCGTCGAGGAGGAGCAGCTGCGGCTGGCGGCTGCCCACGGATGACCGGCGGCGTCCCACGGACGAGCGGATGGCGGTCAGCCGTCCGCGAGCGCGCGCAGGTAGGTGAGGACGGCGCGTACCCGGCGGTGGCCGGTGTCGGGGGTGGGCATGCCGAGCTTGCCGAAGATGGCGCCGATGTGCTTGTTCACCGAGCTCTCGGCGAGGAAGAGGAGCCGGGCGATGGTCGGGTTGTTGTGCCCCTCGGCCATCAGGGCGAGCACCTCGCGCTCGCGCGGGGTGAGCGCGGCCAGCGGGTCGGGTCCTGGGCGGTGGGCCATCAGCTGGGAGATGACCTGCGGGTCCATCGCGGTGCCGCCCTCGGAGACGCGCCCCAGTGCCTGGAGGAACTCCTCGGCCCGGCCGACCCGGTCCTTGAGCAGGTAGCCGACGCCGGTGGCGCTCTCGGCGAGCAGCTCGGCGGCGTAGGCGCGTTCGACGTACTGGGAGAGGATCAGGACGGGCAGCTCGGGCAGTCGGCGGCGGGCCTCGACGGCGGCGCGCAGGCCCTCGTCGCGGAAGTCCGGTGGCAGCCGGACGTCGAGCACGGAGACGTCGGGGCGGTGGTCGAGCAGGGCGGGCAGCAGGTCGTCGCCGTGCTCCACGGTCGCGCACACCTCGTGCCCCTCGCTGCGCAGCAGCAGGACCAGGCCCTCGCGGAGCAGGGCGTTGTCCTCGGCGATCAGGATCCGCACGGGATCTCCACTTCCAGGATGGTCGGGCCCCCGGGCGGGCTGGACAGGCGGGTGGTGCCGTCGAACGCGGCGACCCTGCGGCGCAGGCCCGCCAGCCCGCTGCCGGCGCCCTCGACGGCGCCGCCCCGGCCGTCGTCCTCGACCCGGACGGCGATCGTGGCGGCGGTGATCCGCAGCCGGACCAGGGCGCTGCGGGCGCCGCTGTGCCGGGCGACGTTGGCGAGCGCCTCGGAGGCCACGAAGTAGGCCGCGGCCTCGGCGGCGGCCGGTGCGCGCGGCGGCGGGTCGGCGGAGGACGGGGAGGGAGGGGAAGGCGGGGAGGACGGGGCGGGTGGCGAGGGCGGGGTGTCGGGATGCTCCCCGGTGTCCAGCTCGACCCGGGTGGGTACGGCGCAGCGGTCGGCGAGCGACCGTACGGCCTCGGCCAGGCCCCGGTCGGCGAGCAGCGGCGGGTGGATGCCGCGCACCAGGGCGCGCAGTGACTCCAGGGCCTGCTCGGCGACGAGTTGGGTGGAGTCCACCAACGCGGCCGCCTGCTCGGGACGTTGGTCGAGCGCGCGGCGGATCATGCCGAGCCGGAGCGAGACCGCCACCAGGTTGGCCTGGGCGCCGTCGTGCAAGTCCCGTTCGATCCGGCGCAGTTCGGCGGCGTGGGTGTCCAGCGCCTCGGACCGGCTGGTGGTCAGCTCCTGGACTCGCCGGGCCAGCGAGGTGCGGGGCCGGGCGACCAGCAGCCGACGGGAGCTCCGGGCGTGCAGGTCGGCGGCCGGCGGCAGCACGGCCACGGCGACCGCGGCGTAGCCGACCCCGCCGACCGCCGCCAGGAGGGCCACCGGCCAGGAGTCGACGGTCAGCAGGATGACGGCGTCGCGCTCGCCCGGCAGGAGCCGCCACCACACCGGCGCCGTCAGCCAGTTGAACGCATGGCTGCACAGGGTGAGGGCGGCGCCCGACAGGACCGTCCCGGCGGTGGCGTGGGCGAGCAGCCACAGCAGGTCCTGGCGTACGGCCGGATCGCGTACGGACGCGCGGTCGCCGTACGGGGTGCGCGGCCGTTCGCCGCCCAGCCGGCGGCAGACCAGCCGCCGGTGGAACTCGGCGCAGTGGCGCAGCAGTCGCAGGGCCGGTGGGAGGAACGGCAGGCCGAGGCCGACCAGGCAGAGGGCGAGGAGGACGAGCAGCAGGCAGAGTCCGGCCAGGGCGGCCAGGCCAGTGCCGAGACAGAGGAGGAGATAGCCGGCGGCTGCGGGGAAGCGACGCACGGAGGACCGGGCGGCGGAGCGGACGGTCGACCGGACCGTGGACGCGTCAACCCTGGGCGCCCGCACGACTGTTCAGTGCCTCCGAGTCTCCGGGTCTCCGAGCTGACTTTCCGATCACCCTAACACCGGCTCCGGAAGCGGCCGTCGGAACCGGCCCCGGAACCGGCCGCCGGCCGCGGCCCTTCCCCCGGCGGCGAGGGCGCCTCCACAATGGGGCGGTCGATCACGGACGGAGGGGGCCGACGTGGAGTGGCTGCTGGGGATCGGTGGGGCCCTGCTGCTCGGGGTGCTGACCAACCTGGTGTACGACTTCGCCAAGTTCGGCGGCTCGCGGCTCGGCTCCCGGGTACCGGCGCCGCGGGTGCGGCGGGCGAGCCTGACGGCAGCGGCCCGGGCGCACGACCTGCGGGCGGACGGGCTGGCGCCGCTGATCACCTGGTCGGCGGCCCGGCCGCTGACGCCGGGCACGCTGGTGACGGCGCACCGCGGGCGGATCGAGCGCCCGCACGTGCTGGACGCGGTCGGCTGGGCCGACGAGGTGGCGCGGCAGCGGGCGGCCGGAGCCGCGGGCCGGACGGCGTACGTTTCGCGGCTGACGGTCGATCACGGCGAGCACGGCGGTGCGCGGGTCTGCGAGGTGGACATCGCGGAGAGCGACTACGCGGAGTGCATGGCCACCACCCGGCTGGGCCGGGAGGAGCCGGAGGTGGCCCGGCTGCTGCGCGAGGCGCTGGACGAGGGCCTGACGAGCTTCGTGGCCGTCGCGCCGCCCACGATGGTCAGCGCCTGCGTCGCGGTGCGGGACCGGCTGGGCCGGCTGCTGCTGCTCCGCCGCTCGCTGGCGGTCAACACCTTCCCGGCGCAGTGGACGGTCGGAATCAACGAAACGATGAAGTACCGCGACGAGCCGGGCGCCGCCGAGGACTTCTACGGGCTGGTCCGTCGGGCGCTGGAGGAGGAACTGGGACTGCTGCCGGAGGACGTCGGGCCGACCGTGATCACCTGGCTCGGCTGGAGCGAGCCGGCCTCCTGCTACACCCTGGTGGCCACCGTCCGGTCCCGGCTGGAGGCGGCCGAGATCGACCGCCGCCGCGAGGCCTGCCACAGCACCTTCGAGCACGACATGGCCGTCTGGGTGCCGTTCACCCGCCGTACGGTCTCCGAGCTGGTCGAGGGCGGCACCTGCCCGGACGGCTCCCGGCGCTGGTCGTACCTCGCGCCGCTGGTGGCGTGGGAGGCCTGGCGGGCGGCGCAGCAGGAGCGGGCGTAGGCACGGAGCGGGCGTGGGCACGGAGCGGGCGTGGGCACGGAGCGGGCGTGGGCACGGAGCGGGCGTGGACCGAACGCGGGGAACGGTGGTTCCCGAGAACGACCGTTCCGCCTGAGGAACGGTCGTTCCGCCATGACACGCACCGCACGGACGGGCCCCGGTCAGCCGACAACGGTCCGCCAGTCCGCCGGACCACTCGCCGGGAGGTGTCCGGGCAGGCCCGGGGTCCAGCGCTTGGTGCCGTCCGGCAGCACGGCCAGCGCCTCGACGCCGGGTCGGCGGGCGGCCCAGGTGAGGGCACGGTCCGGACCCATGGCGAAGGCGGCGGTGGCCCAGGCGTCGGTGCGGGCGATGCCGGTGCCGGGGGCACCGACCAGGGTGAGCGAGAGCAGGCCTTCGGCGGGGCGTCCGGTGTGCGGGTCGAGGATGTGGGCGCCGCGCTCGGCGGTGCCGGAGGTGGCCACGGCCAGGTCGTGGCCGGCCAGGACGGCGGCCAGCAAGCCCGGCTGCCGGGGGTCGGCGATGCCGATCCGCCACGGCCCGCCGGCGGTCTGCACGTCCCCGCCGCCGCTGACGCAGTACTGCCGGGCGCCGGAGGAGCGCAGCAGGGCGGCCGCCTGCTCGACCGCCCAGCCCTTGACCCAGCCGCTGGGGTCGAGCCGGCCTCCCGGCCGCCCGGTGAAGTACCCGTCGGTCTCGGCGGCCACCTCGCGGCAGGCGGCCAGGACGGCGCGGACTTCCGGGTCGCAGTGCTCCGGGGTGAGTTCGCCCCGGTCGAGGCGGCTGATGTCGCTGTCCGGCCGGTACGTCGAGAACACCGCGTCGATCCGGTGCAACCGCTCGGCGATCCGCTCCAGCACGGCCGGGGTACCGGGGCCCGGATCGCGCACGGTGATCGAGAAGACGGTGCCCATCACGGGCTCGGCGTGGCTCAGCACGGGCGCCTCAGCCCTTGGCCCGGTCGAGGGCGCTCTGCAGCGAGCGGACGTAGCCGTCGCTGGTGTAGGTGGCGCCGCTGACCACGTCGATCCGGGCGCTCTGGGCGGCTATCGCCTCCTGGTTGAGGATCGGCAGCGCGGAGCCGTTGATCTCCAGGTCGCGCCGTTCGGCGGTCGGGTACTTGACCACGTCGACGGCGGTGATCCGGCTGCCCGCCAGGGTGACCTGGACCTGTACCGGGCCGTACCGGGTGTTGACGGTGTTGCCGCTGACCTTCCGGGTGGCGCCCGAGCCCGAACCCGACCCCGAGGCGGGTGCGGAGGCGGACGCGGAGGCGGAGGCGGACGGGCCGGGGGAATCGGCCGTGCCCGACGGATCCGAGACGTCGGACCCGGCCCCCGGGGCGGCCCCCGATCCGATCACCGGGGCGGGCCCGGGAGCCTGGTGCGGTTTGAGGGACAGCAGCAGCACCACCCCGGCCGCGGTGGCGGCACTGGTGACGACGGCTCGGCGCATGGAATCAACGCTCCTCGGGTGCTCAGGTTCATGCTCGGGTGTTCGGCAGGAGGCGCTCGGTAAGAGGCGCTCGGCAAGAGGCTCTTGGCAACGGCCGCTCGGAAGACCGAACGGGCTCAGAAGGAGAAGCTCTCGTGGTGGATGCGCCCCGGCCGCACCCCCGCCGCCCGCAGCGCGCGGACGGCCTCCTCGGTCAGGGCGTCCGGGCCGCACAGGTAGACCTCGTGCTCGGCGAGGTCCGGGACCAGCCGGGCCAGCGCGGCCCCGAGGTCGCCGACCCGCTCGCGCGGGCCGACCAGCTCGTGCACCGTCGCGCCGCGCCGCCGGGCGACGTCGGCCAGCTCCGCCCGGAACAGTACGTCCTGCGGCCGCCGGGCCCGCTGGACCAGGGTGAGCTCGCCCGGCAGGGTCTCGAACAGGGCGCGCAGCGGGGTGATCCCCACCCCGGCGCCGAGCAGCAGCACCCGGCGCTGCCGCAGCCGCCGCCCGGTGAACGCCCCGTACGGGCCCTCGGCGCGCACCCTGGTCCCCGGGCGCAGGGCGGCGACCGCTGCGCTGTGCCCGCCGAGGTCCTTGACCGTGAAGCGCAGGAAGTGCGGGTGCGCCGGCGCGGACAGCGAGTACGGGTTGGCGGCCCAGCGCAGCCCGGGCGCCTGGAACTGGAGCCGGAAGAACTGGCCCGGCTCGGCACGCAGTTCGTCCAGCCGCCGGCCGCTCAGGAACAGCGACACCACGCCGGGGCCCTCCGGCCGTACCTCGGCGACCGTCAGGCCGTGCCGCCGGTCGAGCAGCCACGGCCGCAGCAGCCGGAACCAGCCGACCAGCGCCGCCGTACCGAAGTAGAGCGCGTACCAGGCGGCCTGGCCGGGGCCGCCGGCGAGGTCGGCGCCGGTGGCCAGCTGGTGGGAGAAGGCGAGCGCCACCGCGAGGTAGGTCGCCAGGTGCAGGTAGTACCAGGCCTCGTACGGGAGGCGGCGGCGCGCGATCCGGGCGGAGACCGCGCCGGTGCCGAGCAGCAGCAGGGTGCCCAGGGTCGCCTTGATCATCTCGGGGTAGTGGAAGACGAGCTCCACCCCCTCGTCGACCAGGCCGCGCCCGTCGGTCAGCGCGTAGCCCCAGACGACCGTCAGCACGTGCGCCGAGACCAGGGCCACCATCCAGCGCCCGCCGAAGGCGTGCCAGCGCGCCAGCCGGTCCGCACCGACCCCGCGCTCCACCGGCGGCAGCCGCGCCATCAGCAGGAGCAGCACGGGCGCGGCGTAGCCGGCCAGCAGCCCGGTGATCCGGCCCGCGCCGGTCAGCCAGCCGTCCGCGCCGACCACCGCCGGCGTGCCCTTCCACCACAGCGCGAGCACGCCGAGCCCGCCCACGGCGATCAGACCGAGCACGGCGCGCGGGTCGAGGGCGAACAGCGGACGCGGCGCCGCCCGGTGGCCCCGGCGGTCGGGGGCCGGCCGGGGCCCGGGCCGCGGCTTCGGCGCGGCGGCAGTGGTCATCGGGAACCTCCTCAGGGCCCGGCGGCGGGTGCCGCCGAGGCCGACCACGATCGCACCGCAAGCTCTGAGTAGGCTCTGAACCGGCCCGCCCGCGAAGCCCGCCCGCGTGGGCATCGGCGCAGGTCAGAGCAAGGTGCGAAGGCTGCCGGACCGATGCGGAGGTCTCACCGGTTTCTCATCGGGACCGGCCAGGATGAACCATGCGCAGCACCGACCCGAGGAGCCCTGTGGACCCGAGGAGCCCCGTGGACGAGACCGTCGACCGCCCCGACTGGCGGGTCCTGGTCGTCGACGACGAACCGGACCTGGTGGAGGTGGTCAGCGGCGCCGTCCGCTACGAGGGCTGGCAGGCGCGCGGCGCGACCACCGGCCTGGCCGCCGTCGAGGCCGCCGCCGCCTGGCGGCCGCACGCCGTGGTGCTCGACGTGATGCTGCCCGACCTCGACGGCCTGGAGGTGCTGCGCCGCATCCACGCCGAGCAGCCCGAGGTGCGGGTGCTCTTCCTCACCGCCCGGGACGCCGTCGAGGAGCGGATCGCCGGCATCGCGGCCGGCGGCGACGACTACGTGACCAAGCCGTTCAGCCTGGCCGAGGTGGTGGTCCGGCTGCGCGGCCTGCTGCGCCGGGCCGCCCCGCCCGCCGCGGCCGGGCAGCCGCCGCCGCACGCGCTGGTGCTCGGCGACCTCGTTCTGGACGACCGGGCCCGCGAGGTCACCCGGGGTGGGGAGACGGTCGAGCTCAGCCCGACCGAGTACGCGCTGCTCGCCCACCTGATGCGCCATCCGCGGCAGGTGCTCAGCAAGGCGCAGATCCTGGACGCCGTCTGGTCGTACGACTTCGGCGGGCAGGCGCACATCGTCGAGCTGTACATCAGCTACCTGCGCAAGAAGGTGGACGCGGGCCGCAGTCCGATGATCCACACGGTGCGCGGCGCGGGGTACCTGATCAAGGCGGCGACGTGACGACCGTACGGGCCGGTGCCGAACAGGACCGCGCCGTACGGCCGGCGTCCCGCACCCTGCGTTCCGCGCTGGCGCCCCGCACCCTGCGTGCCCGGCTGATCGCCGGTCTGCTGGTGCTGCTCGTCGCCACCTGCGCCGCCGTCGGTCTCGCCACCACCGCCGCGCTGCGCCACTTCCTGGTCGACCGCCTGGACCAGCAACTCGCCGAGTCCGGCGGCCGCTACGCCGCGAGCCTGGAGCACACCGGCCACGGCGCCGGCCCCGACACCCGGGCCCAGACCCCCGGCACCCTCGGCGTGCGGCTGCTGGACGGCCGGGTCAGCGCCGCGGGCGTGGTCGACGGGGACGCCGACGACGTGGACGACCCCGGCGACGAGGACGACCGGGTCACCTTCACCCCCGACCGGCAGCACGCGCTGGCCGCCCTGCCCGTCAACGGCCCGGCCCGCACCCTCGACCTCGGCGGAGCCCTGGGCCACTACCGGGTCCGCGCGGTCGCCGGACGGGACGGCGACGTGCTGGTCAGCGGCCTGCCACTGCGCCCGGCCGAGGAGACCGTCGAGCGGCTGGCCACCCTGGAACTCACCGTCTTCGCGATCTCCGTCGCCGCCGCCGGCGCGGCCGGGGCCGCCTGGGTCGGCTTCTCGCTGCGCCCCCTGCGACGGGTGGTCGGCATGGCCGAGCGGGTCAGCGCGCTGCCGCTCGCCCGCGGCGAGGTGCTGCTCGCCGAACGCGTGCCCGATGACGACCCGCGCACCGAGGTCGGCCGGGTCGGCGCCTCGCTCAACCGGATGCTCGGCCACGTCGGCGACGCGCTGGCCCGCCGCCACGCGGTGGAGGAGCGGCTGCGCGGCTTCGCCGCCGACGCCAGCCACGAGCTGCGCACCCCGGTCGCGGCGGTCCGCGGCCACGCCGAGCTGGCACTGCGCCACCCCGGGCCGGTGCCGGCGGAGGTGCGGCACTCGCTGGAGCGGATCGACGCCGAGGCGCTGCGGATGGGGGCGATCGTCGAGGACCTGCTGCTGCTCGCCCGGCTGGACGCAGGCCGCCCACTGGCCGAGGAGGAGGTGGACCTGACCCGGATCGCCCTCGACGCGGTGGCCGACGCCCGCGCCGCCGGGCCGGACCACCGCTGGCGGCTCGCCCTGCCCGAGGACCCGGTGGTGGTGCGCGGGGACGGGCACCGGCTGAGCCAGGTGGTGGCCAACCTGCTGGCCAACGCCCGGACCCACACCCCGCCCGGCAGCGAGGTCCGGCTGCGCATGGAACGGTCGGACGGGCAGGTCGAGTTGAGCGTCACTGACGACGGTCCGGGGATCGCGCCGGAGCTGGCCGAGCGGGTCTTCGAGCGCTTCGTCCGGGGCGACCGGGCCCGCTCCCGCGCCACCGGCTCCACCGGGCTCGGACTGGCGATCGTCCGGGCCGTGGTCCGGGCGCACGGCGGCACGGTGGAGGTGGCGAGCCGGCCGGGGCACACGGCGTTCACCGTACGGCTGCCGTGACGGTTGCCGCTGCGGTTGCTGTCGCTGTTGCCGTCGCCGTCGCCGTGTACGACGGCGGTGACGCCACCGATCCGCCCCCGTCTCGTTGACCAGACGGCGCACGGTGTCGGCGGAGGCGGAGACGGAGACGGGGGAACGGGCATGGCGGGGAGCGGGTCGGCGGCGGTGGACAGGTCGCCGGAGCTGGCGGAGTCGTACCGGGTCTGCGAGCGGGAGGTGGCCGGCCACCTGGCCTCACTTCGGGCCATCAGCGACGCGCTGCCGCCCGAGGTGCGGCCGTACTTCCACGCCCTCAACGCCTTCGCCTCCCGCGCCGACCGGATCGCCGACGACGCCCGGTCGCACCCTGACCACGGCGACGCCCACACCGACCGGGCAGCCGCCCAAGCCGCCCACACCGACCGGGCAGCCGCCGACCCCGCCGAGCGCCGGCGCCGGTTCGCCCGCTGGCGGGCCGACACCCTGGCCGAGCTGGCGGCCGGCCGCAGTGCGCACCCGCTGCGCCGGGCCTTCGTGGACACCGTGCGGCACTGGGAGCTGGACCGGGCGCTGGTCGAGGAGTTCCTGGACGCCACCGGGGCCGACGGTGCCCGCCCGCCCGCCTTCGAGACCCACCAGGACCAGCGCCGCCACCTTCGCGGCGTCGCGGGGACGATCACCGAGCTGTGGGCCCCGCTGCTGGGGGCGCGGGGCCCGCGGGCGACGGGTGCGCTGTCCGCGCTGGGGGAGGCCTGCCAGCTGGCGGACATCCTGGAGGACCTCCCGCTCGACCTCGCGGCCGGCCGCTGCTACCTGCCGCGGGAGGACCTGCGCCGGCTCGGCCTGACCACCGCCGACCTCGGCCGGAGCGACCGCCGGGACGACTGCCGCGGTGAGCGCCTCAGCGACCGCCGGGACGACCGGAGGGCCGCCCTGGACGAGCTGGTGGAGAGCCAACAGGCCCGGATGCACCGCCTGTTGCAGAAGGCCCTGCCCGCCACCTGGCTCGTCGCCCCCGCCTGCCGCCCGTTCCTGCAGACCGTGCTGCTCGGCGCCCAGCTCCAGTACGACGAAGTGACCCTGGTGGGTTCACGCGTCCTGATCGACGGCCTCACCCCACTGAGCCCCGACGGCAGCACGCCCCACCGCCGCACCCGGTCCGTGCCCGCCGAGGGCGCGCCCGCCCACGTCGCCGTGATCATGGACGGCAACCGCCGGTGGGCCGAGGCCCGGCGGCTGCCCGCCCGGTACGGCCACCAGGCCGGGCAGCGGGCCGCACTGCGCCTGGTCAACGCGGCGCTGCGGCTGGGCGTCCGCCACCTGAGCCTGTACGCGTTCTCCACCGAGAACTGGGACCGCCCGCCGGAGGAGCTGACCGCCCTGTTCGACTCGCTGGCCGACGGCCTCGCCCGCAGCGCGGAGGGCCTGCACGCGCTCGGCGTGCGGATCCGCTGGTGCGGCCGGCGGGATCGGGTGGACGAGTCGCTGGCCTCCTCGATCGCGCTGGTGGAGAGCCTGACGTCCAACAACGGCACGCTGACCCTGACGGTCTGCGTGGACTACGGCGGACGCGAGGAACTGGCCGCCGCGGCACGGGGCCTGGCCGCCGAGGCGGTGGCCGGCGGGATCCGTCCGGAGGAGATCGGCCCGGCCGACCTCGCTCGGCACCTGTACCTCCCGGACCTCCCGGACGTCGACCTGCTGATCCGCACCTCCGGGGAGCAGCGGATCAGCAACTTCCTGCCCTGGCACCTCGCCTACGCCGAGCTGCTGTTCGATTCCACGCCGTGGCCCGACTACGACCTCGCCCGGCTGCGCGAGGCCGTCCGCGCCTACGCGGCCCGCGAGCGCCGCTTCGGCGGCGGCGTGCCCGCCCAGTCCCGGAAACCCGGGAATCCCCGGAATCCCCGGAAAGCCCAGGAGTCCGCGGAACCCCGCGGCGACCGGCCCGCTACGGCTGCTGCTCCTTCACGGCCGGGGGAGGGGTGTACACCCCCTGCGCCGTGACGTACGCCAGCACCGTGTCCACGGTGACCGGGTGCGCGCCGAAGTTCGCGGTGTACGCGTCCACCGCCTCCTGGGTGGGGCGCAGCGGGACCCCGCTGAGCCGGACCTGCATCGGATGCCCGGCCGGCACCGGCTGGGCCGTCAACTTGCCCTCCGCCAGGCCGCAGCGGAAGGCCGAGCGGTGCCCCATCTCCGCGCCGCCGACCTCGCACCGGCCGGAGCCCAGACCGTCCTGGATCGCGCCGGCCAGGTTGACCACCCGGTAGTCGCCCTTGGAGGTGCGCACGGAGACCCCGCCGTCCAGCGCCCCGTCGCCGCGCGCCTTGGGCGGGTTCGCGAGGGACGGGTCGCCCTGGGCCGAGCGGATCGGCAGGTGGACGGCCGGGCCCCGGTCGTCCAGCACCATGCGGGCCGGGGCGACGACGTCCACCATCGCGTGGAAGCGGTCCAGTTGGGCCTGTGCCTCCGCGGTCCAGCGGACCTCCACCCAGCCGTCGGTGAGCGTGCCCAGTTTCCCGGCGCGGTCGGTGCCGCCGTCAACGGCACCGGCCGCCGTCCCGGTGAGCCAGCCCAGTAGCGGGCCGGCCAGTGCCGCGCCCAGCATCGAGCGCCGCGTCGTGCTCATCGTCCCGATCCGTCCTTCCCGGGCCGCCCAGTACGGACCCGGGACCGATCATCCGTCCACCGACCGTCCCGGAGCGGGGCCCGGAGGGTGAAACCACCCGTGTGGGGGGAGCGGGGAGCGGCCCCGAGTGGTTCGCCCGGGAGCGGGAGCCCCCCGGGACCGCTGCCCGCCGGGTGTCCGCTCCGGCAACCGGGCACCCCGTCCGCGAGCCGTCGGACGGCCCCGACCCGGAGGGCGGCCCGGCCCCGGGGACGACCCGGCCTGACCTCGCCTCCGCCACCCCTGCCACCACCCCTCCACCCCAACTTGAACGCGTTCAAACTCGTGCGCCATGATGAGGGAGCGCGAGAACACCCCCGCCGCGGCCTGCGGCGAAGGGCGGTCCCGTGCTGCCAAGTCACGCTCCGAATCCCCGCACCAGACCACGGAGTCGACCGTGCGACACCTGCTGCAACGCCACCCCTTCGCGATGCGCACCCACTTCGCGCACTCGCTCGTCCTCACCTACGCCCTGCCGCCCCACCTGCTCGCCCCGCTGGTGCCGCCCGGCCTCGCCCTCGACACCTACACCGACCCCGACGGCACCGAGCACGGCTTCGTCGCCGCCGCCGTCGTGGACACCCGGGCACTGCGCCCCGCCGCGCTGCCCGCCCGCCTCGGCCGGGACTTCATCCTGACCGGCTACCGCGTCTTCACCCGCTTCCCGACCCCCGGCGGCCGCACCATGCGCGGCCTGCGCATCCTGCGCTCCGACACCGACAGCCGGATGATGACGCTCGGGGGCAACGCCTTCTCCCGCTACCACTACCGGCACGCCCGGATCGGCACCCGGGTGGTCGACGGCACCCTGGAGTTCAAGGTGCTCAGCGGCGACGGCCACGCGGACCTGCACGTGCGCGCCGACCTCGGCAGCGCCCCCGCCGCCCTCCCCCCGGGCAGCCCCTTCGCGGACGCCCGCGCCGCGCGCCGCTTCGCCGGACCGCTGCCCTACACCTTCGAGTACGAGCCGCAGACCCGCTCGATGATCGTGGTCAAGGCCACCCGCGCCCACTGGGACCCGGCCCCGGTGGCGGTCGAGGTGTCCCGACTCACCTTCTTCGACCACGGCCCGCTGGCCGGCAGCCGGCCGGTGCTCGCGAACGCCTTCCACGTCGCCGGCCTCGACTACGGCTGGCACGCCGGAGAGCGCCGCACCCTGACCGGAGCCGCCCGATGACCACCCCCGTCCCGGCCGGCTCCCGCCCGGACGACCGACGTCCGGACGACCGACGTCCGGACGACCGACGTCCGGACGACCGGCGCCCCAGCAGCCGACGCCCGTACGGCCCCGGCCGGTTCGCCGCCTGCCAGGCCGCCCTCTGCCCGTCCACCGCCGGGCTCGCCGGCCCGCGCCCGTCCGGGGTGCGCGAAGTGGTCCGCTACAACTGGCCGATGTACGCGGCCGGAGCGCTCACCGTCGCCGCCGCCGGCGCGCTGGCCCGCCGGCTGCCCGGCCCCGCCGCCGCCCTCGCCCGGTCGGCCGCCGTCACCGCCGCCGGGTACCTCGCCGTCAGCACCCTCGCCACCTGGTGCGTCTACGACCGCTCCGAACTCCACCGCTACGACTGGCTGCCCGCCCTGCTGCCCGACGGCCCCGGCGACCACCTGGTGGTCAGCACCGGCCTGGACGAGGCCAGCCGGCCGATCGCCGAGCGCCACCCCACCGCCCGCAGGCGGGTCGCCGACCTGTACGACCCGGCGCTGACGTCGAGCGGCTCGATCCGCCGCGCCCGCCGCCACGCCCCGCCCGCCCCCGGCGGCATCCCGGCCCGCCCGGGCGCCCTGCCCGCCGGCACCGGCGAACTGGACACCGTGTTCGCCGTCTTCGCCGCCCACGAACTGCGCCGGCCCGCCGACCGCACCGCCCTGTTCACCGAGGCCGCCCGCACCCTGCGCCCCGGCGGCACCCTGCTGCTGGTCGAGCACCTGCGGGACGCGGCCAACACCGCCGTCTACGGCCCCGGCGCCTGGCACTTCCTGCCCCGCGCCACCTGGCTCCGCCACGCCGCCGAGGCGGGCCTGCGCCTGGCCGCCGAACGCCGGATCGCCGGCCTGGTCACCGCCTTCACCTTCCGGAAGCCCGCACCGTGCCCGAACTGATCACCCTGGAAGCCCAGTTGCGCCTGGTCGGCGCCGCCCTCGTGACCATCGGCCTGGTCCACGCGGTGCTGCCCCGCGCCATCGACTGGCCCGCCGACCTGTCCGGCACCACCCTGCTGACCCGCCAGGTCTCCTACGCCCACGTCTTCTTCATCGGCCTCGCCTGCGCCCTGCTCGGCCTGCTCCCGCTCTGCCTGGCCCCCGACCTGCTCGCCGGCGGCCGGCTCGGCGCCGCCCTGCTGGCCGGCCAGACCCTCTTCTGGGGCACCCGCTGGCTCTTCGAGTTCGTCTACTTCTCCCCCCGGTTGTGGCGCGGCGACCGCCTGCGCACCGCCGCCCACCTCGCCCTTTCCGTCCTCTGGACCTGGGTCACGGCCGTCTTCGTCGCCGCCCTCTGGCACGCCCTCTAGGAAACCCCTGCCCCGTCACGCCCCGAGGTGGCGCAGCACCGCCGGCACCCGCCGGTGGCCGTCCACGTCCACCGGCAGGTCCGGCTCGGCGAAGGTGTCGCCGATGTGCTTGTTCACCGCAGCGTTGCTGATGGGCTGATGAACGGCTCCGCCGCGAGCACGGTGGTGGAACGGCCCTGGGCCGTCAGCGCCGGCGCCTCCCGCTCGTGGCGCTCGCTGCGTCGGACCTGAGGGCACGGTGCCGGGGCGGTCGCCCCGTCAGGGGCTCGCCGGGTGGGCCGGGGTGCGGCGGGGCTGGGGCGGGAGGGGGAGGGTGAGGGCCTCGCGGGAGGCGGGCGGGAGCGCGAGGGCGGAGGCGGTCTCGGCGGGGAGGGGGCGCAGGCCGAGCAGGGCGGTGGTGAGGCGGGTGGTGGCGCGGTGCCAGTCGGGGATGCGCTGGAGCATGGCGTGGCCGCTGCCGGTGACGGTGTAGCCGCAGACCCGGGCGCCCGCGGCGCGGCTGCGGGCGGCGAAGGCGTGGGTGTCGGCGGGCGCGGTGACGGTGTCGCGGTCGCCGTGCAGCATCAGCACGTCCCGGCCGGCGAGCTGGTCGCACGGGTCCTCGGCCGGGCACCATGGGGCGAGGGCGATCAGGCCGGTGACGGACGGGTGCCCGCCGGCCTGGAGCGCGGCGCGCCCGCCCATCGAGTGGCCGACCAGCACCGTCGGCACCGGCCCGAGCACCGCGGCCAGTTCGTCGAGCGCGGCGGTGGCGTCCCGCGCGGCGTCGGCCCGTTCGCCGTTCCAGCCGCGGTGGCGGTAGCGGACGGTCCCGATGGCGACGCCGGCGTCTGAGGTCGCCCGGGTGAGGCCGCGCAGGAAGCCGTGCATCCGCACCAGCGGGAGGTTGAGGCGCCCGGGCGGGGCGAAGTTGCGCTCCTCGCCGCCGTGCAGCACCAGGACGGCCGCCCGGGCCGTCGCCGGCCGGACCCGCCAGTGCAGCGCCCGGTGGCCCGCCGCGCGCTCCGTCGTCGTACCGCTCACTGCCGCACCGTCCCGTCCGTCCCGCCCCGTGGCCCGTCCCCCGGACCGCCACTGTACGCGGGCCGACGGCCGGACGGTTCACCCGAGGGAAGCATCCCGGACACCGGGCGCGAGCGGCCGGAGCGGGCGCCTGCTATCCACGAAGGTGGGGGGCCGGCAGCGCCCACTCGTGGCGCCGTGTCACCGAGTGGAGGACTCCGTGGCTCAGCAGCTCGCTCTGTCCGTCGACTTCGGGTCGGGCTTCACCGAGGCCTGGTCCAAGATCGCCAAGTTCATTCCGCAGTTCATCGCTTTCCTGGCGATCCTCGTCATCGGCTGGATCGTGGCCAAGATGATCGCCAAGCTCCTCGACCGGGTGATGCGCAGGCTCGGCTCGGAACGGGTCGCGGAGCGGTCGGGGATGGCCGCCCACCTGTTCCGCTCCAGGTACGACATGACCGGCATCGTCTGCAAGGTCGTCTACTACATCGTCCTGCTGATGGCCCTGCAGTTGGCGTTCGGGGTCTTCGGCCCGAACCCGATCAGCGTGATGATCCACAGCATCGTCGCCTGGCTGCCCAGGGCCATCGTCGCCGTCGTGATCGTGGTGGTCGCGATGGCCATCGCCAACGGCGTGCGCGACATCGTGCGCAGCTCGCTGTCCGGTACCTCGTACGGCAAGGTGGTCGCCACCACGGTCTGGGCGTTCATCGTCGGCCTCGGTGTGATCGCCGCGCTGGGCCAGGTCGGGATCGCCACGGCGATCACCACCCCGGTGCTGATCGCCGTGCTCGCCACCATCACCGGCATCCTGGTGGTCGGCTTCGGCGGCGGCCTGATCCTGCCGATGCGCCAGCGCTGGGAGCGGTGGCTGGACGGCGCCGAGCGGGAGACCGCCCGGCTGCGCGGCAGCGCCTACCAGGCCGGCCGCTCCGACGCGCTGTCCAACCAGCCGATCCGGCCGACCACCCAGACCGGCCCGGGCACCCCACCCGCGCCGGGCATCGAGGGCGACCAGAACCCCGGGTAGTGCGGGCTCGCGGGCAGGGCCTGCCGGGGTTCAGACCTCCAGGAGGCCCTGCTCCCGCACCAGCCAGCAGATCGCGGTGAGCCGGAGCACGGCGTAGTCGTGGCCGACCGGCTCCCGCCAGCCGATCTCGGCGAGCGCGTCCACGAAGCCCAGCGCGTAGTCCGACAACTCCTCACGGTCCAGGGGCAGGGGCGCGAGCTCCGGCCCCTGCGCGTACAGCAGCTCCCGCAGCATCGCCACGTGCTGGTCGACCGCCGCGACGAAGCCGGGCTCGAAGGCGAACTCGGCCAGCCGCGGCGAGAAGGCCGTCACGATGCCGGGCAGCGGACAGCCGGCCGGTTCGTCGGGGGAGCGCCGGAAGGAATCGTCGGAGGTGGCGAACATCCGTCCACGGTAGGCGAGCCCCGGAGCGGGAACGGACGGCCGTGACGGTTCCGTGCTGAGACCTTGGCCACCCCGGGCACATCCTGTCCCTGCTCCCCGCCCGCGCCCGTCGGGACGGGCCGGATACGTTCCGTGGCCCGCCGGATCCGCTCTGCCGATCACCGGGGGCTCCGTACCAGAATGGCCGGCATGGATCTCCGCGTCTTCACCGAACCCCAGCAGGGTGCGAGCTACGACACCCTCCTCAAGGTCGCCCGCACCGCCGAGGAGCTCGGTGCCTTCAGCGCCTTCTTCCGCTCCGACCACTACCTGAAGATGGGCGACGTCGACGGCCTGCCCGGGCCCACCGACGCCTGGATCACCCTGGCCGGGCTCGCCCGCGACACCCGCACCATCCGCCTGGGCACCCTGATGACCGCCGCCACCTTCCGGTTGCCGGGCGTCACCGCGATCCAGGTCGCCCAGGTGGACGCGATGAGCGGCGGCCGGGTCGAGTTCGGCCTCGGCGCCGGCTGGTACGAGGCGGAGCACACCGCGTACGGCATCCCCTTCCCGAAGGAGAAGCTCGGGCGCCTGGAGGAGCAGCTGGCGATCATCACCGGCCTGTGGCGCACCAAGCTCGGCGACACCTTCGACTTCGCCGGCGAGTACTACACACTGACCGACTCGCCGGCGCTGCCCAAGCCTGCCCAGGACCACGTTCCGGTGCTGGTCGGCGGCCACGGCCCCAAGCGGACCCCGGCCCTGGCCGCCCGCTTCGCCGACGAGTTCAACCTGCCGTTCGCCTCGGTGGAGGACACCGCCGCCCAGTTCGGCCGGGTCCGTGCCGCAGCCGAGGAGGCCGGGCGCCCGGCCGGCGACCTCGTCTACTCCGCCGCCCTGGTGGCCTGCGTCGGCCGCGACGACGCCGAGGTCGCCCGCCGGGCCGCGGCGATCGGCCGTGATGTCGAGGAGCTCAAGGAGAACGGCCTGGCCGGCACCCCGGACGAGGTGGTCGAGAAGCTCGGCCGGTACGCGGCCATCGGCTGCGAGCGGGTCTACCTCCAGATCCTCGACCTGGACGACCTCGACCACCTGGAGCTGATCGCCGCCCGGATCGCCCCGCAGCTGGGCTGATCCCCACCGCCCGGCCCGGACACCGCCCGGCCCGGACACCGCCCGGCCCGGACACCGCCCGGCCCGGACACCGCCCGGCCCGGACACCGCCCGGCCCGGGCCGCCCCCGGCCGGCCGTACCCGCGCCGACCTCCGCCCTTTACTCGTTCTTGGGGATGCGCCATGCTCCTAGGAGCGGGGAACGGCGGGGGGAGACCGGGTGAGCGGGACGAGAACGGTGCGGACGGCGGCGGCGCCGAGGGTGCCGCCGCCGCGCAGCACCGACGAGCGGGTGGTCCTGCCCCCGTCGCACGGCCCGTACGAGCCGCCCGTCCGGCACGAGCTGCGCGGGCCGGGACCGGCGGCCCTGCGCTACCCCGCCGGGGACCTGCTGGTCGTCACCGGCCTGCCCGGCAGCGGCAAGAGCACCCTGATGCGCCGCTGCGTGCGTGCCCCGCTGATCGACTCCCAGCTGGTCCGCGAGGAGTACGCGGCCCGGCTGCCGGCCCGCCTGCCGTACGCGCTCTACCGCCCGCTGGCCCGGCTCGCCCACTACCGGCGGCTGCGCCGGGCCGTGCTGGACGGCGGGCCGCTCGCGGTGCACGACTGCGGCACCCAGCCGTGGGTGCGGGCCTGGCTGGTCCGCGCCGCCGCCCGGCAGGGCCGCCGGGTGCACCTGCTGCTTCTCGACGCCGATCCGGCCGAGGCGCTGGACGGACAGCGGCGACGCGCCCGCGGCGTCTCGCGTTACGCCTTCGCCCGGAACCGGGCCGCCATCGCCCGGCTGCGCCACCTGATCCTGGGGGCCGGACGGCTGCCGGCAGGCTGTGCGTCGGCCGTGGTACTCGACCGGGCCGCCGCGCGCGCCCTGCGGGAGATCGACTTCACCGCGTCGTAGTCTCGGCGAGTCCGCGCCGTGCACCGGCGGGCCGGCCGGAGCAGGCCCCGGGCGCGGCCGGGACTCCGTCAACTCCCCCCGTCAGGAGCGCTGATGCGCCGTACCTCCCGGGTGCGCCCGCGTGCCCCCCGCCTGTTCCCCTGCGCCGCCGCCCTGGTCGTGGCGGCCGGCCTGAGCCAGTTCGCCGCACCGGCCGCGCACCGCGCCGCGGCCGGGGAGTCCGCCGCTCCAGCCGTCGAGTGCGCGGACGACGACGCCGGTGCGACCGATGCCGATGCCGATGCCGGTGCGACCGGCGACGGTGCGACCGGTGCCGCCGACCGTCGGCCGGCCGGCAGCCGGGTGGTCCGGGACCCGAACGAGGTGAGCGCCGGGAAGGCCCGGGCGATGCAGGCCGACCTCGACCGGCGGCTCGCCGAACTGGGCACCGGCCGGCTCCGGGTCGGCACCCCGACCACCGTTCCGGTCCACTTCCACGTGATCCACGACGGCGACGCCGGGCGGTTGGACCAGGCCGCCGTCACCGGCCAGATCGACCACCTCAACGAGAGCTACGGCGGCCAGGGCGAGGGCAACACCGCGAGCCCGTTCCACTTCCAGCTGGTCGCCACCGACTGGACCGACAACGCCTCCTGGTACACCGGCATGACCCCGGGCTCGCCGGCCGAGATGGCGATGAAGACCGCCCTGCGCAAGGGCGACCAGGGCACCCTCAACCTCTACAGCGCCCGGCTCGGCGACTCCCTGCTCGGCTGGTCGACCTTCCCGAACGCGTACCGGACGAACCCGACCGACGACGGTGTGGTGGTCCTCGACGCCTCCCTGCCCGGCGGCGCCGCCACCCGCTACGACGAGGGCGACACCGCGACCCACGAGATCGGCCACTGGCTCGGCCTCTTCCACACCTTCCAGAACGGCTGCCGGGCCCCCGGCGACTACGTGGACGACACCCCGCCCGAGCGCACCGCCGCCTCCGGCTGCCCCGAGGGTCGCGACACCTGCTCCGGCCCGGGGCTGGACCCGATCCACAACTTCATGGACTACAGCTACGACTCCTGCATGACCCTGTTCACCCCGGGGCAGGTCCGGCGGATGGCCAACTCCTGGGCCGCCTACCGCCGTTGAGGTCTCAGCAGAAGACGACGGGGTAGCGCGGTGTCCGGCCGCCGGAGGCACGGAACCCCACGCCGGTGCTCCGGGGCGGCGGAGGCCCGCAACCGGACGGCCGGGCGATCTCCCGGCACCCTCCCAGGCGCCGGCGGTGCGCCCACACTGGAATTGAATGCGGCGGGCCGCTCGCGGCGTGGCAGATAGCGACCGTTTGTCCGATTTGATCTATGTTCGGAGGGTCGGGACCGATCAGCAGCAACCGAAGGAGCAAGGGCATGAGTACCAATCCCCGGATCGTCGTCGGCGTGGACGGCTCGCCCGCCTCGGAGCAGGCGCTGCGCTGGGCGATCGACTACGCGCGGGCCGTCGGCGGGACGATCCACGCCATCGCCGCCTGGGAGTACCCGGCCTTCTACGGCTGGGCCGGACAGGGCGTACCGACCGTCGAGACCTTCAACCCCGAGGAGATCGCCGGCAAGACCCTCAGCGACACCATCACCAAGGTGGCCGGTGACGACGCGGGCGTGCGGATCACCGAGAGCGTGACGCCCGGCAACGCCGCCCGGGTGCTGCTGGAAGCCGCCAAGGGCGCCGCGCTGCTCGTCGTGGGCAGCCGCGGCCTGGGCGGCTTCTCCGGCGTGCTGCTCGGCTCGGTCAGCCGCCACCTCACCGAGCACGCGCCCTGCCCGGTCGTCGTCGTGCGCGAGGCCCACGGCGACGCGGAGCAGTCGGAGTAGGCGGGCGGGGGTCGGTGACCCGTCGGGCCGCCACGCGGACCAGAATGGAGACATGCCAGAAGGTGACTCCGTCTACCGCGTGGCGGCCCACTTGCACGAGGTCCTCGCCGGGCAGCCGCTGACCAGCGCCGACCTGCGGGTGCCCGCGCACGCCACCGCCGACCTCATCGGCCGCCGGGTGCTGGAGGTCGCCCCGCGCGGCAAGCACCTGCTCGCCCGCCTCGAGGGCGGCCTCACCCTGCACACCCACCTGAGGATGGACGGCCGCTGGGTGCTCTACCGCCCCGGCGAGCGGTGGAGCGGCGGCCCCGACCGGGAGATCCGCGCCGTCCTCGGCACCGACCGGGGCACCGCCGTCGGCTACCGGTTGCCCGTCGTCGAACTGCTGCGCACCACCGACGAGCGGCGGATCGTCGGCCACCTCGGCCCCGACCTGCTCGGCCCCGACTGGGACCCGGTCGAGGCCGTCCGCCGACTCCTCGCCCGCCCCGGCCGCCCGGTCGTCGAGGCCCTGCTCGACCAGCGCAACCTCGCCGGGATCGGCAACGTCTACGCGAACGAGCTTTGCTTCGTCGCGGGCGTCACACCGTGGACCGAGGTCGGTGAACTCCCGCACCCCGACCGGCTGGTGGAGCGCGCCCGGCAGATGCTGGAGGCCAACAAGCTGCGCCCCGGCCACATCACCACCGGCGACACCAGGCCCGGCTACCAGCACTGGGTCTACGGCCGGGCCGGCCGGCCCTGCCCGCGCTGCGTCACCCCGGTGGCCGCCGGGCGCCAGGGCTCGCCGCCGCGCGACCGGGCGGTGTTCTGGTGCCCGTACTGCCAGCGCGGCCCGGCCCCGGAGAGGAGGGCCTGACCGGCGGATCCTTGTCAGGCCCTACGGCAGCTCGACCAGCGCGGGGTGGCGCGGGTCGTCCACCCGGACGGTGAGGTCGGCCGCCGTGGCGGGCCCGGTCTCCGCCTCGTAGCGGGCGAAGGCGGGCAGCGTCCACTGCTGGTCGGCCGGGGTGCGGCGGGCCAGCGCGGCCGGGCTGAGGGACAGGTGGACGGTCAGCTCCAGCGGCAGCCAGCGGCCGAGCAGCAGGGCGCCGTCCAGCAACAGCACGCCGCCGGGCGGGAGTTCGGTGTACGGGGCGCGGGTCGAGCGGTCGGTGACCGGGTCGCGCAGCGAGGGCAGCACGCGGCCGCTGCCGCCCGGCTCCAGCGGATCGAGCACCTCGCGCGCCAGGGCGCCGTCGTCCAGCCAGAGGTCGTGGAAGGCGTCCGCGTCGTGGCGGCCGTACTCCAGCCGGATGGAGGCCGGGCGAAGGAAACCGGCGGCCGAGACCCGCAGCGTCGGATGGCCGCGCAGCCGCAGCGGCTCCACCAGGGCGTCCGCGAGCGCCTCAGGACGGGCGGCCGCCGCACCGTCCACGGCCACCCGCAGGCGCCGGCCTCGGGCGTCGGGCAGGGCGGCGATGCGGTCGGCGAGCAGCTCGGCCAGGTTGTCGGGGGAGATCGGGCGTACCTGCATCGGGCCATCCTGCCGTGTCGTGCCGTCTCGTCGGGGTGCTCGGCGCTCAGCGCAGCGGGAGGGCGTGCAGGATGTCGTCGTGGCCGGCGTAGAGGCGGTCCTTGTCGGCGGCGACGGTCCAGACGTCCTTGCCAGGGCCCGAGTCGTGGAAGGTCCACTCCAGCTCGCCGGCCGTGATGTCGACCGCGCTGACCCCTCCGGCCGCGGTGCCCGGGACGAACATGGTGCGCTCGGCGACCAGCGGACGGTTGCGGCGGTCCAGCGGGAACGGCAGCCGGCAGGACCAGTTCTGCCCGCCGGACCACGTGTCGTGGGCGGCGACGGTGCCCTGGTCGCGCGGGATGAGCAGCTGCCCGTCGCACTCCACGGGCGGCAGGGCCCGCCAGGACTCACCCCGGGCGGGGGAGTGGGTCCAGCCCGTCTCGCCGGTGGGGAGCAGCATGCGAACGCCGCCGCTGCCGTCGGGGACGTAGATCCGCTCGGCGCCGGTGACGCACCAGCGGAGGTCCTCCTCGCCGGGGGCGGTCCACAGCTCGCGGCCGGTGAGGGCGTCGCGGGCCGCCAGCTCGGTGCGGCCGCCGAGGAAGCGGACGCAGACCAGGAGGGGGTGCTTGGGGCCGGTCGTGGGGGTGACGGGCTGTTCCGTCTGTTCGGTGCGGACGGACCAGAGCACGGAGCGGTCGGCGACCCGCAGCGCGAAGAGGTGGTTCTGCGGTGGGGTGCCGTCGGCCCGCGGGCGGCCCCACGAGTAGCCGTAGAGGATGCCGCGGTCGTGGCCGGCGAGACGGGTCTGGCCCTGGAGCTCGTCGGGCAGCGGCAGGCTCCAGTCGGCGGCGGGGTCGGTGAAGTGCCGGGCCTCGGCGTGGCCCTGGTAGGTGGCGAAGAGGTGTTCCGGTCCGAACACCACCTTGTCGAGCATGTCGCTGTCGCTGGGCCGGTTACGGGGGGTCGGCGGCTCGAAGACCAGCAGCCGGCCGGCGGTGCCCCGGTCGTGGTCGAGGACCTGCAGGCCGTTCCTGGAGAGGTAGACGGGCCGGTGCGGCGGGTCGGTGAGCCGCTCGGGGGTCATCGCCTCCGGGCCGCGGTAGGTCCAGAGCGGCGTCGGCCCGGACAGCGCGGTCGGCTGCGGCCTGCTCGGCCCCGGCGACGGGAGCACTCCGCCGCCACCCGTACGGCCGAGCGCCCAGGCGGCCCCGCCCGCCGCGAGCACCCCGGCCCCGACCAGCAGCCCGCGCCGGCTGGGCCGCAGACGCTCCCCGCCGCCCGCGACCACGTCCGCGGAGGCCTCGCCGCCCGCCGTTTCCCCGTCCCACTGCCACGACGCTCCGTGTGCGGACTTCTCGGACGACGGCGACTGCATGCGGCTCCCACTTCCCCACCCGGCGGCCTCGCGCCGCCACCCGCCCGGAGGATATCGAACGGGAAACGGTCGACGGGCCGCCGACCGGACCCCGTCTCCGGGGTCGTCGCGGTGCCCCTTGCGGTTGACCACGGTGGTGCGGCGGGATTCGCTCGGCATGCCGTCCGTGCCGGGGCAGGCCGGGCCCCGTGGCAGCTCGGGGCCGGTGCGCACTCGCCTTGACACCGTTCCGGGCCGGGCGTAGCAAAAGAGCATGTGCCATCCGCAGGCGACCGGTGGGGCCCCTGGTGCGCGCACCGGTCCCGACCGGCCGCCGGAGCCCGGAGCCGGCGCGGAGCCGGCCCGGTCCGTCCGGGACCCGGCCCGGCACGCGGAGCAGCGGCGGGACGAGCTGTTCGCCGGGGCGGTGCGCCGGGTGCTCGGCACCACCGAGGCGTACGGGGCGCTGGTGTACCTGCGCTCGCGGGACCGCCGGTCGCTGGTGCTGCGCACGATCGCGGGCGTGCCGCCGACGGTGATGAGCCCGTTCCGGCGGGTGGCCGCCGCGGGGCCGATGCCGGTCGCGGTCTGCTTCCGGACCGGGCACGTGATCACCCTGACCGACACCGAGGACACCATGCGGCGCTTCCCGCAGTTCGCGGTCGGCCTGCCGTACGACTTCGCCTCGGCCTGTGTGCCGGTGGGGTGCGGCGAGGAGCGGTTCGGGGTGCTGAGCGGGCTGTGGCCCGCCTCGGACGAGGGGTTGCCGGAGCCCGCCGCGCGGCAGCTCGCCTCGGTGGCGGACCAACTCGGCCGGGAGCTGGCCGAGTTGGCGGAACCGGGGCAGTCCGTGGAGCCGGGCGGCGAGGTGGCCGTGGTGGAGGCGCCGTCGTCGACGGTGCCGACCACCCGAATCGGGCTGTTCGACTGGGACTTGGCCACCGGGGCGCTCGCCGCCGACGACCGCTTCCGGGAGATCTTCGGCTTCGGGCCGGGCGAGTTCGACGGCACGGCGGCGGCGCTGAACCATCGGATCGCGCCCGGCGACCTGCCGGAGTTCCGGGCCGCCGCCCGCGTCGCGCTGGAGCACGGCGAGGTGCTGGCCGCCCGCGTCCGGGTGCTCGGGCGGGACGGCCTGCCGTACCCGGTGGAACTGTGGGCCCGGGTGCCCGTGGCGATCTCCGACGGCCGGACCCACCTGGTCGGCGCGGTGCTGGACGTGCGGTCCCTGACCGCCGCCGCGGCCGCCGTCGAGCGGCTGCACGAGGGCGTGTTCTCGCTCGACCCGGACGGCCGGATCGGCTACGCCAACCGCGCCGTCGAGCCGCTGCTCGGGGCCCGCCGCGAGGACCTGCTCGGCCACAGCCCCTGGGACATGCTGCCCTGGCTCGCCGACCCCTTCTACGAGAACCGCTACCGCGCCGCCCTGTTCTCCCAGCAGCCCACCGCCTTCCTGGCCGCCCGCCCGCCGGACTGCTGGCTCGCCTTCTCGCTCTACCCGGACGCACACGGCGTCACCGGCCGGGTGGTCGCGGCCGAGGCGCCGCCGGGCGCCGCCGAGCCGCTCGCCACCCCGCCGCCCGCCACCCGCACCGGGGTGGGCGACAGCGTGAGCGGCACCCACCACCTGCTGCAGCTGGCCAGCGCGCTCACCGAGGCGGTCACCGTCCGGGACGTGTGCCGGGCGGTGGCCGAGGAGATCCTGCCGGCCTGCGGTGGCCAGGAGCTCGCCATCTACGCGGTGCGCGAGCAGTGCCTGAACCTGCTCCTGCAGACCGGCTACCCGGCCGGCTTCCTGGACGCCTTCGAGGGCCTGTCGGTCGACGCCCGGGTGCCCGGCTCGGAGACGCTCAGCACCCGCACCCCGATCTTCTTCGAGTCGGTGCGCGAACTCGCCGCCACCTATCCCGGCCTCGCCCTGGACGAGATGGGCGCCTGGGCCTTCCTGCCGCTCATCGCCTCCGGCCGTCCGGTCGGCAGCTGCATCATCGGCTTCGAGCGCCCGCGCCCCTTCACCGTCGAGGAGCGCGGCCTGCTCACCGCGCTCGGCGGCTTCATCGCCCAGGCCCTGGAACGCGCCCGGCTGTACGACGCCGAGTTCGCCCTGGCCCGCGGCCTGCAGCAGGCACTGCTGCCGCACCGGCTGCCCGAGGTGCCCGGCATCCGGATCACCGCCCGCTACCTGCCCGGCACCCAGGGCATGGAGATCGGCGGCGACTGGTACGACGCGATCGTCACCGGCCCGGACGTCACCCTGGTGATCGGCGACGTCGAGGGCCACAGCGTCGGCGCGGCCGCCACCATGGGGCAGCTGCGCAGCGCCGTGCGCGCCTTCGCCACCGGCGGCGACCCGCCCGACGAGGTGCTCGCCCGCACCAACCGGCTGCTGCTCGACCTCGACCCCGGGCTGCTCGCCAGCTGCTGCCTCGTCCGGCTCACCCCCGCCGCCGGCCTCGCCAGGATCGCCCGGGCCGGGCACCTCCCGCCGGTGCTGCGCCACCCCGGTGGGCAGGCCGAGGCGCTGTACGTCCCGGGCGGGCCGCTGCTCGGGGTGGTCGAGCGGGCCGACTACCCGGTCAGCGACCTGCGGCTGGGCAGCGGCGCCGTGCTCGCCCTCTACACCGACGGGCTGGTGGAGGACCCGGCGGTGGCGATCGACCAGGGCGTGGACCGGCTGCGGGCCGCGCTGGCCCGGGCCGCGGCCGGGGAGGGACTGGAGCAGGCGGCCGAGCGGCTGCTGCGCGAGGTCGGCTCGACCCGCCGGGTGGACGACGTGGCGCTGCTGCTCACGGCCTTCGGCTGAGTACGGCCCGAGCGGCCGCTGGACGGATGCCACTCGGCCGCGGTGACCAGGCGACTTTCGTCGTCGCGGGGCGGAGACGAAGGAGGGCGGCGGGCGCCGCGGCCGGACCGGTAGCCTCGACGGGTGGAAGCGATCGCGCGGGCCTGGAACACGGCGGTACGGACGGCTCTGCCGGGGCCCTGGCGGCCCCGGCGGGTGGTGGGCGAGGCGGTGCTCGCCCTGCTGGTGGGCGGTTTCGCCGCACTGTTGGAGCTGCTCTCCAACAGCGGCCTGGCGTTGCCCCTCGGTCTCGCGGTCGCGGTGCTGTTCGTCCTGCGTAGGGGCCTGCCGGCCACGGTGCTGCTCACCACCGCGGCGCTGGCCGGCTGGGCGGTCGGGCCGATGCTGATGCTGGTGTGCGCGGGCTGGACGGCCGGCGCGCGGATCCGCCGGGTCTGGTCGCTGGTCGGCGCCTTCGTCGTGGGCTGGGCGCTGTTCACGGTGACGGGCGCGGTGAAGGACGTCGCCTCGCTCTCGCCGAAGCTCGTCCTGCCGCTGTCGCTCGGCTTCTTCCTGGTGTCCGCCGTGCTGCCGGCGCTCTACGGCCGCTACCGGGCGCAGCGCCGCGCCCTGCTGGACGCGCTGCGCGAGCGCAACGAGCAGCTGCTGCGCGAGCGGGTCATGGTGGTGCACCAGGCGCGGCTGCGCGAACGGCACCGGATCGCCCAGGACATGCACGACAGCCTGGGCCACCAGCTGGCGCTGATCTCGGTGCACTCGGGCGCGCTGGAGGTGGACCGCACGCTCACCGACCGGCAGCGCGAGGCCGTCGGGGTGCTGCGCCAGGCGGCGGTCGCGGCGATGCGCGAGCTGCGCGAGGTGGTCGGGGTGCTGCACGACGAGTCGACGGCGCTGCCGCCGACCGCCGGGACGGCCGCCGCCGGGGCGCCGGCCCGCGGCGGGGTGGACGGGGTCGAGGGGCTGGTGGAGTCCTCCCGGTCGGCCGGGGCGCGGATCGACTTCACCCTGGAGGGCGAGCGGCGTCCGTTGCCGGCCGCCGTCGACCACGCGGCGTACCGGATCGTGCAGGAGGCGCTCACCAACGCCCACAAGCACGCGCCCGGCGCGCCGATCGGCGTCGCGCTGCGGTACGAGCCGGACGCGCTGGTGGTGGAGGTGACGAACGCCCGCGCGCCGGAGCTCGTGGGGGCACGCGTCGGCGCGGGCACGGCGGTGAGCGGCGGTCAGGGGTTGGCCGGACTGCGGGAGCGCGCCCGGCTGGTCGGCGGCATGGTGCACGCCGGGCCCACGCCGGAGCACGGCTTCCGGCTGGCGGGGGTGCTGCCGTACGAGGGGGCGGAGCAGGACGCGGCGGCGGACGGGGCCGAGGACTGGATGGTGGACGGGCTGCCGCCCGTCGAGGAGCCGGAGCGCGGGCGGCGCAGCCCGGCGATCGGCTGTGCCCTCGGGGTGGTCGCGGTCGCGGTGATCGTGCTCGGGCTGCTGGTCTGGGGCGTGGTCGCCCTCGTCCGGGGCACCAATGACGCGACCGTGCAGAAGCCGATGTACGACCAGATCAGGGTCGGCACCGCCGAGGCCGAGGTGCTGCAGACGCTGCCGCGCGGCAACGACTTCTTCACCGACTCCTATAAAGGGACGGGGCCCGAGGTGCCGGCGGGCGCGCACTGCCGCTGGTACGTCCTGAACGGTGCGCCCGGCTCCGGCTGGAACGAGGAGCACGTGGCGCGATTCTGCTTCCGGGACGGGGCGTTGGTGGAGAAACAGGAGTACGTGGCCCGGGGCTGAGTGCCCCCGTGCGCGGGCGGGTGCTCCGGTGGGCCGGGCCGGGCCGGTTTCGGAGCCGGCCGGTCCGGATCGGGGTGGTTCGGAGCGGTCTCTCCGGGATGTGAGGATGGTGCCGCAGCCGAAGAGCACCGTTCGAGGGGAATGACCAGCGTGATCCGAGTCCTCGTCGCCGACGACGAGCCGCTGATCCGGGCCGGAATCAGGATGATCCTCGGCTCCGCCGACGACATCGAGGTGGTCGCGGAGGCCGCGGACGGGCGCGAGGCGCTGGAGCTCGCGCGGGCGCACCGGGTGGACGTGGTGCTGCTGGACATTCAGATGCCGGTGATGGACGGGCTGACGGCGCTCGGGGAACTGGCGAAGGTCGCCCCCGGCGCGCGGGCGCTGATCCTCACCACCTTCGGGGAGCGCGAGAACGTCCTGCGCGCCGTGTCCGAGGGCGGTGCCGGCTTCCTGCTCAAGGACACCGCGCCGAACGAGCTGATCCAGGCCGTCCGGGCGGCGGCGGGCGGGAACGCCTTCCTCTCCCCGGCCGCCACCCGGCACATCGTCGACTCGCTGGCCTCCGGACGCAGCGCCTCGCTGGCCGCCCGCGCGGTGGCGGCGAGGCGCCGGCTGGAGGTGCTCACCCCGCGTGAGCTGGAGGTGTTGGCGCTGCTCGGAGAGGGTCTGTCCAACGCCGACGCCGGGGCGCGGATCCACATGAGCGAGGCGACGGTGAAGACCTACGTCAGCCGGATCCTGGCCAAGCTGGGCTGCGAGAACCGGGTCCAGGCGGCGCTGCTGGCGCGGGACGCGGAGCTTGACGACCGTAACTGAGGGTAATTTCTCACTCGCTCGCCGTGTCGAGCGTGATGGATGCCACTCGGCGGCCATGCGGAACCGGGAACTCCGGCTTCGGTGGTGACAGTGCGTCAGTGGGCGATTCCTCCGCGTGGATGGTGTGTCAGCTTTCTCGGAGGGATAGGTGTGAGCGAGGGCACGAAAATTGACCATTTGATCTTGAAAATACGGTCAAAAGCTTTCAAATCGGGCGCAACTTCTTGATCGATACCGCCGGTAACAGTCAACTGACCTGCGAGGTCCAAGAATTGCTTGCTGCGTCCGGGTGATGCCCCCTAGCTTCATTGGCGGCGCAACGAGCGCCACCCGGGTTCACCCCGACGCACTGCCCGCCGACTGACCCGCGGCGCGAGGGCGGTGCCCGCCGACGAGGCCGGCTCGAACAGGCCGTCGGCGTGCGGAGGTGACCGGGGCGGCACGGCACGTCCGACACGTGTCCGGCCGCCCGTCGAGTGAGGTGAGCAAAAGACCGCCGGCCCATGTCCCGGGCCTGGTTCCGCATGCCCGCCCGGGACTTGTCGAGAGGACCTGTATGAATCCCCGTCACGAGACCGCCGCTGCCACCGACACCACCGCCACCGTCAAGCGCCACCGCGTTCGGATGGCGGTCATCGCGGGCGCCGCCGTCGCGGCCCTGCCGGTGGCCGGCCTCGTCACGGCCACCTCGGCCTCCGCCGCTACCAGCTCGACCTGGGACGCCGTCGCCCAGTGCGAGAGCGGCGGGAACTGGAGCATCAGCACCGGCAACGGCTTCCACGGGGGGCTGCAGTTCGCCCCGTCCACCTGGGCCGCGTACGGCGGGACCGCGTACGCCTCCCAGGCCAACAAGGCGAGCAAGGACCAGCAGATCGCCGTCGCGGAGAAGGTCCTCGCCTCGCAGGGCCCGGGCGCCTGGCCCGTCTGCTCGCAGAAGGCGGGCCTGGGCAAGGGCGGCGCTCCGGCCGCCGTCGACACCGCGGGCGGCACGGCGGCCAAGGCGGCCAAGCCGACCACGAAGGCGGCGAAGCCCGCGGCCAAGCCCGCCGCGCCCGCCGCCACCCAGCAGGCGCCCAAGGGTCAGCCCTCGGCCAAGCCGGCGCAGTCCGCGCCGGCCTCGCCGAAGAACACCGCCGCGGGCGGCTACACCGTCCGGAGCGGTGACACCCTCAGCGAGATCGCGGCCAAGTTCGGCACCGACACGGACAGCCTGTACCGGAAGAACGCGCGCACCATCGGTGGCGACCCGGACCTGATCTTCCCGGGCCAGACGCTGACGGTCTGACCGGGCCGACCGTCCGGCGGGAGGCCCGCCGCCCGACGGAGCCCTGCGGAACCGGCCGGGCGGCCGCCCTGGACGGGGGCGACCGCCCGGCCGGTTCCGGTGCGTCAACGGCCCGTCAACGGCCCGTTACGGGCGGTTGACGGGCCGTTCGGGGGTGGGGGTGCCCGCGCGGGGCGGGCGCCGGCCGTCCGGCCTCTCGCCGGCGTCGGCCGACGGTCCGGTGGTGACGGCCCTGCGCGCGGCGGGATTCGAGAACCGCGCGGCGGCACCCGTTGCTCCTGGACGGCGCGCGGGAGCTGGAGCGGCCCTTCGGCTACGCCGGAGCCGACCCGGCGGCCGGGCCCGACCGCACGGGACAGACGGCGGTCGGCTCGTACTGCCACTGACGGGCGCGTACGCCGGGGTGCGGGGCGTCCCGCGAATGGTTGAACGTTGAACGCAACGTCTGATTTCCGCCGGAGGTTTGAAACGCCCCGGACCAGGATCGAGTCATGTCCGAGATCGGAACGAGGAGTTCTGGAGAGATGACGATGAACGGTGCGGCGGGAATCGACGGGGTCGACGGCAAGGTGGCGCTGGTGACCGGCGGCAGCCGGGGGATCGGGGCGGCGGTCGCCCTGCGGCTGGCCGAGGACGGTGCCCACGTGGTGCTGACCTACCAGGGCGGTGCGGAGCGGGCCGAGGAGGTCGTCGCCAAGATCACCGCGATGGGGCGGACCGGCTGGGCCCTACGGGCGGACAGCTGCGACCCGCAGGCGGTGGAGAGCGTGGTCGAGGCCGTCGTCGAGCGGTTCGGGAAACTGGACGTCCTGGTGAACAACGCCGGCGTCGGCGCCGTCGGCCCGATCGGCGACTTCACGCTGGAGGACGTCGACCGGGTGATGGAGGTGAACGTCCGGGCCCCCTTCCTGTACGCCAGGGCGGCCTCCGCGCACCTGGCCGACGGCGGGCGGATCGTCAGCATCGGCAGCTGCATCGCCCAGCGCGCCGCCTTCCCCGGTGCCACGCTGTACGCGACCAGCAAGGCCGCGCTGATCGGCCTGACCAAGGCGCTGGCCCGCGAGCTCGGCCCGCGCGGGATCACCGCCAACCTGGTCCACCCCGGGCCGATCGACACCGACATGAACCCGGTCGACGGCCCGGCGGCGGAGCTCCAGAGCGGACTCACCGCACTCGGCCGCTTCGGCACCGGGGCGGACGTCGCCGGCGCCGTCGCCTACCTGGTCGGCGCGGACGGCCGGTACGTCACCGGCGCGGAGCTGGCGGTGGACGGCGGCTTCGCTTCCTGACGCCCGGCGGCGGGCCCGGTGACGGTGGGTGCGGTGTCGTGGCGGGCGGTGGTCGGCGCCCGCGCTTACGATCACCCGGCACGACCCGCGCTCCCGCACCGGGACCCCGTACCGAGAGGTGTGCCATGACCGCAGCGGAAGACCCGATCGAGCTGCTCGCCCGGGCCCTCGCGCAGACCGCCGGACTGATCGACGGCACCGGCGTCGAGCTGGCCGGCCACCCGACGCCCTGCCGCTCGTGGGACGTCGGCGACCTGGTCAGCCACCTCCTGCACGACCTGCGGCAGTTCACCGTACGGGCGAAGGGCGGGCAGCCGGACTGGTCGCAGCCCTTCGACCGGGTCGAGGAGGACTGGCTGCACGCCTTCGAGGCCGGGGCGGAGGAACTGGTCGACGCCTGGCGCGCGGCCGGCGACCTCGGAGGCACCCTGGAGATCCCCGGCGTCGGCACCCTCCCGGCCCGCTTCCCGGTGGACCAGCAGATCGCTGAATTCGCTGTCCACGGTTGGGACTTGGCCCGAGCCACCGGCCAGTCCACCGAGGGCCTGGACCACGAGGTCGCACACGCGGCGCTCGCCTGGGCCGGCGGCGCGCTCAAGCCCGAGTACCGCGGCGCCGAGGAGGAGCACCACGCGTTCGGCCCCGCCGTCGCCGCCCCCGAGGACGCCCCGGCGTACGACCGGCTCGCCGCCTTCTTCGGCCGCGACCCGGCGGAGTACCCGGCGGGTTAGGGTGGGATCGTGCCCGGGGCCCGTCTTGTCGACCAGTCCGGATCAGGGCGCGGCCTTGGGGTGCGTGCATCGCAGGGCGGGGGTGGGGTACCGCCCGGCCCGAAGGCCGGGGGAGTGTCCCGGCCCGGGAACGATCGGCGACACGGCCCCTACCCGCGGCTCCAGCGGAACTCGATCTCCGGGTGGCGAGGCGACGGGCCGTCGAGGAGCGGGGTGGGGCGGTCGCGCAGGAAGCGGTCGGCGAAGGCCCGGACGTAGCTGCGGGTGAGCGCGGTGGCGCGGGGCGGGGCGAGGGTGCCGAGCAGGGCGGCGTAGGCGTCGGCGGGGAGGTGGTCGGCGAGGTGGCCGGGGGCGGCGGCGTGCGGCAGGTCGGTGAAGCTGAGGTGGCCCGCGCCCAGGGTGCGCAGCTGGCGGCCCCAGGCGTGGTGGTGCTCGCGCCAGCGCTGCCAGGTGTCGTGGTCGTCGATCGAGGTGAGCAGCAGGAACGGCCGGTCCAGCCCGAGTTCGGGGACAGGGGAGCCGAACAGGCCGCCGTCGAGGTCGAGGCCGATCCGCAGGCGCCGGTCCTGGCGCAGCGCCTCGGCGGCCGCGGCTCCGCCCATGGAGTGGCCGAGCACGCCGATACGCTCCTCATCGACCCGGAACGGCAGCCGGCCGCCGGTCAGTTCGTCGGTGACGAAGCGCAGGTCGCCGACCCGTGCGGCGATCTCCTTGCGGTCCTCGGGGTCCCAGCCCGGCGGGCTCTCCGGCAGGGCGCCGCGCACCAGCCGGCCGTCCGGGAACTCGACGGCGGCGGCGTCGTAGGTGTGGTCGACGGCCGCGACGAGGTAGCCGTGGGCGGCCAACTCCTCGGCCAGTGCGGTGCAGTTGCTGCGTGCGCCGCCGCGGCCGTGGCCGAGCAGCAGCAGGGGGAGCGGGCCGGGGTGGGCGGGGGCGTCGGCGCGGGCGGTGGGGCGGACCAGGGCGAGGGTGCCCGGATCCAGCGGCAGGATCCGCTCGATCGCGGCCGCGACCCGCGCGGTGGTGTAGGGCGCGCGGGGCCGGCCGGCGGTGCCGCGCGCCGGGTACCAGAACTGGACCATGAGTTCGCGCGGGCCGGGGACGGGGGCGAACGGGTCGGGGCGGCCGTGGTCGACCAGGTGCAGGCTGGTGGTGCCGACCGGGCGGCCGACGGTGGGCGCGGGCAGGTCGATGGCGCGCGCGGGGGCGGCCGGGGCGGCCAGGGGGGGGCCGGCGGGGCGCCGGGTGGCGGGCCCCCCCCCGCCCGCGGGGGGGGGGCGGCCGCCCCCCGCGGGGCGCCCCCCGCTCGGCCGCTCGGCGGCCGCGGACTCGAAGGCGGCGGACTCGAAGGCCCGGGGGTCGAAGCCGCCGACCTCCG